>NZ_JAFCVJ010000001.1:0-465341 GCF_049896985.1 Brevundimonas sp. SL161 | reverse complement strand
AGGCCGGATGCCACCCGTCGGCGAAAGCACCGAAAACACCGACGAGGACTCCCGATCGAACCGCCGTCCGATCGAACTCATCGACTCGCCGGCCTTCCAGCGATCCCAGATTTCAGCCCTCTGGGCCGCCGAGTAATAGATCCGTCGCCGCTGCTTCATGACCCACGCTCCATCTCCGAAGAAAAGCTAGCGTGTTGCGGTCACCGGTTGAGCCCACCGTCGAAGGCGGAAGCTGGCCCGAGCGTGGGATCGGAGCCGGTCAAACATTAAGGCCGACACCTCGCGCGCCCAGAGCCTCACCCTGCGTAACGCATCTTTTCATCGTGGCGGCGCTTAACTAGTTTGCGCGCCTGACAGCGAGGGGGCGGCGACAATGCCCTCCGGAGGAGACGCGTATTGTTTAGGCCCGGCCTCGACCCATCGGCAGGCGACGAATCCCTGTTCGACGCCCTGATCGCCGCCCGCGCCCGCTACGGTGACAAGGAGATCCTGGAGGACCAGGACAGGAAGCCTCTCACCTACACCGGGCTGATCCGGGCGGCCTTCGTTCTCGGGCGCAAGATCGCGGTCATGACCCAGCCGGCCGAGCGGGTCGGCATCCTGCTGCCGTCGTCGATGGGCGTCGTCGTGACCTTCTTCGGCCTGCACGCCTTTGGGCGGGTGCCGGTGATGCTGAACTTCACCTCCGGCCAGCGGAACCTGAAGGCAGCCATCGATGCGGCCGGGGTCAGGAAAATCCTCTGCGCCCGCCGCTTCGTCGAACAGGCCAAACTTGAGGACCTGATTGCGCAGCTGGCCGCGGTCGCCGAGATCGTCTGGCTGGACGACGTGCGAGAGAGCATCGGCCTGCAGGACAAGCTGTTCGGCCTGATGGCCGGGCTGATGCCCAAACGCTTCCGCGTCACCGTCCAGCCCGATGATCCGGGCGTGGTCCTGTTCACCTCGGGCAGTTTCGGCGCCCCTAAGGGTGTGCTGCTGAGCCAGAAGAACCTCGTCGCCAACGCGCGTCAGGTGAATGCCCACATTCCGCTCGATCCGAACTGGGTGATGTTCAATCCCCTGCCGACCTTCCACTGCTTCGGCCTCACCGGGGGCGTCATCCTGCCCATCCTGAACGGTCTGAAGACCTTCCAGTACCCCTCCCCGCTGCACGGCAAGCAGATCGTGGCCCTGCTGGCCGAGGTCAACGCGTCGATCCTGTTCGCGACGGACACCTTCCTGAACCAGTGGGCGCGCGTGGCCTCGCCCGACGACTTCCGCACCCTGCAGTTCGTGGTCGCCGGCGCCGAACGGGTCCGCGACGAGACCCATCACCTGTTCAACACCAAATTCGGCGGCGTGAAGCTGCTGGAGGGCTATGGCGCGACCGAGGCTGCGCCCGTGGTCGCCGTGAATCACCCCGATCGCAACCGGCCAGGCACTGTCGGCCAGCTTTTGCCCGGCATGGAGGCGCGACTGGAGGCAGTGGAAGGGATCACCGAGGGTCGGCGCCTGTTCCTGCGCGGCCCCAACGTCATGGCCGGCTACATGTCGCCCGAGGATCCGACGAAGATCGATCTGTTGGCGGGCGGCTGGCACGACACCGGCGACATCGTCGACATCGACGACGAGGGCTATATCGCCATCCTCGGCCGGGTGAAGCGGTTCGCCAAGATCGGCGGCGAGATGGTCTCCCTGAGCGCCGTGGAGGGTCTGGTCCAGTCCGTCTGGCCCGAGCAACGCCATGCCGTCATAGCGATCGCCGACAGCCGCAAGGGCGAGAAACTGGTCCTGGTCACCGAGCGCAGCGACGCCGACGTGGGCAAGATCGCCGAATGGGCGCGCGAACACGGCGCGCCGGAACTGGCTGTACCCAAGAAGATCGTCAGGGTGCGCGAATTACCCGTGCTCGGAACCGGCAAGACGGACTATGTCGCGATCCAGTCGCTGGTCGATCTGGCCGAGGCGGCCTGATCCGCAAGATCTTGGCCTAAGAATATTTTCCTCCTCGGGTCTTGCGAGGCCGGTTGCCGACGACCATGTGTCGATCGGGCCTTTGACAACCAGAGCAGAGATTTGGTCGGGCTTCGCATAATCGCATCCGCCGGACTCATCGAGACGCGACAAACGATTAAATTTGCACAGGCGACTAGTCGGTTTGTCCGTATTGTCAGTGTGTGTTTTTCGTTCGGACAATCCACCCCTCTCACCGTGCACCCCGGCGAAGGCCGGGGGTCCAGATGGCGAACGCGGAAGCTTGCGCATGAGGCCGGCGCTCAGGTCCCGGCCGACTGAACCCGTGATCTGGATCCCGGCCTTCGCCGGGGTGCACGGGAACGGGGTTAGCCGATCCGCACGCCGGTCATCGAGATCGAGCCGCCCTCGATCACGTCGTTGAAGAAGGCGACAGGCTCACCCGGCTCGGCCTGTGCGGCGACGTAGAGCAGCGGCAGATAGTGTTCATCGGTCGGCACGCTCAGTTGCGCGTCCTCGGCCAGATCGATCCAGTCGATCAAGGCGTCATGGTCGCCGCGCACGAAGGCCGACTTCACCGCCGTGTTAAAGCGGGTCGCCCACGGCCAGGGGTCGCCGCCATCCCGCTTCCATGTGCGCAGGTTGTGGACGAAGTCGCCGCTGCCGGCGATGACATAGCCCTCGTCGCGCAAGGGCTTCAGTCCCTTCGCCAGCTCATAGTGCTGGCGGGCCGTCAGGTCGCGATTGAGCGATAACTGCACGACCGGCACATCGGCCTCGGGCCAGACGTGGGTCAGCACCGACCAGGTTCCGTGATCCAGCCCCCATTTCTTGACGGGCTGGGCGCCGACCAACTCGGCGACCCGCCGCGCCAGCTCCGGCGACCCGGGCGCCGGATACTGCATCGCATGTAGTTCCGGGCCGAAGTTACCGAAATCATGAATGGTTTCAGGCCGCTCTTGCGCCGTTACGCCGATCCCGCGCGTCTCCCAGTGGGCTGACACCATGACCACGCCCTTCGGCTTGCCCGTGGCCTCGCCGACCGCGCGCCAGGCGTCGACATAGGGACCGCCCAAGGCGTTCATCGGCGAACCGTGGCCAAAGAAGACGGCGGGCTGACGCATGGCGACTGGCTTCCTGATTATTGAAACAACTACAGTAGCAGATGTGGCGATCCTCGCTCGCCGTTCAAGCCCCCGCCCTGCCGATCGGACATAGCCTTGCGTAGAGCGACGCCTCGTCGGGAACCCGCTGGCCCCGCCCCGCCCGGAAGCGATGCTCCACCGCCATGGCCTGCTGTTCGATGTTCAGCGCGTCCCAGCCGCAGGGCGCCTCGGGGTAGCCATAGGCCGAGGGGCCGTCCCCTGCCCTGATCTTCGCGGCCAGCAGGTTCATCCCCGCCTGGGCCTGCCAGACATGGACCAGTTCGTGGATCAGCACGGCCTGGAGCGCGACGGGCGCGACGGCGAAATCTCCAGGCAGGCTCCGGCCCGGCCACAGGATCCAGTCCCGCCCGAACCAGCGCCCAGGAACGAACGCCCGATCGAACGGCCACGGCGTCGGCAGGAGCCGGATGCTGTCGAAGTCGAGCGCGTCCCCGAACTCGCCTCGGGCCAGTCTCTGCTCCGCCCCGGTCAGCCCCCGGATCACGGCGGACCGTAGCGCGCCGAGGCGCCGACCCACTCCCAATGCCAGGGCTCGTAAAGATAGGGCACGAAACCGAACCGGCCGGCGTTCCGGACCAGCCAGCGATAGGTCGCCCCCTGGGTCATATGCTGGCGGCTCGCCGGACTGGTCGAGTCGACGCCCATGCCGAGCAACTGGCCGACATAGAGATCGACCGCCGTGCCGGTCCTGTGCGGCGAACACACCGCCCGCCTGAGCCCGTCACAGTTGCGCTCTGTCGCGCAACGGGCCGCATCGGCCTCGGGATCGCGGAAGCCGGAGAAGATCTGCAGCAACTCCGGATCATTGCGGACCTCGGGGACCTCGGCGCGGGCGGCGGCGACCATGCGGCGGTAGGAGTCTAGCACGTCGCGCCTCAAGAGCCGTGTCAGCCGGTCGGCATGCTCCTCTGGCGCCTCGAGATAGCCGAGCTCGCGCAGCGGCGGCGGATCAGGGCACTCATCGCGCACCCGCGCCATCACGAAAGGCCGCCGTTCCTGCAGCACCCCTTTCAGCACGACGAAAGTCGCCTGGTCGAAGACGCCGGTGGCGGCAAGGCCATAGCGGGTCTGGAAGGCCGCGAGGGATGAGGCGAAGTCGGACGTGCCCGGCTCGCAGTCGGTGCCGATCTCCTTCTGGAGCAGGGGAAGATAGGTCCCCCATCCCCATTCGGTCGCCCCGAACGGGGTCCACTCCAGGGAGTAGAGGGAGATGGCGTTGGCGACCGCCTGACCGGCCCACTGGCCGCGCTGGGTCTCGCATCGCCCCTGGGCCGAGGCGGCGTCGGGCAGGCCCCAGGCCAGGGCCGCCGCCAAGATCAGTCCCGCCATCGCCACGCGCATGGAGAGAGGAAGCCTTACCGTTGCGGTGCAAGCAAGGCCCCTCTTCCGTCGCGCTCAAAACTGGCATGATCAGTGCGTGCGCCGACTCAAGGCGACGCCGCTGGAACCCTGCATGTCCGACGCCATCGCCCCCACGTCGACGAGGCGCAGCAACGGCGTCCTCGCCGCCTTCTCGTCGGTCTGCCTGCCGCTGGCGGCCTTCGGCGTGGCCCTGCCGGTCACACTGCCGGAGTTCTACGCCACCCATGTAGGCTTGGAGCTGGGCGTCGTGGCGGCGGTATTCATGGCGGTCCGCCTGATCGACATCACCTTCGACCCCTTCATCGGCTGGGCCATGGACCGGACCAGGAGCCCGTTCGGCCGCTATCGCCCGTGGATGGTCGCCTCGACCCCGATCCTTATGCTGGCGGCCTTCATGATGTTCGTGGTGGTCCAGCCCGGCGCCGGGCCGGTCTATCTGTTCTCCTGGCTGCTGGTCCTCTACCTCGGCTTCTCGATCGGGACCCTGGGGCAGCTCGGCTGGGCCTCGGTGCTGGCGCCGGAATACGACCAGCGCAGCCGGGTCTATGGCTGGTGGCAGGTGTTCAACATCATCGGGGTGATCCTGATCCTGATCCTGCCGACGCTGGTGATCCAGACGGGCCTCGGGGACTATGCCGACGGCGTGCGGATCATGGGCTGGGCCATCCTGATCGCACTGCCCGTCACCATAGCCCTGGCCCTGTTCGTGGTGCCGGAGCCGGTCAACGCCGGCGCCGCGCCGCACGGGGGGCCGCGCGCCTATCTGGACCTGTTCAAGCGGCCGGCGGTGCGCAAGCTTTTGCTGGCGGACGTGGTTCTGGGCGTCGCGCCGGGGATCACGGGGTCGCTGCTGTTCTTCTTCTTCGGCCAGATCAAGGGCTACGGCCACACCGAGGCGTCGCTGTTCATGCTGCTGTATTTCGTCGCCGGCCTGATCGGCGCGCCCTTCTGGGCCTGGCTGGCGACGCGGATCGGCAAGGACAGGGCGCTGGCCGTGGCCAGTCTGGTGTTCGCCGTCTTCTATGTCGGGGCGACCCTTGTGCCCGGCGGCAGCTTCGCCCTGACGGCCGTCGCGATGTTCATCGCCGGCCTGCCCTATGCGGCGGGCCTGTTCCTGCTCAGGGCCATGATGGCGGACGTGGGCGACGAGGTGCGGCTGGAGACCGGGGTGGACCGGACAGGGTTGATGTTCTCCATCCTGTCGGCGACGACCAAGGTCGGGCATGTCGTAGCCCTGATCCCCTATCTGATCCTGCAGTGGGTCGGCTTCCAGGCGGTGCCGCCTGCGGGAGGCAACAGCGGGAGCGCGCTGCTGGTGCTCCAGATCCTGTTCATCGCCCTGCCCGGCCTGCTGCTGGCCAGCGCGGCCCTGCTGCTGAAGAACTATCCGCTGACGCCGGCCCGTCACGACGAGATCCGGCGTGAACTCGAGGCCCGTGACGGGACCGCTGCATGAGCCCGACGGACCGGCTGAAGGCGATCATGGTCCGGCTGCGGGACCCGGACGGCGGCTGTCCGTGGGACGTCGAACAGACCTTCGCGACCATCGCCCCCTATACGATCGAGGAGGCCTATGAGGTCGCCGACGCCATCGATCGCGGCGACATGGGGGAGCTGAAGGCCGAGCTCGGCGACCTGCTGCTCCAGGTCGTCTTCCACGCGCGGATGGCCGAGGAACAGGGGCTGTTCGCCTTCGACGACGTGGCCGAGGCCATGTGTGACAAGCTGGTCCGGCGCCATCCCCATGTGTTCGGCGAGGAGGACCCTCAGATCTCGGGCCCGGCCCAGAAGTTGCGCTGGGAGGACATCAAGGCGGCGGAGCGCGCGGGCAAGGCCCAGCACGGGGTGCTAGACGACGTGCCCGTCGGCCTGCCCGCCCTGCACCGCGCGGCCAAGCTGACGAAGCGGGCGGCGCGGGTCGGGTTCGACTGGCCCAGCACGGATGAGGTCTTCGACAAGCTGCACGAGGAGGTCGCCGAGCTGAAGGCCGAGATCGCCGCCGGAGACCTCGACAAGGCCCGCGAGGAGATGGGCGACCTGCTGTTCGTCGTCGCCAACCTGGCCCGTAAACTGGGGGTCGAGCCCGAGGACGCCCTGCGCGGGACCAATGCCAAGTTCGTGCGCCGGTTCGGCTTCATCGAGGCGGAGCTTGCCAAGGACGGGCGGACGCCGGAGCAGTCGGACCTGGCCGAGATGGACGGCCTGTGGGACGCGGCCAAGGCGGCGGAGCGGATCTGATCCCTCTTCCGGTGGGAGAGGGCTTGAGCCTCCGGGAGCGCAGCGATCGGTCAGGCGGAAAGGGTGAGGGTCGGGTGTATCCGGCGTCCCGCGACGGCTTACGCCGACTGAGAAATCCGACCCTCATCCGTCTCGCTTCGCGAGCCACCTTCTCCCACCGGGAGAAGGAAGTCTGAGGGCGCATTGGACTCCGAAAAAACAGGGTGAAAGGAGTCCATTTCCTGAGATGTAATCTCAGGAATTTTTGGAAGTGCATTCAAATAATTGACATTCAAGTCTTCGGACGCGACCAGCTTCAGGGGCTCGCGTCTGGACTCCAGCAAGGGCGGGGCGATGTCGGGCAGGTCGGCCATGACCTCGGATCGGGCGCGATCGGCGAGGCTGTCGTAGACGCGCATCCAGGTCGAGGCCTCGGACGCCCGCCCCATGCCCAGAGCCCGGCGGATGTTGAGGAAGGCCTCGGCGGCCAGGTCGGCGAAGCTGACATTGTCGTCGGGATGGTATTCGCCGAACTCGGGTGGCGCCTCGCATCCCGGCTGATCCATGCGCCGCCAGCCCCGAGCCGCGCGTGCTGCCGGAAGGAACTGAGCGACATGCCGTACCGCTGGCAGACGGTCGTCGCCTTCACGCCTCCCAGATACTCCCGCCGGGCGTGGTCCCAGTAGTCGCCGCCGAGACCGTCGAGGTTGGCGGGGTTGAGCTGAGTGTCGGAGGTCATGGCGGGAGGCTGCCATGCGGCTACGTCAGAATCGGTCGCGGCTATCGCGCCGCTCAGAGGCTTTCGCTGTTTCCCTATTGCCCGCGCACGATTCGATTGACGACATGGTCGCCGTTCGAGGCCGTATCGTTCCACGCTTGGCCCACCGCCACCTGGGGGAACGCATGACAGTACGAAAACGGTATGGAGATCGGGCGCCGCTGGGTCAGGCACAGTCGGCTTCCCCGCACGCGCCAAGCGCCGCTCGACCGGTTGCCGCCACGTCCCTGAGCCCGGAACGTGTGGTCGGCGCTCAGCCAAAGCCGGGCCTGCCGTCCGTCCGGGTGGGTAGATACGATGTTGTTACCGAAGGTCGGCGCCAAAGCCGAGTCCTGTGCTTGCGCAGAGGCCCCAGCCAAGCCCAGACCCAGGGCGGCGGCTATCAGGACAACCGATTTCAGGCTCATGAAACCTGCCCGGCGCGAGCGGTTTCAATCTCGAACTCGATCGGTTTGAAGCTGTGGTTGTTCGACTGAAGCGCGGAGCACGCCGTCAGCGCCACGATCAGGTCCATCTGCGCCTCCAGCAGAATGTGGTCGCCAGCCTTGCTCAGGGGCGGGGCGACCGTCAGGACGCCCGTCTCGCCATCCACCCGCACGTTCATGAAGACATTGAACGCCGTCGGGATCTGGTCCGGCAGGATCCCGAAGGGCTGGAGCGCTTCCGCGAGGTTGCCGAAGCAGCCCCGATGGGGATCGGTGTCGCCATAGATGATCCGGAAGGTGTCTTTAGAACAGGGCGTCAGAAGGAAGTCATGGCGACCGACCGTGTCTTCCACGATAGTCAGCATGACCCGGCTTCGATTCGAATAGAGCGGGTCGCCGGTCGTCAGGAAAAGCCGACTGGCGTAGTCCAGCGTGCGGCCCGATGAGATCACCTCATCGGTGTCAGCGGCGTTGAAGGCCAGCAGGTCCGACACCTGCTCACCCCGGGGATCGATCACCTTCAGCCTGTCGCCCTTGTTGAGCCGGAACGCTGTCCCGCTGCGCGCGGCGATTTCATGTCTCATGGAGTAGGACCGCCCTGGACTGGAACGGGCAACGCCAGTGCGCGTCCACCGCACGACCGCTGTATTGACGCGCTTCCGACACCTCGCCGAACCGGGCCAGCATCGGGTTCTCGGTTCCTGCCAGAGCAAGGTCCCGCTTCAAGATCGTCCGCCGCATCGGCTCGTAGCGGCCCGTCTCACGCAGGTTCCGGAACTGGGCGTGCGGGTTGAAGACGATCGTAGGGCGCTTGAAGCGGCGGCCCGGCCGGCTGGCGGCCGGGTGGAGTCCCACGAGAAAGAAGGCCTCTCCGCCGAAGCTCAGGGCGAACTCCGGATGCTCCGGATCGACGCTGGCCCGTGGATCCGGCGTCTGGCCCAACCAGAAATCTTGTCCGAAAGCGACTGCGCGCGCTGCCACAGGGCGGTTTCGAAAGCCGCTTCATCCAGCGTCCCGGGGCCCTCAAAAACGATGGACAGGCTCTGGAATGGCGCGGGGTCGGTCCGATAGCGGGCAACGAACGCCATCAATGCTGCGTAGATCTGAAGGTCGTCCCAGGCGGATGTGAGGTCGCTGGCCCGATGGATCACGAGACCTCCGCGCGCCAGCGCCGATTTCGCTCCGACGCACGGAAAGGCCATGTCAGCAACGAAGGCCCGAAGTCTGTCCGCCCCGTCGAGCTCGGTGTCCCCAAGCGGAAGAGAGTCAGCTCGCATGAACGGGCCCCTCGGCCGGCCCGTCCGCGAAGCGCGATTGACGGACCCGCCCGCGCGACGCGACCAGCCCCTCCAGGGCTCGACCAAGCCGATCCATCGACCGCATCTTGTCGCGCCAGGACAAGGCGATGACCGGACCGACGTCGGTCTTGTTGACGTCGACGATATAGATTCGACCGTCCGCCCGATCACGCAGGATATCCAGTCCACCCCAGTCCAGACCCATGCGTGCGGTGAACTGGCCGATGAGCGCGCTCTCTTCGCGGCTGAAGATCTCGGCAGGCTCTCGCAGGCTGGCCTTGCGATTGTGGATCGCGAACCGAGCGCCGGCCGGTTTGACCTTCAACCAGACAAGTACGGGAGCCCCGCCGACGCAGAGGGTCCTCAGGTCGTTGGCGCTTCCGTCGGCGTCCGTGGTGTCGATCAGTCGCTGATAAACGCAGTCGGACCGCAGGGCATCGCCGGATCCCATGATACGGCCGTCGTGAACGCCGTTCTTCTCGGACTTCTCGACGACAGGGCCGTGGTAGGTGGTCGGGTCAACCCGGAGCGGATAGCCGAAAACCGCTTCGAAGGTTTCGGCGACGTGGCTCTTCGACACGTCGGTGCACCGCACATTCAGCGCCTCGCCGCCGAGTGGGGCCTCCCCGGCGGTGACATCATCGAAGTAGAATTCGATGTCGGCGTCCGCCCGATGTCTGGCGACACCGATTCCGGCCCACAGCGCGGCTCCTCGCACCAGATACCAGGGTCTTGGCCGATCGGGCGCGTACCAGATCATTCGACGGTCGCCCCGGACCAGCCGAGCGAGCGTCGCCCAAACGGCCCTTAGCCAGAGGACGGCCAGGTAAGGGATCCAGGCCCAGATTTCGGCGATGAGCTTCTCATCGACCGCGAGGTTGATGTCCGTCTTGCGAACCCTGACGCGGCCGTTCGAGAATTGGAAATCGGACAGCCATCCATGTTGCCGGCTGATTTCAGAGGGGGGGTGCGACATCGGAGACAGAAGCGTTCGGCAACGCTTAGGTTCCAAACGGGAAATGGGACCGGCCGGATCGGAGCCGAGGCCCCAGGGGTCAGCGCCGGATCAGACATCCATCCGCACAGCAACCATGGCCAGCTTGCCGCGGCAGACCGGCCCTCACCCCGCCTGAAACTGCCGCTCGAACCGTCCCATCGCCTGCGGGTCCAGCCGCACGGTCAGCCGCATCCGCCCCTCGGCGTCCGTGTCGCGCGCCGTGACCCGGCCGTGCGCGTAGAGCCAGGCCAGGGCCTCGCCCTGTGAGGGCTGCAGCACCAGTTCCGTCTCGGGGTCGTCGTCGATCAGGTCGGTGATGGCCTGGCGCAGGCGTTCAATCCCCTCCCCGGTCCAGGCGGAGACGGCGACCGAAGCATTGCCCGAGCGGGCGGCCTGGCCCTCGATCTCTTCGCGGACCTCGGGGTCGAGGAGGTCGGTCTTGTTCCAGACCTCGAGGATGCGGCGCGGCTTGATCGTCCCGTCAGGATTGGCGGGTTGCTCGATCTGTTTCAGGACCTCCTCGACATCCTTCGCCTGGGCGGCGGTGTCGGCCGAGGCGATGTCGCGGACATGCAAGATCAGGTCGGCCTCGCCCACCTCCTCCAGGGTCGCGCGGAAGCTCTCGACCAGTTCGTGCGGCAGGTCGGAGATGAAGCCCACCGTGTCGGCGATGATGGCCGGGCGACCCTGGGGCAGGCGGATGGTGCGCTGGGTCGTGTCGAGGGTGGCGAACAGCAGGTCCTTGGCCAGGACCTCGGAGCCAGTCAGCCGGTTGAAGATCGTCGACTTGCCAGCGTTGGTGTAGCCGACCAGGGCGACGGCCGGGAACGGGGCCTTCTTGCGCTGTTTGCGGTGCAGGCCGCGCGTGCGGCGGACCTCCTCCAGCTCGCCCTTCAGCTTGACGATGCGGTCGGCGATCAGGCGGCGGTCGAGCTCGATCTGGGTCTCGCCGGGGCCGCCGGTCGAGCCGGTGCCGCCGCGCTGGCGCTCCAGGTGGGTCCAGGTGCGGACGAGGCGGGATTTCTCGTAGTCGAGCCGGGCCAGTTCGACCTGCAGCTTGCCCTCCTTGGTGCGGGCGCGACGGCCGAAGATCTCCAGGATCAGGCCGGTGCGGTCGATGACCTTGCAGTCCCATTCCTTCTCCAGATTGCGCTGCTGGACCGGGGTCAGGTCGAAGTCGATGACGGCGGCCTCGGCCTCGGCGGCGCGGATCAGGGCCGCCAGTTCCTCGACCTTTCCGGCCCCGAACAGGGTCGCGGGCGTGGTCTTGCGCAGACGCACGATCTCCTCGGCGCGGACGTCGAGGTCCAAGGCGCGGGCGAGGCCGGCGGCCTCCTCCAGACGCTCACCGGCCGGGCGAGAGGCGCGCTCGCCGAGATCGGGGTGGATGACGACCGCGCGGATGAGCGGCACGGAGTGGTCGATGAGTTTGGCGTTCAAAGGGTCTCTGTCGGTTGTCGGGCGGAGGCGTCAACATGGGCCGCCTGGGCGGCCATCGCCAGTGGTCAGCGTGCGATGCTTGTCATCCCGGCCGTAGCGAAGCGAAGATCCGGGACGTTAGACGATGAAGTTAGTCCTCCCGGAAATCGCGTCAGCGATTATCCGGGGAACGGTGGGACCGCACCTGACGGTCTCCCGGACAGCCGCTTCGCGTCTTCCGGGAGAGTCGAAGGAATTGGTCGGCGTCCCGGATCTTCGCTTCGCTTCGTTCGGTATGACAAGGCCACTTGCCTCAGTCCTCGTCGGCCTCGGGTTCGTACAGCTGCACGGGCGCCGACGGCATGATCGTCGAGATGGCGTGCTTGTAGACGAGCTGCGACTGGCCGTCGCGACGGAGCAGCACACAGAAGTTGTCGAACCAGGTCACGATGCCCTGCAGCTTGACGCCGTTGACGAGAAAGATGGTCAGCGGGGTCTTGGTCTTGCGGACGGAGTTGAGGAAGGTGTCCTGAAGGTTCTGACGCTTGTCTTGCGACATGGCAGGTTGGTCCTGTTCTTTCTTGGTTTTCACCGCGTCGGGGAGATCGCGGCTCCGGATCGAACGCCCGGTTCGTCACCTTAGACGCTGGCGCTCGCGGGTCGCAACAGGCCCGGTAACCGATTTCCTCCCGATGGATTTCGAGGTCGCGCAACCAGAGAGCGCGAGGCTTAGACACCCTCCATCCGTGCACCCCGGCCTTCGCCGGGGTGCACGGAGAAAAATCAGACCGAGTCCCGCTTCGCCTCTTCCAGATAACGCGCGCGCAGCCGGGTCGCGATCGGACCGGGCTTGCCGTCGCCGATCTTCACCCCGTCGATCGAGACGGCGGGCATGACGAAGGCGCCGGCGGCGGTGAAGAAGGCTTCTTTCGCCTCCTTGGCCTCGTCGACGCTGAAGGGGCGTTCGTCGAGTTCGATCCCCTCCGCCTCGATCATCGCCATGATGGCGGTGCGGGTGATGCCTTTGAGGATATTGGCCTGGGTGTCGCGGGTGCGCAGCTTGCCGGACTTGTCGACGATCCAGGCGTTGGTCGAGGAGCCCTCGGTGACCAGACCCATCTCGTCGACCATCCAGGCCTCGTAGGCGCCCTTGTCGCGGGCCGCCTGTTTGGCGAGGACGTTGGGCAGCAGGCCGACCGTCTTGATGTCGCAGCGGCCCCAGCGAATGTCGGGATGGGTCACGACGGCGACGCCCTTGGCGGCCTGGGCGTCGGACTTGCGCGCGCTCAGCGACTTCGACGTCACGACCACGCTGGGCGGGGTTCCGGGCGCGGGAAAAGGGTGGTCGCGGCGGGCCGTGCCGCGCGTGACCTGCAGATAGACGATGCCGTCGCGGACGCGGTTCCTGCGGATGGTTTCCTTCAGCACGCGGGTCAGGGAGTCGACCGACATGGGGATGTCGATGCGAAGCTCGTTGAGACTTCGGTGAAGCCGGGTCATGTGGCCTTCGAAATCGGCCATCCGACCGTCGAACACCGACCAGACCTCATAGACGCCGTCGGCGAACTGGAAGCCTCGATCCTCGACATGGATCGTCGCCTCCGAGTGGCGCTGGTAGACCCCGTTCACATAGGCGACGCGCGACATCAGTCGGTATTCCCTTCGTCCTCGTCCCCGCCGCGCGAGGGCGACACGCCCAGCGACTTCAGTTTCCTGTGCAGGGCCGATCTCTCCATGCCGATGAAGGCGGCCGTACGCGAGATGTTTCCGCCGAAGCGCATGATCTGCGCCGCCAGATATTCGCGCTCGAACACCTCGCGGGCCTCCCGCAGAGGCAGGGCGATGGTGCGTTCGGCCCCCATCCCTGCCGCGCCGGTCGAGGCCACCTCCTGCGGCAGCATGTCGGCCGAGATCGGGTCGTTGAGGTCGCCGGTCGCCAGGATCAGCAGGCGCTCGACGTTGTTGCGCAGCTGGCGGACGTTGCCGGGCCAGGGATGGACCTGGAGCACGGCGATGGCGTCGTCGCCCAGTCTGCGGCGCGGCAGGCCCTGGGACACGCTGAGGGTCTCGATGAAATATTCGACCAGTTCACCGATGTCCTCGCGGCGCTCCGACAGAGGCGGAACGCGGATCGGCACCACGTTGAGGCGGTGGAACAGATCCTCGCGGAAGCGGCCCTCGGTGATCTCGATCTTCAGGTCGCGCGAGGTCGAGGTGACGACCCGGACATCGACCTGGACGTCCTGTTCGCCGCCGACACGGCGGAAGCGCTGTTCGACCAGGACGCGCAGGATGCGGCTCTGGCTCTCGCGCGGCATGTCGCCGACGTCGTCGAGATAGAGGGTGCCGTTGTGGGCGCGTTCGAAGACCCCGATCTTGCGCGGACGGCCGTCGTGGCCTTCCTCGCCGAACAGCTCAAGGTCGAGGCGTTCCGGCGTCATGCCGGCGGCGGAAATGGCGACAAACTCGCCGCGCGCCCGGGGGCTGGCCTCGTGGATCTGGCGCGCCACCAACTCCTTGCCCGAACCGGGAGGACCCGAGATCAGGACGCGGCTGTTGGCCGGGGCGACCTTGACGATGGTGGTGCGCAGGACCTGGGCGGCGGCCGAGCGACCGATCAGGCCTGTCGGGGTCATGGCCACGGTGCGGAGGCGGCGGTTCTCGCGCTTCAACGAGGCGGACTCGAGCGCGCGATCGATAACCACGATGAGCCGGTCGGACTTGAACGGCTTTTCGATGAAGTCGTAGGCGCCGCGCTTGAGGGCGCTGACGGCCGTCTCGATATTGCCGTGGCCCGAGATCATGACGACCGGCAGGTCGGCGTCGAGCGTCTTGACCAGGTCGAGCAGTTCCAGCCCGTCCATGCCGCCGCCCTGCATCCAGATGTCGAGGACGATCAGGCTGGGCTTGCGGGCGCGGATGCCGGCCAGGGCCTCCTCGGAGCTGGAAGCGACGCGGACGGAATGGCCCTCATCCTCCAGCAGGCCCGAGACCAGGTCGCGGATGTCGGCCTCGTCGTCGACGACCAGGATATCGGCTCCGGTGGAACGCATGACGCCTCGCTACTATTCGGCCGCCGGGGCGCCGGCGCCGCGAGGCTCCGTTTCACGCCCGGCCTTGCCGGTGGGGTTGAGGGGGAAGATCAGGCAAATCCTGGCGCCGTGCAGGCTGTCGGCATCTGACAGCTTCAGCTCGCCGCCGTGGTCTTCACAGATGCGCTTGACGATGGCGAGGCCGAGGCCCGTGCCCTTCTCGCGCGTGGTGACATAGGGTTCGGTCAGACGGTCGCGGTCGCGGACGGGCAGACCCTTGCCGTCGTCCTCGACGATGAAGGTGGCGATGCCGTCCTCGATCTCAAGCCGGGCGATGATGGCGACCTGCTCCTCATCGGCAGGCGTGGCGAGGCGACGGGCGGCGACGGCCTCGCCGGCATTCTTCAGGATGTTGGCCAGGGCCTGTCCGACCATGCGGCCGTCCGCCTTCATCTTCGCTCTCGGCAGGGGCTCGACCAGCTCGACCACGAGGTCGGGCGCGGCGACGCGCTGGGCAAAGACGGCTTCCCGCAGCAGTTCGGCCGGGTTCTCATTGGTGAAACGCGGCGCAGGCATGCGGGCGAAGGACGAGAACTCGTCGACCATCCGGCCGATGTCGCCGACCTGGCGGATGATGGTGTCGGTGCAGCGGTCGAAGATTTCGAGGTCTTCGGTGATCGCCGGACGGAATTTACGCTTCAGCCGTTCGGCCGAGAGCTGGATCGGGGTCAGTGGGTTCTTGATCTCGTGGGCGATGCGGCGGGCGACGTCGCGCCAGGCAGCATTGCGCTGGGCCGTCACCAGGCGGGTGATGTCGTCGAAGGTCAGCACCATCTCGCCGCCGACCCCGCCCTCGATGCGGACGCGCAGACGCCGGGTCTCGCCTTCGCGAGCGACGTCGATGTCCTCCTCGATATGGGCCTCGACGCGTTTCACCAGTTCCGCCAGTTCGGGTGCAACGACCCCCAGGGCCTTGCCGCGCACCTCAACTTCCGAGATCGAAAGCAGCTGCAAGGCGCTGTCATTGATGGCGGAAATCCGACCGCGCTTGTCCAGACCGATGACGCCGGCGCTGACGCCGGACAGGACGGTTTCGATGAAACGACTGCGGTCCTGCGCCTCTTCGCTGGCGGTTTTCAGCGCGGCCTGCTGGGCCTCGAGATCGCCGGTCATGCGGTTGAAGGCCTGGGACAGGGTGGCGATCTCGCCGGGCGCGCCGTCGGCCTCGACCCGCGCGCTGAAGTCGCCGGCCGCGACCTGATCTGCCGCCTTCACCAGACGACCGATGGGCCCGGAGATGGCGCTGGCCGCCGACATGCCCAGCCACACGGCGCCGACCAGCACCAGCAGGGCCGTCTCCAGATAGCTGAGGGCGAAGGCGGCCTGGATGCGGGCCCGGCTCTCCTCGGCGACACGATAGGACTCGATGGAGTCGCGGCCATTGCGCATCCGCTCGACGAGGCCGGGGGCCAGGGGACGCACGACATACAGATAGGCATCGCCGTAGTCTGGCAACGGATAGAGGGCGCGGATGGTGTCGGGATGCTCGGTCACGGTCACCGGCACCTCCTCGCCCTCGGCGGCCTTCTCGAACTCCTCGCGCGGCGGGGCGACATAGGCGGGGGCATCGGGCAGGTCGCTCTGGGCCAGGACCTCGCCCTCGCCGTTCAGGATGTAGACGGCCGGGTAGCCGAAGAAATCGGCGATCTGGGTCAGGGCGCTGGAGAACTGGATGCGGTCGTCGAAAGCGCCGCGAACGCCGCCGAGTTCGTTGGCCATGCTGCCCAGGTCGCGTTCAAGACCGCCTCCGACATCCGCAACATAGGCCTTACCGATGAAGGCTCCGTTGTTGACCGCGGAACGGACGTTGTCGCTGAACCACTGGTCCACGCCGCGATTGACCAGAAGGCCGAAGACGAGGGCGATCAGCACCGCCGGCACGACCGCCACCAGCGAGAACAGCGTTACGAAGCGCAGGTGAAGGCGCGCGCCCGGGTCGTCCTGCCGACGCTGGGACAATCTCAGAACCTGGCCGCCGATGATGGCCGCGAGGCCGACGATCAGGACCAGATTGGCCAGCAGGATGAACAGGACTGCGCGGCTGGCCGTCGAGCGTGCGTCATCGCCCGCGCTGGCTCCCGGGGCCACAGCGACCAGCCAGATGGCGGCGCCGGTGATCAGGAAGGCGATGACATAGGCGGCCCCGAAGGCGGCCCGCGCTCGACCGGCCGCGAGACGTCCCCAGAAGGAGGGGTCGCCTTCTGTTGCCGGAAGCGGGGCGGGCGTGTCCGTCATGTCCCGGAAGCTTCAACCACCTGTGGCGAAACTTCAACAGGAGAGTTGCTGAAATACAGCGAGGGTGGAGGCCGGTCCCAAAGGTCAGCGAGGGCTTCGCCAACCAGCGTGGGCTGTTCCAGCCGGCACAGGCGGCTCTTGGCCGTGCGGCGGTCGGCCGGATCGGCGGGATCGGCGGGCCAGGGCGCCTGTTCTACGTACCAGCCGAGGTGTTTGCGGAACATCCGCAGGCCCAGATGTTCGCCGTAGAAGTCGCAGGACGCCAGCATATGCGCGACGACGATATCGAACCGCTCCTGGCGGTCGGGCTCGACGAGGACCGTGCCGTCCCGCAGCGCGCGATCGAGGTGGGCGGCGAGCCAGGGACGGCCGTAGACGCCGCGACCCAGCATCAGGGCGTCGGCGCCGGACTGGTCCAGAGCCTCCCTCGCCTGTTCGGCGGTGATGATGTCGCCGTTGACGATGACCGGGATGGAGACCGCCGCCTTGACCGCCCCGACCGCATCCCAGTCGGCGGCTCCGGTGTAGAACTGCTGGCGAGTGCGGCCGTGGACCGTCACGGCCTTGACGCCGAGGTCTTCGGCGCGCTTCGCCAGCTCGGCGGCGTTCCTGGTGTCGTCGTCCCAGCCGAGGCGCATCTTGACCGTGACCGGTCGCGAGGTCGCCGCCACCGTCGCCGCCATGATCCGGCCCGCCAGGTCGGGCGTGCGCATCAGGGCCGAGCCCGAGGCCGAGCCGGTGACCTCCTTGGCCGGGCAGCCGAAATTCAGGTCGATGATGTCGGCGCCGGCCGCCTCGGCCATGCGCGCACCCTGGGCCATGGCTGAGGGATCGCGGCCGACCAGCTGGATGACCGTGAGCGGCAGGCCGTCGCCCACGGCGGCGCGGCGCACGACGTCCGGGCGGGCGCGGGCCAGTTCGGCGGCGGCCACCATCTCGGTCGCGACATAGGCCGCGCCGAGGCGGCTGGCGAGCAGCCGGAAAGGCAGGTCGGTGATGCCCGTCATGGGCGCCATCAGAACCCGTCCGGGAATGGCGACGTCGCCGATCTGAAACCCTGTGCTCATCCGTCCGTCAACACGCGAAGCCTGGCCCCTCGTCAACCGCCATCGTGGCCCCTAGAAGGCGAGGATGACATTCGCAGCGATCGTGGTGGCGGCCGGCTCGGGCTCCAGGGCTGGAGGTGACAAGCAGTGGCGGCCGCTGGGCGGCAAGCCCGTGGTCCGCTGGTCGCTCGAGGCCTTGCTCCATGCGGGGGCCGAACAGGTCGTCGTGGTGGTCGCGGCGGACGGGTTCGCGCGGGCGGCCGAGGCGCTGGCCGGGCTGAGCAACTGGCGGGCCGTGGCGGGCGGCGCCGAGCGTGCGGACTCCGTGCGCGCGGGGCTCGAAGCCCTGACCGGGGCGCCGGATCGGCCCGTCCTGGTTCACGACGCCGCACGGCCCCTTCTGTCCGCCGAGGTGATCCGGCGGCTGCTCGAGTCCCTGCCGGGTGCGGATGGAGCCATCGCCGCCCTCCCCGTCTCCGACACCCTCAAGCGCGGCTCCGATCGCATCGAGGCGACTGTCGATCGCGGCGGCCTGTGGCGGGCCCAGACGCCGCAGGCGTTTCGCGCCGACCGTCTGCGGGCCGCCTATGCCGCCTGGCCCGAGGGTGCGGCGGCCACCGACGATGCGGCCGTGGTCGAGCACGACGGGGGAACCGTTCGTCTGGTCCAGGGCGATCCGCGCCTGATGAAACTGACCTATCCCGAGGATTTCGCCATGGCCGAAGCGCTGATCGCCCGACAGACCCGCGTCGGCCAGGGGTTCGATGCCCACCGCTGGGGGCCGGGCGACAGTGTGTGGCTGTGCGGGGTCGAGATCGCACATGACCAGACCCTGATCGGCCATTCCGACGCCGACGCCGGACTGCACGCCCTGACCGATGCGGTGCTGGGCGCCATGGGCGACGGCGACATCGGCGACCACTTCCCGCCAACCGACCCGAAGTGGAAGGGCGCGGCCTCGGACCAGTTTCTGATCCATGCGGTCGAGCGGCTGGCGGCGCGCGGCGGGCGGCTGGTGAACGTCGACGTCACCCTGATCTGCGAGCGACCCAAGGTGAAGCAGCACCGTCAGGCCATGCGCGAACGGCTCTCCGCGATCCTGAATCTGCCGCTCGACGCCGTCAGCGTGAAGGCAACGACGATGGAGAAGATGGGGTTCACCGGACGCGAGGAAGGCCTCGCCGCCTCGGCTATCGCGACGATCGAATTGCCCGCCTGATCAAACGGCTGACGTCACCGCCGGAAGTGACGCCACAACGAGCCGAACAGGTTCACATAGTCGTCGGTCCATGGTCGAACGTCGGTCTCGGCCAGGGTTCGCCACTGGGCCTGGTCACGGAACTCCGCCAGGCCCTCTTCCGTCGGCGACAGGATCAGGGCTTCGGTGGAGGCCTCGGCCATGTCCGGCGCGAGGGGCGATTCCTGATAGAGCTGATGCAGGTTCGCCGCGCCCAGGGCTTGCGCCGCCGCCGCGGCCGGCAGGGTGATGTCGAGGTTGCGATTCGACAGGTGCAGGATGACCACGCCGTCCGGCTTCAGCAGCTTCAGATAGCCCTCGATCGCCTCGACCGTCAGCAGATGGGTCGGCACCGAGTCCGACGAGAAGGCGTCGATCAGCAAGAGGTCGTAGGTGCCGGCCGTCTCGCGCGCCATGGTCAGCCGGGCGTCGCCGAGCACCGTCTCGATCGGGCCGTCGGCGCAGCCGGAGATGAAGCTGAACCACTGCGGATCGCGCGACAGCCGATCGACCATCGGATCGATCTCGAAGAATTTCATCTCGTCGGCCGCGCGCTTGTAGCCGGCCATGGCGCCGGACCCCTGCCCGACCACGCCGATCTTCAGGGCTGGACGGCGCAGCTGCAGCATCTGGGTCGTCTGACCGATCGGGCTGGCCGGGGCGTAGTAGAGGGTCGGCATGCAGGCGAAGGCCGGATTGCGGGGCTGGGCGCCGTGCAGGGTCGTGCCGTGCATCAGGATGTTGACCTGACCGCCGAGGCGCGGGTCCTCGGTGACGCCGATCTTCATCACGCCGAAGAAGCTGCGGTCGGTGAAGGCTGCCTCATAGCCGCGCGCGATATAGGCGGTCGACAGGGCGATGCCGGCGGCGATGATGACGAAGGCCGGGGTGCGATCGCGCAGGATGAAGCCGGCCAGGATCGGCGCCAGCATGATGAACTGTGTCAGGCCCGGCATATTGTCCGAGACGTTGTTGTTGAGCCACCAGCCGAAGCCCCAGTCCGCCTGGGCCGCCGCCGACAGCAGCGGCGGCAGGCCGGTGGCCAGGACCGCGCCGACGAACAGATAGACCTCCCAGTTCCGGATCGGCGCCTTGTTCAGCGGCCGGGCCAGACCGGCCAGGACGAGGACCAGCGGGTATTCCCACACGCCGTTGAACAGCACCGGCGCCAGAAGGGCCGTAAAGGCGCCGCCGACGACCCCGCCCAGCGACATCAGCAGATAGAATTCGGTCAGCCGGTCCGGCGGAGGACGCCGCGCGGCCAGCCTTTGGTGACACATCAGGGCCAGCAGGAAGAAGGCCCCCAGATGCAGGCCGAACATCAGGATCCAGTCGCCGGTCCTGAAGGCTGTGAACGCGATACAGGCGAGGCTGACGGCCGCCGCAACGACCAGGGTGATCGGCAGCGGGATCCAGGGCCTGTCCTGGAAGGCGATGACGAAGGTCAGCAGATAGAGGGCCAGCGGGATGACCCACAGGAAGGGCGCCGAGGCGACGTCGGTGGCCAGGTGGGCGGTGACGCCGAGCATCAGGCTGGACGGCGCGGCGGCCAGAAGGACGAGGATGATCTTCTCGCGCCATGGGATCGGCGCGCTGGTCTCCAGGCTGGCGACCGGCGCCCCGCCGATCTGCCCCCGTCGCCAGGCCACGACGGCAAGCGCCACGACCATCAGCATGAAGGCGGCATAGCCTCCGCTCCAGCTTACGCGCTGGCCTGACAGGGTCATGAGCGGTTCGAGGATGAGCGGATAGGCCAGCAGGGCCAGGAAGCTGCCGAGGTTGGACGCCGCATAGAGGACATAGGGGTTCTTGCCATCGGCGTGACCGACGCGAACCCGGGCGTACCAGGCCTGCAGCAGGGGCGCCGTCGCCGACAGGACGGCGAAGGGGGCGCCGACCGACAGGGCCAGGGTCGCCAGAAGCCAGCCGATCGGGGCGCTCGGGTCGGGGTCGCCCAGCACTCCGTTGATCTTCAGCGGCAGGAACAGGGCCGCCAGCAGCAGCAGGACCAGATGGGTCGCCATCTGGGCCCGCATCGAGGTCAGGCGTTGCAGCAGGTGGGCGTAGCCGTAGCCGGCCAGAAGCGCTGTCTGGAAGAAGACCATGGCCGTGTTCCAGACCGATGGAGAGCCGCCGAGCATCGGCAGGACCAGTTTGGTCACCATGGGCTGGACGACGAAGACCAGGGCCGCCGAGGTGAAGATGGCCACGGCGAACAGGATCGGCGTCACGCGATCGCCGCCCTCCGTCGAAGGCGCGGCGTCGTCCGGCAGGGCTGCGTCGGTCATGAGGTCCCCGGTCTTGCGCACGTGCTATCGACAGACGCACGCACCGGGGTCAGCCTAGACTGACTCGCGCACGGATCGGAAAGACCCATGTTCCCGAACGACATCCAGCGACTGGCGGCCTCGGTGATCGCCGCCGCCTCGGCGCGGGGCTGGACGGTGGCGACGGCCGAGAGCTGCACCGGCGGGCTGGTCGCGGGGGCCCTGACGGCCGTGGCCGGGTCGTCGTCGGTCGTCGACCGGGGCTTCGTGACCTACAGCAACGCGGCCAAGTCGGAGATGCTGGGCGTGCCGGCCGCCCTGATCGTCAAGCACGGCGCGGTATCAGAGCCGGTGGCGCGTGCCATGGCGATGGGGGCCCGGCAGGCCGCGAAGACCGCCCTCGCCGTCTCGATCACCGGCGTTGCAGGCCCGGGGGGCGGCTCGGCCGAAAAGCCGGTCGGGCTGGTTCATTTCGGCTGCGCAACGCCACAGGGACTCGTTCACGACAAGCGACTGTTCGGAGGCATCGGGCGCGAAGAGGTGCGGCTGGAAAGCGTGCGCGTCGCCCTGGGTCTTTTGCTCGCCGCCTGCGAGGCGAGGTGAGCGAAGGCGCGCCCATCGTCGTCGACGCCCGGGGCCATCGCTGCCCTGTGCCGAGCCTGCGTCTGAGGAAGGCGGCCGAAGGGCGGGCGGGAACCCGTCTCGTCCTCCTCGCGACCGATCCGATGGCACGGATCGACGTTCCGTATCTGATGGCGGAACTTGGCGGACGGGTGATGTCGGTCGAGGAGACCGACGGCGTCCTGACGATTACCGTCGAGACGCGCGCCGCTCCGACAGATTGACGACCGAGGGGCTGTCCTCGGGCGCGATATCCGGCGCTCCCCTGGCCCGCGAGGCGATCTCCATCTCGGTGGCGAAGGCGCCGCCGTAGAAGATGGCGTTGACGTTCCACGACAGCCAGATCAGCAGGACCACGACGGCGCCGACCGATCCGTAGGTCGCGCCCAGCTGGGCGATCTGCTCGACATAGATGGCGCAGAGCCAGGACGAGATCATCGAAAGGATGGTCGCCACCGCCCCGCCGGCGATGGACGGGACCCAGGCCACAGGGTCCCGGTGCGACATGGCGTAACGATACAGCAGCGTCAGCCCGAGGCCGAGGCCGGCCGCGGGCAGGAAGCCGTTGAACGGCAGCCCGGCCTGCCCCGTGACCGGCCCGGCATGCTCCAGCAGCCGCGCGGTGACCACGGCGCCCGAAACGATGGTGAACAGGCCGAACGCCACCACGGCGACGATGAAGGCGAGGAAGTTGAACTTGAAGAAGCCGTGCGGCTCCGTCTCGTCATGAATCAGGTTCAGTCCGGCCAGCAAGGCCTTGAATCCACGATGGGCGGCATAGGCGCCGACCACCAGGGCGAAGGCGCTCTGGGTCGAGACGGCGCGGGCCGAAGCGTTCGACAGCCGCTCGACCTCGGCGCGGAATATGGCGCGGGCGGCATGGGGCATGACGTCGGCCAGGGCCGCCGCCTGCTCGCCGACCTGACCGATCGACAGCACGGCCTTGTAGAAGCCGATCAGGATGGCGATTGCCGGGAACACTGCCAGCAGGGCGAAGAACGACACCCCGCCCGTGTACAGCATGACGTCCCGGCCCCAGCTGCGGGCGAACGCCCGCCCTGAGAGCCGCACCCAGAAGCCGGGTGACGCCAATTCTGTAGTCTGTCCGCTCAAGCCGGTTCCCGCCGTAGCCCAAGGGGTGACTCTAGCGGAAAATCCTCGCTTTGGAAGCGGCCGGGCCACCGTCGTTTTCCCCTGCCGCGCGCATCAGCACCGTTGCGCCGAACGGGGCCGCGTCGGTATGGTCCGCCCGCTCCGTGTCCGGAGTCGCGGCCGTCCGGTCGCGCAGGGGGGGTCATCGATTTTGGGTTCGGATCCACGCGTTCTGGTCGTCGCCGAGACGGATGAGCGGATCGGCGCCTTGTGCCGCGGGCTGGACTCGCTGGGCTGGCGCACAATGACGGCCCGGTCGGGCGCCGCCGCAGTGGCTGCCCTGACGGACTTCACGCTGGAGGCGGCGATCCTGGACGCCGGTCACCCGGAGATTGACGCCCTTCCCGAGGCCCTGCGACTCGCGGCCGGCGCCCGGCGGCTGCCCGTCATCGCCCTCGGCCCCATGGCGGCGAGCCTCGCTGCCGGGACGTTTGATCTGACGATGGCCGAACCGCCGCATCCGGCCCAGGCCGCCCTGCGCATCGAACAACTGGTTCGCGCCGCCATCGCCGAGGAGGAGTTCCGCCTGCGTCAGGCGACCTTCGCCCTGCACGGCGCGACCCTGGATCCGGGGGTGCCTGATCCCAGCCCGGTTCGTATCCTGATCGCCGGCGCCCCGGATCACCGGTTCATCGCCCTTTCAAACACGCTGATCGCCGGCGGAGCCGAGGTGGTGGCCGCGCCGACGCCCTACACCGCCTTCGACTATCTGCACGAAAGCGCCTTCGACGCGGCGGTTCTGTGGGGCGCGCCGGACCATGCGCCGGCCCTGTCCATCGCCTCGGGCATGAAGCGGAACACGCGCCTCTATCACATCCCGCTGGCCCTCTATCTGCGGTCGGAAGGCGAGATCAATCTAAGCGAACTGTACAACCGGGGCTTCTCGGAAGTGGCGGCCGCCGGCACGCCGGAGCCCGAGGCCGCCGCGCGCGTCCTCGACCTGGCCCACACCCATCGCCGCCATCTGGCCATCCGCAAGGCTCTGGAAGGCGCGCGTGGCGCAGGCATCATGGATCCGTCTACAGGCCTGTTCACCCGGAACCTGTTCGCCAGCCATCTTGGGCGGGTCGCCGAGGGCGCTTCGGCGCGGCGGCGACCCCTGTCAGTCTGCGTCCTGCGGGTGGCGGACAGCGATAACCTGACCCGTGCGCGCATGGGCGGCTGGCTGGACCGGGCCATGCCCCAGATCGGCGCCATGGTGTCGCGCCTCGTTCGGGTCGAGGACACGGCGGCCCGACTGGCCCCCGAGGTCTTCGCCCTCGCCCTGCCCGCCACCCCCGGACCGGCCGCGCGCCTGGCGGTCGAGCGGATCGCAGCGGTCATCGGCTGCACCGCCTTCGACGCCGGTCCCGACCGGACGCCCTTCGTGGTCGACTTCAGCGTCGGCGTCGCCGAACTGATGCCGGGCGAAGGCGCCGCCGCTGTTCTTGAACGCGCCTCTGCCGACATGCAGACCCAGCTCGCCTGACCGATAGACAGGACCATCCGGACGCGCATAGTCCGGCTCAGCCATCAAGCGGGCCTGTGACTCCATGGAGTTGGACTGCTCTTCACTTGGTCCACCAAATGCATCGGTGAAGGGACCAGAATCCGTCGTGGCTGACCAAGGCGCTGGAGCAACAGGCACGGCCGCAGCACAGCGGTCGGACGGTCGGAGGGCGGCGCTTGAGGCGCAGCTTAGCCTTGGCCGGGGGCTGGTTGGCAGGTGGGCTCATCCGACCCTTGCTGATCCACGCGATAGCCGCCTTCACCATCGCTGACGATGCGCACGGCGCTCCGGGCGTAGTAGGTTCCGCCATTCCGGGCCTGGTCAGAGAAGCATGCCACGACCGCTTCGCCTTCCTGCCGAATGATTGTCAGGCCGATCGTCCAGCTGCGGCGGCCCGCGACCTGCTGCGTGAGGTAGGCCCACCCAGCTTCGTTAGTGGGGCCGGCGAAGCCCCAATCGGCTGGTCGCTCCAGCCCTTCTGCCGCACGCGGTCGAAGGGAGTTTCGGAATGTCGTCATATCCAGCTTCGACAAGATATCGGCAGCTTGGGGATCGCTCATCGAAATGGCGGTTGCGAGGGCGACGGAAACGAGAATCATGGCGCTGTTTCGGGACAAGAGGTGGATGCCACGAAGGAAAGCGGCGGGGGGGGCGTCGAGTCACGAGTGCGTGCGTCGGCAGGTAATTCTACATCGACATCGCCGAGGTCAGGATCGACGAGGGCAGGCTCAGACGATTCAGGACCTTAAAGGGCCTCACACACTACGAAGCCATCTGTGGGGCTTAGGCTGACGAGCCGGAACGCCTCAAATACGGTCTGGCCCACCTCAATTCGGGACTGAACACCTAGGCCCCCGCCACCCGCGCCAGATCGGTCGTGATGCGCTCGGCGACCTTCAACCGATCCTCGGGGGTCGGCCAGTCGCCCTTCACGACGATCTTCTGATCCGGGCGGATCTTCCAGAACGCGTGGTTCTTCTGGATCAGGCCGACCAGCCCCATCGGGTTCGGGACGGAGTTGTCGCGCAGGGTCAGGACGCAGCCCTTGGGCCCGATGTCGATCCGCTCGATACAGGCCGTCTTGCAACTGGCCTTGATGCCGACGATGCGCAGCAACTGTTTGGCTTCATCCGGCAGCGGGCCGAACCGGTCGATGAGTTCGGCGGCCAGGGCCTCACGGGACTCGGTGTTCTCGGCGTCGGACAGGCGGCGATAGAGGCTCAGACGAACGTTGAGGTCCGAGACATAATCCTCTGGAATCAATACAGCCGCGCCGACGTTGATGGCCGGTGACCAGCCGCGATCGACGGGACCGCCCTCGCCGTTCTGGCGCAGCTCGGCGACCGCGTCCTCCAGCATTTGCTGGTACAGTTCGACCCCGACCTCGCGGATATGGCCCGACTGTTCGTCGCCCAGCAGGTTGCCGCCGCCGCGCTGATCGAGGTCGTGGCTGGCCAGTTGGAAACCGGCGCCGAGGTTGTCGAGCGACTGCAACACCTGCAGCCGCCGCTCGGCCGACAGGGTCATCGGCCGCTTCGGATCGACCGTCAGATAGGCGAAGGCGCGGGCCTTGGACCGGCCGATCCGGCCCCGGATCTGGTGCAGTTGGGCGAGGCCGAACATGTCGGCGCGGTGCACGATCAGGGTGTTAGCGGTCGGAATGTCGATGCCGCTCTCCACGATCGTGGTCGAGACCAGCACATCGTAGGAGCCGTCGTAGAAGGCGCTCATCACGTCTTCGAGCTGGGTCGGGCTCATCTGGCCGTGACCGACGACGAACTTGATCTCCGGCACCTGGATGCGGAGGAACTCCTCGATGTCGGGCAGGTCGGACAGGCGCGGGCAGACGTAGAAGGCCTGACCGCCGCGGTATTTCTCGCGCAGCAGGGCCTCGCGCACCATGACCGGATCCCAGGGCGCGACATAGGTCCGCACGGCCAGGCGGTCGACCGGAGGTGTGGCGATGATCGACATCTCGCGGATGCCGGACAGGGCCATCTGCAGGGTGCGCGGGATCGGGGTGGCGGTCAGGGTCAGCAGATGGACGTCGGCGCGGAGGCTCTTGAGCTTCTCCTTGTGCTTGACGCCGAAATGCTGCTCCTCGTCGACGATGACCAGGCCCAGGTCCTTGAACCCGACCTGTTCGGCGAGGACGGCGTGGGTGCCGACGACGATCTCGAACTGACCATCCCTGAGCCCGGCTCGGGTTTCAGCCGCATCCTTGGCCGTGACCATGCGCGACAGATGCCGGACCTTGATCGGCCAGCCGGCGAACCGCTCCGAGAAGGTCCTGAAGTGCTGGCGGGCCAGAAGCGTCGTCGGACAGACGATGGCGACCTGTTGCCCGCTCATGGCCACGACGAAGGCGGCGCGGATGGCCACCTCGGTCTTGCCGAAGCCGACGTCGCCGCAGATCAGGCGGTCCATCGGCACGCCCTTGCCGAGGTCCTCCAGCACGTCGCCGATCGCGTTGAGCTGGTCGTCGGTCTCTTCATAGGGGAAGCGGGCGCAGAACTCGTCGAACAGACCGGCCGGCGGATTGATCGCCTCCCCCACCCGGAGCGCGCGCTTGGCCGCGAGCGCGATGAGCCCCTCGGCCATGTCGCGCAGCCGGGCCTTGGCCTTGGCCTTGCGACCCTGCCAGGCGGCGCCGCCGAGCCGGTCGAGCTGGACACCATCGGATTCGGATCCGTACCGGGTCAGAAGATCAATATTTTCAACCGGCAGATAGAGTTTGCTATCACCGGCATAGAGGAGCTCGAGGCAGTCGTGCGGCGCCTCCTGGATCTCGAGTGTCTTGAGACCCTCGTAGCGGCCGATGCCGTGGTCGAGGTGAACGACGAGGTCGCCCGTCGTCAGGGCCGAGGCCTCGGCGAGGAAGTTCGACGCCCGGCGTTTCCGCTTCGGGCGGGCCAGCCGGTCGCCGAGGATGTCGGTCTCGGAGATGACGGCGAGGGCGCCGGTCATGAAGCCATGCTCTACCGGCAGGATGGCGCGCAGATAGAGGTCCTTCGACGCGGTCTGCACATCGGCCCAGTCGCGCACGGCAACGACATGCTCCAGCCCGTGATCGGCAAGCATGACGCCGAGGCGATCGGACGAGCCCTCGCTCCAGGAGGCGAACAGGACGCGCTTGCCGTCGGCTTTCAGCCTGGCCGCATGGTCGGCGACGGCCTCGAACAGGTTGACGCTGTCCTGGGCCCGCTCGGCGGCGAAGGTCCGACCCAGACGGCCGCCGGCGTCCTCGGCCGCGGTGTCGAATGGCGACAGACGGCGGACATTTCGCCCGGCCAGCGCCGAGTTCCAGTCCTCCTCCGGCATATAGAGGCGGTTCGGCGGCAGGGCGCGGTTGGCGCCGCCGCCCCCCTTTCCAGACTGGGCCTTCGACGCCTCCTGGCGTGCCTCATAAGCGTCGCGGGTCAGGTTCCAGCGGTCTGTACGGGCGGCGTCGGCCTGGTGGTCGAGGAAGATCGAGGCGCGATCCGGAAGGTAGTCGAACAGGGTCTCGAGGCGGTCGTAGAGCAGCGGCATCCAGTGCTCCATGCCCTGACGCCGGGCGCCCTCGCTGATGGTCGCATAGAGCGGATCGTCGCCGGGCGCGCCGAACAGGTTCAGATAGCCGGTGCGGAACCGGCTGATGGTCCCGGCGTCCAGCAGGGCCTCGGACACGGGAGACAGGGCCACCTCGGTGCGCTGGCCGGTCGAGCGCTGGGTCGCAGGATCGAAGGTGCGGATCGATTCCAGTTCGGAGCCGAACATGTCGAGCCGCACCGGCTCCTCGAAGCCCGGCGGAAAGACATCGATGACTCCGCCGCGCACGGCGTATTCGCCGCGCTCGTTGACGGTCGAGGCACGCATGTAGCCGTTGGTGGTGAAATAGATCTCGAGCGCCTTGATATCGAGCTCCCGCCCGACGACGGCCAGGAACCCAGCGGCGCAGGTGACCTCGCGCGGCGGCGTGCGCTGCAGGGCGGCGGCCACGGTCGTGACGACCAGCAGAGGCCGGGTCTCGTCGGCGGCGCGCCCGGCCAGTCGGGTCAGGGCGGCCATGCGTTCGGCCGAGATGCCCGAGGTCGGGCTCAACCGGTCGTAGGGCAGGCAGTCCCAGGCCGGAAACTCGACGATCTCGACGTCCCCGGCGAAGAAGTTGAACGCCTGCACGAAGGCGCCGGAGCGCGAGAAGTCGCGGGCCACGAAGACGCCGACGCCGCCGGAGGCCTTCAACCGTTCGGCGACGACGAGAGCGTCCAGCCCTTCCGGCGCGCCGCCCAGTTCCTGATCGGTCCGCCGATCCATCCTGGCGCCGTCCATCAGCCCGCCCCATCGGCGACGGCCGCGGCGACGTGGGCGCGCATGAAGACGCGCAGCTTCATCATTAGCGGCGTGTCGTGCTCGGCCGGCGTCGGCCGGGTCTCGATGATCCAGGCGTAGAGGTCGTGATCGTTGTCCTCGGCCAGCAGGGTCTCCAGCGCGTCGAGCTCGGCGTCGCTCAGGCTCGCACCCTCGCGCTCCATGAAGGGGCCGAGCACCAGGTCCGCCTCGCGGAAGCCCCGCCGCCACGCCCTGAAGGTGATCCGGCCCAGCCGCTGCTGGCGGAGGTCGGTGTCGGCACGCACATCGTTATCGGCCACAAGAATCCTTGCCCGGTCCAGTCATTCAACAGTGGTTTCCAGATAGCGCTCCCCATCCCGTTTCGCCAGCGCGGCCGCACCGTCTAATGTCATCGGCGATGCGGCCCCAGATTCTCTTTCCCCTGTTCGCGGAGGTCACCATCCTGAAGGGGGTGGGGACCAAGGTCGCTCCCCTGATCCAGAAGCTGGCCGGGCCGCTGGTGCGCGACGTTCTGTTCCTGGCGCCGGTCGGGGTCATCACGCGCCGCAGGACCCAGGCCGCGGATGCGGTGGAGGGCGAGGTCGGAATCTTCGACGTCGTCGTGGACCGGATGATCGCGCCGGCTCGCCCGGGCGTGCCGCTCAAGGTCCGGGCCAGCGACGAGACCGGCTTCGTTCACCTGATCTGGTTCGGCGGCAGTCCGCAGCACATCGACCGTCAGCTGCCGCAGGGCGAGCGACGGCTGGTCTCCGGTAAGGTCGAGCGGTTCAATGGCGAGGTCCAGATCGTCCATCCCGACTGGATCGTGCCCCTGGACAGGAGCGAGGAGATTCCGGCCGTAGAGCCCGTCTATCCGGCCACGGCCGGGCTGACGTCGCGGGTGGTGCGGAAGCTGGCGCTCGGCGCGCTGGGTTCCGCGCCGGAGTTGCAGGAGTGGCAGGATCCCGCCTGGCTGGCGAAACAGCGGTGGCCGGGCTGGCACGCGGCGATCGAGGCCCTGCATACGCCGGCGGGCGAGGCCGATCTGTCGCCGGATGCCGCGCCGCGCCAGCGACTGGCCTATGACGAACTGTTCGCCCATCAACTGGCGTTGGCGCGACGGAAGCGCGCGCGCCAAATAACGCCCGCGCCCATCATCGCGCCCGGAGCCGTGTCGCAGGCCTTGCTGACCGCCCTGCCCTTCACCCTGACCCATGCCCAGGCCAGGGCCGTGGCCGAGATCCGCCGCGACCTCGCCTCGGGCGAGCAGATGGGCCGGTTGCTGCAGGGCGACGTGGGCTCCGGCAAGACGGCGGTCGCGGCCCTGGCTCTGGCCGACGCGGCTGGTTCGGGTTTCCAGGCGGCCCTGATGGCGCCCACCGAGATCCTCGCCCGCCAGCATTTCCAGCGGCTGGCTCCGATGCTGGAGGCGGCCGGGGCGCCGACGATCCTGCTGACCGGCCGCGACACGCCGGCGGAACGGCGCGAACGGCTGGCGGCCCTGGCGTCAGGCGAGGCCAGGGTGGCCATCGGCACTCACGCCCTGTTCCAGGACGCCGTCCGCTTTGACCGACTGGCCCTAGCGGTCATCGATGAGCAGCATCGGTTCGGGGTCAATGAACGCAGCCGACTGCAGGCCAAGGGCGATCCGCGCGTCGGCGGCGTCCACCTGCTGACCATGTCGGCGACGCCGATTCCACGCACGCTGGAACTGACCCAGTACGGCGAACTGGAGGTCAGCCGGTTGATGGAGAAACCGCCGGGGCGAACGCCGATCTCCACCGCGGTCCTGCCGCTCGCACGGATCGGCGAGGTGGCGCAGCGGCTCAAAGCGGCGGTCGAGAGCGGAGCCCAGGCCTACTGGATCTGTCCGCTGGTGGCGGAATCCGAGGTCAGCGATCTGGCCGCCGCCGAGGAACGGGCGCGCGACCTGCGGCGGATCCTGAATATCGAGGTCGGCCTGGCCCATGGGCAGATGCCGGGCGCCGAGCGGGAGGCGGTCATGGCCGATTTCTCCGACGGGCGGCTGTCGGTGCTGGTCGCCACCACGGTGGTGGAGGTGGGTGTCGACGTGCCGAACGCCACCATCATGGTCATCGAACACGCCGATCGATTCGGCCTGGCCCAAATGCATCAGTTGCGCGGGCGGGTCGGACGCGGGGCGAAATCGAGCGCCTGCATCCTGCTTTACGGCGGTCAGGATGGGGGCCTGGGGGATACGGCGCGAGAGCGGCTAGAGACCCTGAGGCGCAGCGAGGACGGGTTCGAGATCGCGGAAGAGGATTTCCGTCTGCGCGGCGGCGGCGATCCGCTGGGCCTCAGGCAGAGCGGCTTCCCGGCCTATCGATTTGCTGATCCGATCCGGCACCGGTCCCTGCTGCTGGCGGCGGCGGACGATGCCCGCCTGGTGCTGGGCCGCGATCCAGACCTGACGGGTCCGCGTGGCGAGGCGATCCAGGTGCTGGAGGCGCTGTTTGACTGGAAGACAGAGCGGGGCGGGCTGGACTAAGGCGCGTCCGACGCTTCCCAGACGTTCAGGCGGCGCTCAACGTCCGCTTCAATATCGGCATAGAACAGATTGTAGGGCCGTGCTTTTCTTCGATCCGCCCAGTTGCCGATCTCGCGGAAGGATTCCGTGGTCAGCTCGGTGTGGCGCAGGATGCCGTCGACGCACCGGGTCGCTACGGCGCGGTCGATGAAGGCCGGTCGCACGCCCCATTCCAGCCCCGTCGCATTGGCCGCGCCGTGATGGAGGCGCGCGGGCACGGCGGCGTCGCTGCGGGCTCCGCTGACCGGATTGACACAGAGGGCTGCTCGGCCGCCGAGATCGACCAGTCGTCCGGCCTGGTCCCAGACCAGAGCGCGGCGCAGACGACGCCAGGCGGCGCCGTCATTCTCGTCTCCGACCTGTGACCAGCCGACGACGCAGCCGATACTGGTGGCCGTGACGCAGGCGGGCACGGCGGGCGACAGCGAGTCTTCGGCCACGATCACATCGACCAGATAGACGGCGACGATCCGGCGGCGAAGCGCAGCGTCCCCGGCCACACGTTCCCGCACCAGCCGGTCGATCAACTCACCCCCCTGCTCCACTCCGGCCAGCACCAGCGGTCCGGTTGGATGGGCGGTCAGCCAGACTTCGAGGGCGGCAAGGGCATCACCATAGGCGAAGGCGCGGGCGTCACGAGCGTCATCCCTCAGCGTCAACCGGGTGTAGAGCGACGCCTGGCGATAGCGTGGCAGGCTGATGGCGCCGGCCCGCGCAAACGGACCCGCATAGTTCGGGATCACCACCCGCTCCAGATAGGCGTCGGCCCCGGCGGCGCCGATCGGCCCGTTCCAGTCCTCGCCGCCGTCGAAGGTGGTCGAGTGCAGAAAGAAGATGGCGGCCGGGCCCGAGGTGGGGGCCCGCTCATCGCTCATGACCCAGGAGGCCGCCGAAGTGTAGTCCGGTGCGGGTGGCGGGTCGTAGGTCTGGAACGGCACCTGGGGGTCCAGACCGGCTTTCAGGATATCCCCGCGCCAGACCGTAACGGCGGTCGCGATCAGGAACACGAGGGCGAACCCGGCCCAGCCCACGCTCTGCGAGAAGGTCAGGCGCGGCAGTTTCACCGATAGGGATCCGGTTGCGACAGGAAGGACTGAACGTAGCGACGGACACCCTCTTCCAGCGGCGTCGACTGGCCGCTGAAGCCGAGGGCGCGGACGCGGTCCATGCGGGCCTCGGTGAAATACTGATACCGGTCGCGGATGACCTCGGGCATGTCGATATAGGTGACGGCGGGCTCCTTGCCGGCGGCCGCGAAGGTGGCATTGGCGAGGTCGAGGAAGGACCGCGCCTGGCCCGATCCGGCGTTGAAGACGCCGCTGACGTCGGGGGTACAGAGAAGCCAGTCGATGATGTCGACCACGTCGTCGACGAAGACGAAGTCCCGCAACTGGCCGCCGTCGGCGTAGTCGGGGTGGTGCGAGCGGAACAGGCTGACGGTCTCGCCGGCCGCGACCTTGGGCCAGATCTGGGCGATGACCGACTTCATCCCGCCCTTGTGACCCTCGTTCGGGCCATAGACATTGAAGAACTTAAGCCCGGCCCACTGACACGGCGCGTGGTCGCGCGAGGCCTCGCGCACAGCGTACTGATCGAACAGTTTCTTTGAATATCCGTAGGCATTTAGCGGCTGAAGCTTCGAGATTGACCCAAGATCATCGGCATCCTCGAACCCGGCCTCGCCGTCGCCATAGGTGGCCGCCGAGGAGGCGTAGATCATCCGCGTGTCGTTCAGGGCGCACCAGTCCCAGATGTCGCGCGACAGGCTGAAGTTGGTGCGCAGGATCAGGTCGGTGTCCTGCTCCGTCGTCGAGGAGATCGCGCCCATGTGGACAATGGCGCTGACCCGTTCGGCGTGACGTTCGAGCTGCACGAACAGCTCCTCCGGCTGCCAAAAGTCGGCGATGGCCGATTTGGCGATATTCCGCCATTTGCCGAGATTGGCGTCCTCCAGCCGGTCGCAGACTACCACGTCCCAGCGGTCCTCTGTGCACAGGCGAGAGACGATGTTGGAGCCAATGAAGCCGGCGCCGCCGGTGACCACGATCATCCGCCGCATCAGCCGGCCTCTCCGAGGGTGCTCTCAGCTATCTTCTCGATCGTCCGGGTGGTGGAATAGCCGTCGGCGAACGCCGCCAGACGCACTTCGCCGCCCCAGCTCTCGACCAGATCGCCGCCGACCACCCCCTCGCGGGTGTAGTCCGCGCCCTTGATCAGGACGTCGGGGCGCAGGCGTTCGATCAGTGACAGCGGGGTCGGATCGTCGAAGGAGGTGACGCGGTCGACACTGGCCAGGCCGCCGATGACCACGGCGCGGCTGTCGAGATCGTTCACGGGACGTCCATCGCCTTTCATGCGGCGCACCGACGCATCGGTGTTCAGGGCCACGACCAGCCGGTCGCACCAGGATCGCGCCTGGGCCAGATAGGCGACGTGGCCGCGGTGCAGGATGTCGAAACAGCCGTTGGTGAAGCCGACCTTCAGTCCCTGACGGCGCCAGGCCTCGACCTCGGCCGTGAGATCGTCGAGCGCCGTGACCTTGGCAAGGGCGGCACCGGCGTGCTGGCTCATCTCGGCCTCGATCAGTTCGCCCGGAGTGACCACGGCTGTGCCGCTCTTGCCGACCACGACGCCGGAGGCCAGGATGGCCAGCTGTACCGCCTGTTCCAGCGAGGCCCCGGCGCCGAGCGCCAGACCCAGGGCCGCCAGACCCGTGTCGCCGGCGCCGGACACATCGAACACCTCGCGCGCGCGACCGGGGAAATGCTGGACTGGCTCGCCGCGCCGCATCAGGCTCATGCCCTTTCCGGCGCGGGTGACGACGATCGCCCTCGCGGTTGTGGCGGCCAGCAGGGCCTCGAGCGCGGCCTCAATCTCGGCATCGGTCTCGACCGGCAGGCCGGTGGCACCGGCCAGTTCTGAGGCGTTGGGCTTAATCAGGTCGACCGCGCCGTAGCGGGCGAAGTCGCGGCCCTTGGGATCGACGATGACTACGGCGCCCGTCTGTTGCGCCTGCCAGAGAGCCGAGCGGATCAGGCGCTCGGTGATGACACCCTTGGCGTAGTCGGACAGGACGATGGCGGAAGCGTTTGAAAACACGTCCTCGCGGGCGAAGGCGCCGACCGCGATTTCTTCCTCGTCCAGCCGCATCAGCTGCTGACCGCTCGAGACGTAGCGGGTCTTGACGATGGTGCCGGCGGCTTCGGTCCGATCGATGAAATCCTCGATCCGGTCTTCGGCGGCGACCAGCCGGGCCAGTTCCTCACCCGCTGCGTCCACGCCCGTGACGCCGCCCAGCCGGGCCAGACCGCCAAGGGCCGCGACATTGCGCGCCACATTGCCGACGCCGCCCGGCATGGACACCGTGCGGCGAGAGCGCAGCACCGGGATCGGAGCTTCTGGGGAAATCCGGCTGACCTCGCCATAGACATAGCGGTCCAGCATCAGGTCGCCGACACAGGCCACCGTCTGATCGCGCGCGCGGTCGAGCAGGCTTTGCAGGGCGCCGAGGTCCAGGGTGCGATCAAACATCGCCTTGGCCTATCGGATTCAGGCCGCCTTCGCCATCCGCGCCTTCGACAGGTCGTCATAGGCCAGCAGCTCGGCGGCCAGGCCCTCGAACTGATCCAGCGGCACCATGTTCGGGCCGTCCGAGGGGGCGTGGTCGGGGTCCTGGTGCGTTTCCATGAAGACGGCGTCGACGCCGACGGCCACGGCGGCGCGGGCCAGGACCGGGACGAACTCGCGCTGGCCGCCCGAAGACGTCCCCTGCCCGCCCGGCTGCTGGACGCTGTGGGTCGCATCGAACACGACGGGGCAGCCGATCTCGCGCAGGATCGGCAGGGCGCGCATGTCGGAGACGAGGGTGTTGTAGCCGAAGCTGGCGCCGCGCTCGCAGGCCATGACGTTCGGATTACCCGCGCCGACGACCTTGGCGATGACGTTCTTCATGTCCCAGGGGGCCAGGAACTGCCCCTTCTTGATATTGATGGCCTTGCCCGTCGCGGCGGCGGCCAGCAGCAGGTCCGTCTGGCGGCTGAGGAAGGCAGGAATCTGCAGCACGTCCACGGCCTGGGCGGCCTCGCGGGCCTGCTCCTCGGAATGGACATCGGTCAGGACCGGCAGGCCTGTGACCTCGCGGATTTCGGCAAAGATCGGCAGGGACTCCTTCAGTCCCAGGCCGCGCGCGGCGCTGGCGGAGGTGCGGTTCGCCTTGTCAAAACTGGTCTTGTAGATGATGCCGACATTCAGACGCTGGCCGATTTCCTTCAGGGCATGAGCCATCTCGAGGGCGTGCTGGCGGCTTTCCAGCTGGCACGGGCCGGCGATGAAGGCGATGCGCGCCCCGCCGCCGATGACGACCGGCGTAGTGATGCCGTGGCCTGACAGGGTGATGACGGAATTGGGAGCGCTCACGGGCGGGCCTTCTCTTTGAGACATTCTGACGGATGGCGCGTTGGCGATGCCACGCCTATGGGGCGGTGAGGTGGCCCCGCGCGCCTTGTTTTTCAACCTACCACGGAGATCCGAGGCGTGACCACTGAAGGCGAGCCCCCCGTCATCCTGTGGTTCCGCCGCGACCTGCGGCTGGCGGACAATCCCGCGCTCGAGCGTGCCCATGCGACCGGCCGGCCCATTGTCCCTGTCTATATCCACGACGAGGGTTCGGCGGTTCGGCGCGAGGGGGCAGCGAGCCTGTGGTGGCTGGACAAGTCCCTGCGCGCCCTGTCTGCAAGGCTGGCGGAACGCGGAGCGACCCTGATCCTGCGCCGGGGCGATTCGGACGCCGAACTGCGTCGGCTGATCACCGAGACGGGCGCGCAAACGGTCTTCATGAACCGTTTGTTCGAGCCCGACGCCTCGCGCCGCGATTCCGATATCGCCCACGACCTGAAGGCCGAGGGCGTCGAATGCCGGGGCTTCAACGGCTCGTTGTTGTGTCGGCCGGGGGCGGTGCTTAACGGGACGGGCGGGCCGTACAAGGTCTTCACGCCGTTTCTGAAGAGCTTGCGCGCGCAGGCGGAGGCGCCGCCACACACGAGGGGACCGACGTCGTTCGGGGCGGTCGCGACGCTGGACAGTGACACGGTTGACGACTGGGGGCTGCACCCCTCCGATCCGGACTGGTCGAAGGGGTTCGACTGGACGCCCGGTGAGGCTGGCGGAATTGAGGCGCTGCGGCGATTCACATCCTCGGCGCTGAAGACCTACAGCGTCGGCCGCGACCGGCCGGCGGAGATCGGCGGCAGTCGCCTGTCGCCGCACCTGCATTGGGGTGAACTCAGCCCGTGGCGGGCGTGGACCGCTGTCGAGGAGGCGGAGCGAGCGGGCCAGGCCCCTGCGGCCGAGGCGGACAAGTTCCTCGCCGAGATCGGCTGGCGCGAGTTCTCCGCCCATCTGCTGCATCATTTCCCGACCCTGCCAGACCGGGCGTTCCGGCCGGAGTATGACGCCCTGCCCTGGCGGAATGACGACACGGGGTTCACGGCCTGGACGCGCGGCCTGACGGGGTACCCGATCGTCGATGCCGGCATGCGCCAGCTGTGGGCGACCGGCTGGATGCACAATCGGGTGCGGATGATTGTGGCCTCCTTCCTGATCAAGGATCTGCTCATCGACTGGCGCCGGGGCGAGGCCTGGTTCTGGGACACTCTGGTCGATGCCGACCTGGGGTCGAATTCGCAGAATTGGCAGTGGGTCGCGGGGTCGGGAGCCGACGCCTCGCCCTATTTCCGCATCTTCAATCCGGTCACCCAGGGGCGGAAGTTTGATGCCGAAGGCCGATACGTCCGGCGCTGGCTCCCCGAACTGGCCCGCGTCCCGAACAAATGGGTGCATGCGCCCTGGACCGCTCCGCCCGAGGTCCTGCGCGATGCCCGGATCCGTCTCGGCCATGACTATCCAAGGCCGGTCGTCCATCACGCCGAGGCCCGCGACAGGGCCCTGGCGGCGTTGAAGGCGATCAGCGGCGGCGCACGGGCCGACGACTGACGGGACGCCCTATTCCCGCCTCGGAGCCGCGCCCAGTCTGTCACGGGCCGCCTCGGCGTCGTTCAGCAGGGCGGTCCGGCGCTCAGGCCCGAAGTTTTCCAGGGTGCGGTAGGGCATTGCGAGTCGAACGTTGCCGCGCAGCCGCTTCTGGTTTCGTTCCAGAAAACCCCAGTACAGACGATTGAACGGACAGGCATTTTCACCTGATTTGGCCTTCACGTCGTACCGGCACGATCCGCAGTAGTCGCTCATCCGGTCGATGTAGGCGCCGGACGCGGCATAGGGTTTCGAGCCCATGATTCCGCCATCGGCGAAGGTGGCCATGCCGCGCGTGTTGGGCATCTCCACCCACTCATAGGCGTCGGCGTAAACCACCAAATACCAGTCGTCGATCTCGTCGGGATGGACGCCCAGCAGCATGGCGAGGTTGCCGGTGACCATCAGCCGCTGGATATGGTGGGCGTAGGCGTGGCTGCGGGTCTGGGCGACGACGTCGGCGACGCAGGCCATGTCGGTCTCACCCGACCAGTAGAACCCCGGCAGGGACCGATCTGCGTCGAGGAAGTTGCGCCGCGCATAGTCCGGCATCTTCAGCCAGTAGATGCCGCGCACGAATTCCCGCCAGCCCAGGATCTGGCGGATGAAGCCTTCGACGGCGTTCAGCGGCGCGCAACCCGCGCGATACTCGGCTTCGGCGCGGCGGCAGACGTCGAGCGGATCGAGCAAACCCAGGTTGAGCGAGGTCGAGATCAGCCCGTGCCACATCCACGGTTCGCCCAGCGCCATGGCGTCCTGCCAGTCGCCGAAGTTGGGCAGGACGTTCGTCATGAAGTCGGCGAGGACGCTCTCGGCCTGTTCGGTCGTCGTCGGCCACCCGAACTCATCGAGGTCACCGAAGTGATCCGGGAACAGACGCGCCACATCGGTGATGGCCGCCTGCGCAATCTCGTCGGGCGGGGTCCGCAGGCGCGCGGGCGGGCGCAGGCCCTTGGTCAGGCCCTTGCGGTTCTCGGCGTCGTAGTTCCATTTGCCGCCGACCGGCTGGCCGTCGTCGAGAAGGATGCCGGCATCGCGACGCATCTCGCGATAGAAGAACTCCATCCGCAGCTGGGACTTGCCGGACGCCCAGCGGCGGAAGCGGTCGTGCGGGCAGATAAAGCGACGATCCTCGCGCACCTCCACCGGGACGGCGGCGACGCCTGCAAAGGCGGCCAGCGCCTCGGCCAGACGCCATTCGCCGCATTCAGTGATCACAACCGCGCTGAAAGGCTGATCGTCGAGCGCCCGGTGCAGCTCACAGACGATCGAATGGGTGTTTGCAGGATCGTCGATGCGGACGTAGCGCACCGCGACGCCGCGCGCCTCAAGCCTCAGGGCGAAGCTGCGCATGGCGGCGAAGATCAGGGCGATCTTCTGCTTGTGGTGTCTGACGTAGGTGGCCTCGTCGTTGACCTCGGCCATCAGGACGACGTCGCGCGTCGGATCGAGACCTTCCAGAGCGGACAGGCTGTCGGACAACTGGTCGCCGAGCACCAGACGAAGCCTGGACGTCGCCCCCGTGGTAGTCTCGGTCATGGCCACACTCCCTCCTCTTGTCTCCGCAGCCGAACTCCTTACCGCGTCCGGCGATTCTGACCTTCGGATTCTCGACGCCAGCTGGCATCTGGACGGCACGCGCGCGCGGCCGATCTTCGAGGCAGGGCATGTGCCGGGGGCGGTCTTCTTCGAACTGGAGGCGATCTCGGACCGGGACGACCCCCTGCCCCACATGATGCCGTCGGCTGATCAATTTGGCGAACAGGCTGGTCGACTTGGCGTGTCGGAGACGGACCGGATCGTCGTCTATGACACCTTCGGTCTTTTCACGGCGGCGCGCGCTTGGTGGATGTTCCGCGCCATGGGCTGCGACCGGGTTCAGGTGCTGGATGGCGGCCTGCCGGCCTGGAAGCGCATGGGCGGATCGCTGGAGACCGGGCCCGCCTCGCCCCGCCCGGCCGTGTTCACAGCCGACCCCCGGCCGGACATGATCGCCGATGTGGCACGGGTCCGGGCGGCGCTGGACGCCGGAGAGCCGGTGCTCGACGCCCGCGCCGCCGTCCGTTTCGCCGGGTCCGCCCCCGAGCCGCGCCCCGGGCTGCGCGCGGGTCACATGCCGGGCGCGGTCAACCTGCCGTTCGGCGAATTGCTGACGGCCGAGGGGTTGATGCGTGACCCCGAGGCGCTGGAAGCAGCCTTTGCGGCGCGGGGGCTGGGCCCTGCGGACAGGCCGATCACCAGCTGCGGCTCCGGCGTCACCGCCGCCGTGACCCTGCTGGCCCTCGCCCTGCTGGGGCGCGAAGGCGTGCTCTATGACGGGTCGTGGGCCGAATGGGGCGGCCGGGACGACACAGAGGTCGCCACCGGCCCCTGAGGATCAGGCGACAGACGCCACGGTCGGCGGCGTTGCGGGCTCAGGCGAAACCGGGTCGTCCTTCTCGCCGCGAGAGACGACGGTGGCCAGGACCAGGTCGCCCGTCACGTTCAGCACGGTCCGGCACATGTCGAGGAAGCGATCGACGCCCAGGATCAGGCCGATGCCCTCGGCCGGCACCCCGACCATGACCAGGATCATGGCGATGACCGGCAGCGAACCCGCCGGCACCCCGGCTGTGCCTACGCCGCCCAGGATGCAGACCAGCATCACCACGACCTGCTGGGTCAGCGACAGTTCGATCTGGAAGAACTGGGCCAGGAACAGCACCGTGACGCCCTCGAACAGAGCCGTGCCGTTCTGGTTGGCGGTGGCGCCGACGGTGAGGACGAAGCGGGCGATCTTGCGCGGCAGCTTCAGCTCTTCCTCTGCCGCCTTCAGCGACACGGGCAGGGAGGCGTTGGACGACGCGGTCGAGAAGGCCACGATCATCGGGCGCTGCACGCCCTTGAAGAAGGTGATCGGGTTCATGCCGCCGCCGATCCAGACGACCAGCGGATAGACCACGAACATGTGGATCGCCATGGCGCCCACGGCCACGCCGACATAGGCCGCCAGTCGCACCAGCAGGTCCCATCCGAACAGGGCCGCCAGGTTGAACATCAGGCAGGCGATCGCGATCGGCGCCAGCTTGATGACCAGGTTGATGAGCTTCATCGTGACTTCGAGAATGCCCTCGATGACGTTCTGCAGCTTGTCGGTGTTGGGGCTCTTGGCCATGACAAGGCCGATCCCGAACAGCAGGGCGAAGATCATGATCGGCAGGATCTGGTTCTCCGACGCCGCCGTGAAGACGTTCGACGGGATCAGGTCCAGGAAGAAGGTACCGAACTGGACGCCTTCCGGCGCCCGCTCCACGATCGCCGCGGCGCCGTCCGCCCCCTGGGCGAGAAGCAGTTGGGCCAGGGCCGGATCGACACCATCGCCGGGGCGGAAATAGTTGACCATGCCCAGACCGATCACCACCGCGATGCCGGACACCAGGATGGTCAGGAGCAGGGTCTTGATGCCCGCGCGACCCAGGGATTTCAGGTCGCCCATCTCGGCCACGCCGACGACGAGCGCGGAGAAGAGCAGAGGGATCACCAGCATGAACAGGAGGCGCAGGAAGATCTGTCCTGCCGGTCCGGTCACGTTCGAGGTCAGCCACTGGACCCAATAGGTCTCCGGCCCGATGTACTGATTGACGTACAGGCCTCCGCCCAGGCCGATCACGAACCCGATCAGCATCAACCAGTGGAGCGGAATGCCGCCCTTCTTCGTCGTATCCATTCGTCCCCCGAAAGCCGCCGGCTGCGTCTTCGCAGCCGCGCTAGATCATCATCGCACCGGCAGGCCGTAGATCAGCCCGCCCGGTCTAGCGTTCCATTGTGCATTCAACCCGCGCGCCAGGTCGAGAGGCGATTGCGAACCAAGGTTCCGGTCGAAGATTTCGCCATAGTTGCCGACCCCCTCGACAGCGTCCGCCGCCCAGGTCTTCGACAGGCCCAGCCGCGGGCCGAAATCGCCCTCCGCGCCCAGCAGGCGGCGGACCTGTGGAACGCTCGAGGTTTCTGCCTGCTCATCGACGTTGGCCTGGGTCACGCCCATTTCCTCGGCAAGAATCAGGGCGTTCAGGGTCCAGCGCACGACAGCGGTCCATTGCTCGTCGCCGCGGCGGGTGACGGGGCCCAACGGCTCCTTGGAAATGACGTCCGACAGGACGACGTGCTGCTGAGGGTCCGCCAGGGTGGTGCGTGCGGCGGCCAGGGCCGAGACGTCGGCGCTCAATGCATCGCAATCCTCGCGGCCATAGGCCTGACGCGCGGCCTCCTCGGTCGGCAGGACCACGGGGCGATAGTCGATGCCCCGGCTGCGGAAATAGTCGTCGGCGTTGAGGGCGCTGGTCGAGCCCACCTGAACGCAGACCCGAGCGCCGGTTAACTCCGTGGCGCTGTTCAGGTTGAGCGAGCGCCGGACCAGGAATCCCTGACCGTCATAGTAGTTCACCCCGGCGAAGGCGAGTTGGCCGCCGGTGTCGCGCTCCATGGTCCAGGACGTATTGCGCCACAGGACGTCGATCCGCTCGTCGGCCAGGGCCTGGAACCGGTTCTCGGCCGTCAGGGGCACGAACCGCACGGCGTCCGGGTCGCCGAAGATGGCCGCCGCCAGACCACGACAGAAGTCTACGTCGAAGCCGCGCCACTCTCCCCGATTGTCGGTGTAGGCGAAGCCGACCAGACCCTGGTTAACGCCGCAGTTGAGCCGTCCTCGCCGCTTGATCGCGGCCAGCGTCGGGCTTTCGACAGCTGCGGTCGCCGTCGGGGTCGCGCCCGTCCTCGCCTCCGTGACCGGGGCTTCGGCCTCACGATCACGGTCGCCGCACGCGGCCGCCATGGTCAGGGCTGCGAGGCCCGCCATCCGCATCCAGAAAGCCGTGGTTGGTCCGCCCATGGTCTGTCCCGCGTTCGCTGTCGTCACGACTCTCCCGCCGCGACCCCTTGCGCCCCCGCTGCTTTAGAGGCCTTTGGGGCTTCGTTCGCAACCCGTCGAGGCCGCCATGGATCCGCTTTCCGACCGCACCCGGCTGATCGCGGCGGCGACCCGGCGGGGAGACGGACGCCGTCCGGTCAATCCTCCGATCGAGCGCGCCTCGACCATGCTGTCGGATGCAGTCGGCGACATGCGCGACGCCGGGCTAGGGCCGCTCTACGGCATCGACGGTACAGCGTCGCAGGATGCGTTGAGACGCGCGATCGCCGACCTCGAGGGCGCGGAAGGCTGCTGGCTGGCGCCGTCCGGCCTCGCCGCCATGACCCTGCCGCTGCTGGCCCTGACGAGGCCCGGCGACGAGGTTCTCACCACGGATGCCGTCTATGGACCTGTCCGGCGATTCCTGACCCGCTACCTGGCTGCGCGCGGCGTCACGGTCCGCTTCCACCCCGCCGAAGCCTCCGCCCAGGAGGTCGCGGCGATGATTTCCGACCGCACGCGGGTGGTCCTGATCGAAGCGCCCGGGTCGCTGACGTTCGAGATGATCGACGTTTCTGCCGTGGCCGCCGCCGCCCGTTCACGGGGCGCCCTGACCGTCATGGACAACACCTGGGCCGCCGGACTGGCGTTCAAGCCGCTCGGCCATGGCGTCGACGTCAGCGTCCAGGCCCTGACCAAATACGCCGGCGGCCATTCGGACCTGCTGCTGGGGTCGGTCTGCGCGCGCGACGCCGGCGTCATCAAGGCCATCGCCGAGGCCCATGAGGACATCGGCCTGTGCGTCTCGCCGGACGATTCCTGGCTGGCCCTGCGCGGCCTGCGCACCCTGCCTCTTCGCTATGCGGAACAGGGGCGGTCGATGATGCAGGTCGCCGGCTGGCTGGCGCGCCGGCCAGAGGTCTCGCGCGTGCTTGGCCCCGCCCTTCCCGGCGATCCGGGGCACGCGCTGTGGGCGCGCGACTTCACCGGTGCCGCATCCCTGTTCGGGGTGGTGATGAAGGGCGGGGATGCGAAGGCCGCCCATGCCTTCCTCGACACCCTCAGCCTCTTCGGGCTCGGCTACTCATGGGGCGGGTTTGAGAGCCTAATCACCCTTGAGACGCCGCAGATGGCGTTCCGGGAGAGGCCGCCGACGCTGGAGGGGCCGCTGCTGCGACTCCACGTCGGGCTGGAGCATCCGACGGAACTTGTCGCGGATCTGGAGGTCGGGCTCGCCGCCTGGCGGGCTGCCCTGCTCTAGACGCCGATCTCGGGCATCATGCCGGTGACGAACGAGCGCATGCCGGTCTCGGGGCGGAGCATGCCGCGCAGCAGGTTCACCGTCACCGCCGCATTGTCCTCGAACACGAAGCGGCTCCGGGTGAATTTGCAGGTGGCGAACCCAGGCTGTTTCACGCCCTTGAACACCAGCTGCGCATTCCTGAATTCGCAGTCGATGAAGCTGTTTCCGTCGAGAAGCTGACGGCCTTCGAGAACCTGATTGCGGATTTCGGCCATGGGGGTCCTTGCGATCGGGATGGCGCGCCCAGCAGGACTCGAACCTGCAACCGTCCGCTTAGAAGGCGGGTGCTCTATCCGGTTGAGCTATGGGCGCGTGTTCGGGAGCGTTAGCCGCACCGCCCGTGCGGCTCAAGCGATGGCTGGTCAATGGTCGAGTTCGCGGCTCAAGTCGTGAGCCGCCGCGCGGCGAGCGATCGCCGCCCTCTTGAATCAGTGCGTCCAGGACTGCTTGCGGGCGGTGGCGAAATTGTCGGCATAGGCCTTGAGGATCACCGGCGGCTCCTGGGGCTGATGCAGACGGAACGGAATGCCATGGCGTTCGGCGTAGGCGACGGCCTCTTCCTTTGTCTCGAATGTCAGGCGGACCTGGCCGTTCATGTCGGAAGAACTGGTCCAGCCCATCAGCGGATCGATGGTGCGCGCCGACGCCGGCTCGAAGTCGAGCCGCCAGTCCTTCGACTTGGCCTTGCCTGACTGCATGGCGGTCTTTGCGGGGCGATAGATGCGGGCCAGCATGGGCAGTCTCACAACATCCGTGGCTCAAGCAGCGCGACGCCGCGCGTCGAGCGGTAGCCACTCAAGGGATAATGGTCGGAGTGAGAGGATTCGAACCTCCGACCCTCTGGTCCCAAACCAGATGCGCTACCAGGCTGCGCTACACTCCGGCGGAGGTGTCTGCCAGCATCCGGCCCAACCTGCAACGTAAGAATGGGCCGCGACGCCAGATCGAGCTCAGGGGCGGAAGAAGGGGTGGACAACCTTGTCGCCGGCCTTGGCGCCGATCTCTTCCGCCCGGCCGGCCCTGAGTTCCAGCACGCCATTGGCGGCGCCATTCGACGGCAGCGGGGCTTCCGAATAGGGGGTTGCGTGGTGGGCGATCGAGACGATGCTGCCCGTCGGGTCGATGTAGAGGATGTCGAGCGAGCTGGGCGTATTGCGCATCCAGAATGACCGCTCCGCGGAATCGGGGAACTGGAACAGCATGCCGCGGTCGTCGGCCAGCGGCGGGCGGAACATCAGGCCGCGCTCGCGTTCCGGCTCGTCGTCGGCGATCTCGACCAGGAAGTCGTGCTCGCCCGAGGCGGTGACGATCTTCAGTGCCTCCAGCGGACGACCGGCTTCATCGACGGGTGCGGAGGATTTGGCGCAGGCAGACAGGACCAGGCCGAGGGCCAGGGTTCCGACAATGAGGAGACGTCTCGACAGCATGACCGCCCTTTCGGGGCGACCGATCAGTCGCCCGGTCTGATTTCCGCGACCACCAGACCCTTGGGGCCTTCGGCGAATCGCACCGCGACCGTCTCGCCGGGGACCAGATCGTCCAGTCCGCAGCGACGCAGGGTCTCGATGTGGACGAAGATATCGCCAGGATCGGTCGCGCGCACCACGAAACCGTATCCCTTGGTGCGATTGAACCATTTCACGGTGGCCACCTCGAGCACGCCGGCGGCCTCAGCGTCCCCCGGCTCGCGGATTGCGCGCGAATCCGCCCGCATCCCTTCGTAGCCGGATCGCCGAGCTGGCGCCTCGACCTCGCCTTCGCCAAGGTCGTGGACCTGGACCACCTGCCAGCCCTTGGGGCGGCGCGTGCAGTCGCATTCGATCGGAGCGCCTTCGCCCGCACTGTCCCAGCCGCCGTCCCTCAGACTGCTGATGTGCAACAGAACGTCCTTGGCCCCTGTCTGGGCCGGGTCATCGGGCACGATAAAGCCGTAGCCCTTGCCCGCATCGAACCATTTTACCCGGCCGGCGATCCGGACCATGTCCGGCGCGTCCAGCCCCTCGTAGTCAGACACTTCAAACCCCCCGCCCGCTCTCCCGACGAACGGTTCACGTTTAACACGGTTCTGTGAACGCGGGAAAACCGAAAAACGCCGGTTTCAACCTCATCGCGAACTTCACCGGGAATGAACTCGCCCGGCGTCTCGCTCAGGACAGAGCTCCACGGCACGATCCCTGCGCGTCGCGACGGCGACGGGGGGCGGCGGATCAGGATGTGTGGAATGCCCCGCGTGGCAGTCCCTAGGGGAGTCGAACCCCTCTTTTCAGGTTGAAAACCTGACGTCCTAACCGATAGACGAAGGGACCGCGGCGCGGGGAAGCGGCGATATAGCGGGCGATTCCGGGGGGCGCAAGCGCCGTTTCGAACTAACTAGCCATCCGCGGATCGGCGATGTCCTCGATCTCGAACTGCACGCCCTTGCGACCGTTCCAGTCGTCCGCCTTCAGACGACCCACGACGCTGAGACCGCCCTGCCCTGCCAGCAGCGCCCGGCCGGTCGGCAGGTCGGCACAGCGCCAGGCGATGGCCTTGACCGAGGCGCCGTCCGCCCCGACGAGTCGACAGCGCACATGGCCGCCGTTCATCTGCACCGGCTCGCGGGCCTGGACGCCGTGCAAGGCGAACAGGGGTTCGGGGTTGGCGGGGCCGAAGGGGGCCAGCCGTTCGAAATCCTCGAACAGGGCGCGAGACGCGGCGCCCGGCTCGATCAGGGCGTCGACCTCGACCCAGTCCAGCGCGTCGGCATCGGCCTGTTCGTCGGCCATGGTCCCGTTCAGGAAATCTCTCAAGGCGTCGATCCCGTCCGGCCGCATCGTCAAACCCGCCGCCATCGCGTGCCCGCCGCCGGCCAGCAGCAGGCCTTCGCGCCAGGCCGCCTGGATGGCGCGACCCAGGTTCATGCCCGGCTGGGACCGGCCCGAGCCCTTGGCGACACCGCCGACCGCGTCCACGCCGATGACGATGACGGGTTTCCGCCAGCGCTCGCGCAGCCGTCCCGCGACGATGCCAACGACGCCGGGGTGCCAGTCCTCGCCGGAGACCACGACCACGGCCGAGCCGTCGGCGTGCTGGCCGGTCGCCTCGACGCGGCGAGTGGCGGTCTCGGTGACCTCGCGCTCGACCTCCCGTCGGGCGATGTTGAGGGCGTCGAGCTCTTCGGCCAGGGCCCGGGCCTCGAGCGGGTCATCCGTAGACAGCAGGCGGGCGCCGAGATCGGCCCGACCGATTCGCCCGCCCGCGTTGATGCGCGGCCCGAGGATGAAGCCGGCGTGATTCGACTTCGCGGGGCCGGGTTCGGCGCCCGCGACAGCCAGCAGGGCCTTAAGCCCGGGATTGCCCCAGCTCGACATGACCTTCAGGCCCAGGCCGGTCAGGGCGCGATTGAAGCCGGTCAGGCCGGTGACGTCGCAGATGGCGCCGAGCGCGGCGAGATCCAGCCACTGGCGGATATCCGGTTCGGCGCGATCGGCGAACAGCCCCTGTTGGCGGGCCTCGCGGTTCAGGGCAGCCAGAAGGACGAAGACCACCCCCGCCGCCGCCAGGTTGCCCTGGCCTGAGGTGTCGCCGGGGCGATTCGGGTTCACCACGGCCAGACACTGCGGCGGCTCCTCGCGCATCATGTGGTGGTCGATGACCACGACCTTGAGCCCGACCGCGCAGGCGTGGGCGATGGCTTCGTTGGCCGCTGCGCCGCAGTCCACGGTAATGACCAGATCGGCGCCCGACGCCTTCAGCCGGTCAAAGGCCAGCGGGCTCGGCCCGTAGCCTTCGGTCAGACGATCCGGCACATAGAGGGGCAGGTCAGCCCCCATGGACCGGAACCAGCGCACCAGCAGGGCCGCGCTCGAAGCGCCGTCGACATCATAGTCGGCGAAGACGTGGATGCTCTCGCCCGCCTGGAGGGCGGCGACGATGGCCGCAGCGGCCGCGTCCATGTCCATGAAGGACGACGGATTGGGGAACAGCCGTTTCAGCGTCGGCTCAAGAAAGTCCGCGCCCTGATCCGCCAGGACGCCTCGAGCGGCGAGCGCCCTAGCCAGGGGTTCGGACAGGCCCAGCCCCTGCATATGCGCGCGGACGACCGAAGCCTCGGCCGGCCTCTGCCGCCAGGCGCGTCCGGACAGCGAGCGCGAGACATCGAGGAACCCCGGCGCCCATCCCTCTTTATGAGGGCCGGATGCGGGGGCTCCATCCGCCATCAGAGGGGGCGCGTGGTGTGGATGCGCCGCACGGTGCGGGTCGAGGAGTCCATGACCAGGGTGTGGGTGGTGACGAATCCCTGCCCCATCTTCACCCCGTCCAGCATGGCGCCCTTGGTCACGCCGGTGGCGGCGAAGACGGCGTCCTTCGACACCAGCTCATGCAGGTCGTATTTGCGGTCGAAATCGGTCACGCCGGTGCGTTCGGCGCGGGCGCGCTCGTCGTCGTTGCGGAACAGCAGTCGGCCCTGGAAGTGACCGCCGACGCATTTCAGCGCCGAGGCGGCCAACACACCCTCCGGCGCTCCGCCGGAGCCGAGATACAGGTCGATACCCGTTTCCGGCTCGGCCGTGTGGATGACGCCGGCCACGTCGCCGTCGGTGATCAGCATGACCCGAGCGCCGACTTCGCGCAGGGCCGCGATCAGGTCCTCGTGGCGCGGACGGTCCATGACGCAGACGGTGATGTCTTGCGGCCGCACGCCCTTGGCGGAAGCCAGCGAACGGACATTGTCGCCCGGCTTCATGTCCAGATCGACGGTGCCCGGCGCATAGCCCGGGCCGATGGCGATCTTGTCCATATAGGTGTCGGGCGCGTGCAGCATGCCGCCGCCGGCCGACATCGACAGGACCGTCAGGGCGTTGGCCATGGCCTTGGCCGTCAGGGTGGTGCCTTCCAGCGGGTCCAGGGCGATATCGATCTTGGGGCCTTTGCCGGTGCCGACCTTCTCGCCGATGTAGAGCATCGGGGCTTCGTCGCGCTCGCCCTCGCCGATGACGATCTTGCCGTCGATGTCGAGGCTGTTCAGCGCCGTGCGCATGGCGTCGACCGCCAGCTGGTCGGCCTGTTTCTCGTCGCCGCGGCCGATCTGGGCCCAGGACGCGATGGCCGCCAGTTCGGTGACCATGGCGGCGTCGGCAGCGAGGGTCGAGGCGAAGGGGGCCGTGTCAGCCATGTCGAATGCTCCTGAGGAAGGATGATCCCCGGATTCTCTCGACCGGGCGATAGGGACGAAAATCAGCGGGGCGCCGGGCCCCTGTCCACGGGCGGCGGAGCGGTTCCGCGCTGGCGCGTGCGGGCGGCGAAGGCCTCGACCTCCGCCTGGGTCTCGGCGGTGATCGGGGCCACGGCCTGGGCGTCGATGCGGCTGTTGACCTCATTGGCGAAGGCGACCGGATCGCCCAGCTGCCAGTCGACCCGCGCGGCCTCGGCGGCCAGGTCCGTGCCGCTGACGCGCAGGCCGTTCACGCGGGCGGCGACCTCCACGGGTTTCGGCAGGGGATCGGTCGAACGCGGAAAATCCTCCCAGCGGGGATAGGCGCGGTTGGCGTCCACCAGGGCCTGAACACGGGGCGCGAGGGGCGAGGCCTCGTCCGTCTGGGGGTCGAACGCGGTCGCGCATCCGCCCAGGGCCGTGACGGCCGAAGCGAGCAGCAAGCCGCCGGATATCTTTTTCGCCTGACGCGCGTTCATTTCGGGTCCGGTCTAGGCCATGATCGCGACAGGCGGAAGGGCGGAGCAAACGTCCGACGTCACAGCGGAGGCGCGCGGATACCCATGGCCAGGACCCCCAGGACCCCGCCCGAGCCCCTGCCCGTCGCCCGGGCGCCGCGGAAGTCAGGCCGCCCGACCTCGGCCAAACCCCGAGCGCCGCGTGCGCATACGGCGCCGGTCGAGACGGTCCCGCAGCCGGAACCCCGGGTCGAGGCCCAGGCTGAAGCGCCCACGGCCGGCTCGTCGCCCCCGGCTGACACTCCGTTCGCCTTCCCCGGCGCCGACCAGCGCGAAATGCTGGAGGCCCTGTCGCTGAACCTGGCCAGGGCGGCGATGACGGCGCAATCGGCGATCGCCGAGGCGGCTCTGTCACAGGCGGATCGCCCCGCCGCCCTGTCGCCCGACCCGTTCAACGTCGGCCCGGCGATGAATTCGGTGATGACCAGCCTCGCCTCGCGCCCGGACAAGCTGTTCGCGGCCCAGGCCGATCTGTTCAATCGCTATATGGACCTGTGGGCCACTTCGACTCGGCGCGCGGCCGGGGAAGAGACCCTTGCCCCCTCGAAAGACAAGCGGTTCAAGGACCCGGCCTGGTCGGAGAATCCGATGTTCGACATGATGCGCCAGTCCTATCTCGTGACGTCGGACTGGATGAACGGCCTCGTCTCCTCGGTCGAGGACGTCGATCCGCGCACCAAGCGGCGGGCTGAATTCTTCACCAAACTGCTGACCGACGCCTTCTCGCCATCGAACTTCCTCGCCTCCAACCCGGTCGCCCTGAAGGCCATGGCCGAGACCAACGGCGAATCGCTGGTCAGGGGGATGCAGAATTTCGCCGCCGACCTCGAACGCGGCATGGGCAAGCTGAAGATCAGCCAGGCCGACTACGGCAAGTTCGTCGTCGGCGAGAACGTCGCCACCGCCCCGGGCCAGGTTATCTGGCGCGACGAGCTGTTCGAGCTGATCCAGTTCGATGCGGCCACGGAGACGCAGCACGCCGTCCCGCTGCTGATCTTCCCGCCATGGATCAACAAATTCTACATTATGGATCTGCAGCCGGAGAACTCGCTGATCCGCTGGCTGTCGGCCCAGGGCTTCACCGTCTTCGTCTGCTCCTGGGTCAATCCGGACAAGGACAAGGCCGGATTCGGCTTCGACGAGTATCTGGAAAAGGGCATCTATCGCGCCGTCGAGAAGACGCTTGAGCAGACGGGTTCGAAGACCGTGAACACCGTCGGCTACTGCATCGGCGGGACGCTTATGGGGGCGGCGCTGGCGCATATGGCCGCCAGGAAGGACGGCCGTGTCGCCGCCACCACATTCTTCGCCGCCCAGCACGACTTCGCCGAGGCCGGCGACCTCTTGCTGTTCACCGACGAGCACTGGCTGGCCCATGTCGAGGAGCAGATGGACGCAGCGGGCGGCGTCCTGCCCGGTGCGGCGATGGCGGAGACCTTCAATGCCCTTCGCGCCAACGATCTGATCTGGTCGTTCTTCGTCAGCAACTACCTGATGGGCAAATCGCCTGCTGCGTTCGACCTGCTGTTCTGGAACGCCGACCAGACCCGCATGCCCAAAAAGCTGCACCTCGACTATCTGCGCTCGATGTACGGCCAGAACCTGTTGTCGAAGGGCGAGTTCACCATCGGCGGCATCAAAGTCGACCTGTCGAAGGTGACCATCCCGCTCTATTTCCAGGCCAGCCGCGAGGACCATATCGCGCCCATGAACTCGGTCTATCGCTCGGCCAAAGCCTTCTCGAACGCCGCCGTGACCCTGACGCTGGCGGGGTCCGGCCATATCGCCGGGGTCATCAATCCGCCCAGCGCGAACAAGTACCAGCACTGGACCAACGCCGCCCTGCCGGGGACCCTCGCCGAATGGCAGGCGGCGGCGGTGGAGCATCCAGGCAGCTGGTGGAACCACTGGGCCGCCTGGCTGGCCGACAAGTCAGGCGACATGATCCCGGCGCGTGATCCGAACAAGGGGCCGCTGAAGCCCATCGAGCCGGCCCCCGGCTCCTATGTGAAAGTGAAGTCTTGAAGCGTCTCGAACCGAACTTCCTGCTGGCCGTCTCGACCCTGATCGCCCTGACCCTGCTGATCGCGACCGGCGCCCTGTTCGGCGCGCCGGGAGGGGCGATCAAATATCCGGTCATCGCCGTGATCTGCGTGGTCGCCTTCGTGATCGGCAACGGCATCATGGCCCGGCGCATGGGCCGGGTGACACCGCCGATGATCAATCTCGACACGCCCGCGACCGCCGCCTGGGCTGGCGGCTTCCCGGTCGTGGTCATGCTGTTCGCCGCCATCCCGATGATCTGGAGCGGCCATGACTACGGACTGCTGGTCATCATCGCCTCGGTCATGGCCAGCGTGACGATCGAGTCGGCGCTGAAGGTCAGGCGGGCCTGAAGGTCAGGGCGACGCCGTTGTTGCAGTAGCGTTTGCCGGTCGGGCGCGGACCGTCGTCGAACACATGGCCTTGATGCCCGAGGCAGCGGGCGCAATGGTATTCGGTGCGGGGAATGCCGATGGCGAAATCCTGCTTCATGCCCAGCGAGCCCGGGATGTAGTCGTAGAAGCTGGGCCAGCCGGTGCCGCTGTCAAACTTGGTCCGCGACTGAAACAACGGCAGATCGCAGCCCCGGCAGACGAAGGTTCCTGCCCGATGCTCGTCGTTCAGCGGGCTGGTGAACGGCCGTTCGGTCGCTTCGTGGCGCAGGACGTCGTAGCTCAGGCCCGGCAACCGCGCACGCCACTGGGCGTCGGTCACGCGACGGAACGGCGAGCTGGCATACTGCGCCACGGAGGCGTCGGCCTCGCCCGAGGTGCAGGACGCCAGGGCGGTCGCGGCGGCGCCGAGCAGAAGGGTCCGGCGTGAGGTCGTGAGAACGTGGGTCATGATCTCTTATACGTCGCAAAGGCGGGCAGGGTTTCAAGCGTCGACCGCTGTAAACTCCGTGCATCCCTGCCTTCGCGGGGATGCCCGGATCAAATGAGCCCCGTCGCCTCGTCCAGACCCAGCATCAGGTTGAGGTTCTGCACCGCCGCGCCCGATGCGCCCTTGCCGAGATTGTCCAGCAGGGCGACCAGCCGCGCCTGCGCGCCGTCGCGATGGCCGAAGACATGCAGACGCATGCTGTTGGTGCCGTTCAGCCCCTCTGGGTCCAGGCCCGTCATCGCCTCGGCAGCATCCAGCCCGGCGACCTCGACGAAGCGGCAGCCGTCATAGGCCTCGACCAGGGCACCGTGGAGACGGTCGATTGACGGCGTCTCGGGCAGGGCCGAGAGCTGCAGCGGAACCTCGACCAGCATGCCCTGGCGATAGGCGCCGACGGCCGGGGCGAACAGGACATCGTGCTTCAGGCCCGAATGTTTGGTCATCTCCGGCACATGTTTGTGCTGCAGCGACAGGCCATAGGCGCGGAAGGCGTGGGTCGTGCCCTCTTGTTCAAACTCGGCAATCATTGATTTTCCACCGCCGGAGTAGCCGGACACGGCATTGACCGTCATCGGCCAGTCGGCGGGGATCAGGCCGGTCTTCACCAGCGGCCGCATCAGGCCGATGAAGCCGGTCGGATAGCAGCCGGGGTTCGACACCCGGCGCGAACCGATGATCTGGCCGCGCTGGACGGCGTCCATCTCGGCGAAGCCATAGGTCCAGCCCGTGGCGGTGCGGAAGGCGGTGGAGGCGTCGATGACCCGCGTCGTCGTATTCTCTATCATGGCCACGGCTTCCTTGGCCGCCTCGTCTGGTAGGCACAGGATGACGGCGTCGGCGGCGTTCAGCGCCTCGGCGCGCGCGGCCGGGTCCTTCCGCAGGTCGCCGGTCAGGGAGATGAACTCCAGGTCCGTCCGGCCTTCCAGCCGCTGGCGGATCTCCAGCCCCGTGGTCCCGGCCTCGCCGTCGATGAAGATGGTGTGGGTCATCGCCAATGCTCGTCCGTTAACTCAAGGCCCCGATTTACAAGCTCTCGAGCGAGTCGCTCGACCTCGGGACGTTCTCCGTCCTCAATACGCTTCGAGAGAACCGTCAGGGCGTTCAGGTTCACTTTGGAATTCTCCCAACATAGCGTTGGGTCCCGACCCCATTCGTCCTCGATAATTCGCCAGCTTATCGGTGCGATATGGGTGATCGCGTCTCCGAAGCAAACGCCGAAGCCCTGAAGGCGCCAGGTGTCCTCAACCGCCACGACGTCGGCATCCACGAGTAGTTGAAGCGTCGGAAGATCAATCTCGCCGCCGTAGCCGAGAGCCGTCTTGGCCAATTCGCGAATAGCCGCGCGCTGCCGGTCCATCTCCGCGATGTCGGCCAGGGTAAGATCTGAAAACGTTTCCCGACCCACGTGACCTCCCAAAGAAAAAAGGCGCCCCGGGTTTCCCCGGAGCGCCTTTGTATTCCAAGTCGCGATTGCGACTAGCGCTTCGAGAACTGGAACGAACGACGGGCCTTGGCGCGGCCGTACTTCTTGCGCTCGACGACGCGGCTGTCGCGGGTCAGGAAGCCGTGCGGCTTCAGGACCGGACGAAGGGCCGGCTCATAGTGCGTCAGGGCGTGCGACAGGCCGTGGCGGATGGCGCCGGCCTGGCCGGACAGGCCGGAGCCCTCGACCGTGCAGACGACGTCGAACTCGGTCTCGCGACCGCAGACGACCAGCGGCTGGGCAATCATCATGCGCAGGATTTCGCGGGCGAAATACTGCAGTTGATCCTTGCCGTTGATAGTGAACTTGCCGCTGCCGGGCATGACCCAGACGCGGGCGATGGCGTTCTTGCGCTTGCCGGTCGAATAGGCGCGACCCTGGGCGTCGACCTTGCGGACATAGACCGGAGCCGAGTTGTCGTAGCCGTTGTCCGAGGTTGCGAGACCCTTGAGGGCGTCGAAGCCGGTGGCCGTGTCTTCAGTGACGTCGGTCATGCTCAGATGCTCCGGGTGTTCTTGGCCGAACGGCCGGCGAAGTCGATGGTCTCGGGCTGCTGGGCGTCGTGCTCGTGGGCCGAGCCGGCGAACAGACGCAGGTGGGTCATCTGACCGCGCGCCAGCGGGCTTTCCTTGGGCATCATCCGCTCGACAGCCTTCTCGAGCACGCGCTCGGGGAAGCGGCCGTTCAGGACCTTCTGCGGGGTCGTCGACTTGACGCCGCCCGGGTGGCCGGTGTGGCGATAGTAGATCTTGTCGGTCAGCTTCTTGCCGGTGAACACGACCTTGTCGACGTTGGTCACGACGACATAGTCGCCCGAGTCGACGTGGGGGGTGTAGGTCGGCAGGTGCTTGCCGCGCAGACGCATGGCGATAAAGGTCGCGAGACGGCCCACGACGACGCCTTCAGCGTCGATGTGAATCCACTTCCTCTCGACCTCGGACGGCTTCAAGGCAGCCGTGGTGCTCTTCAGCATGAGGTGGTTCCTGAAATAGGAGGCGAAACGGGGTCGCTCCGGACGGGCCGAAGCGAGCGAAGGCGCGCTAGTAGGGGAAACATCCACAGGCGTCAATGCCGGTTCGCGCGCGCAACTCGCCCTATATTACTGTTCTAAAACGGCTTTTCTGTAACGGTATCAAAATACCGCCCGATTTGACGGGCTAGACGCGGGGTCCGGACATGAAAAGCCGGGGTTGCGAGCGTCGGACCAGCCAGAGATTGGCCGTCGCCAGGGCCAGGACGACCGCCGCCCCCGCCTGGTGCAGCCCGCCCAGCCACAGCGGCACGGCGTGGATCAGGGTCACGATCCCCAGCGCCGCCTGCAGCCACAGGGCTGCGGCCACCACGAAGGCGGCCAGACCCAGCCCCTCGGCCAGCCGCCAGCGCCAGGCCTGGACTGCGTAGATGGTGCCGCCGATCAGCAGGCCATAGGCGAAGACCCGGTGATTGAACTGGACCAGGGCCTGGTCATGCAGGAAGGCCAGACCGCCGAGACCCCAGTCGACAGGCGCCAGGACATCGCCGTTCATCAGCGGCCAGTCAGTGTAGATGAAGCCGGCCTTGGCCCCGGCGACGAGACCGCCCAGCAGGCATTGAATGAAGATCGCGCCCAGGAGGATGGCGGCGCCCCGGCTCCAGCCTGCGGGCGAACGCGAATGCTCCTCGCCCGACCAGGCCTCCAGCCCCGTCCAGATCAGGCCGGCGAAAATGACCAGGGCCAGCCCCAGGTGGGTCGCCAGCCGCTCGGGGGCGACATCGACCCGTTCCGACAGGCCCGAAGACACCATCCACCAGCCGATCAGCCCCTGAAGTCCGCCGAGGGACAACAGCAGGGCGCAGCGCCAGATCAACCGCGTCGGCATGGCCATCCGGCCGAGGAAGCCCCGCCCGGACAGCAGCCGGAACGACAGGAAGGCGAAGAACGGCACGGCGAACACCACGCCGACCAGCCGCCCGACGAGCCGGTGGAACCACTCCCACCAGAAGATGGCCTGGAACTCCCCCAGCGACATGCCGGCGTTGATCTGGGCGTACTGCGGGATCGCCTTGTATTTCTCGAAGGCCTGGGCCCAGTCGGCGGCCGACATCGGCGGCAGGGCACCCATGATCGGCTTCCACTCGGTGATCGACAGGCCTGAACCCGTCAGTCGTGTGATCCCCCCGATGACCACCATGGCGAACACCATGGCGGCGCAGACGAACAGCCAGACGGCGACGGCTCTCGATTGGTCCCGACTTCTGAAACGGCTCATTCGACGCCTGACGCTCCAACGGATACAGTGTCGCTAATCGCGGCGACCGGGGCGGTATGCCCTTGGATCGTGGCGAGATCAAAGTCCGAAGTCATGACGCAGGGTCGCATGCCGACCTGCCTGGAGCCCCCCGTTTTGGAATCACTGCTGGAATACGCCGATATCGTCGTCGCCGTTGTCGGGGCGTTCGTCCTCGGCTGGATCGCCGATCTGCTGACAGGGCGGAGGGGGCTGTTCGCCGCCTCGCTGGTGGCCCTGACCGGTGCGGCCTGCGGCTGGTTCCTGGCGGTGCGCGTCTTCGGGGTCTCGACGATGGACGAGTTCGGCTGGGTCCTGTGGTCGGGCGCAGGCACCGTGCTGGGTCTGGTCACCTACTATCTGTTCCGGAACACCCGCTGATGGGGCTGCGCGCGCGTCGGGCCATCGCCTCGGTCGGCATTCTCGCCTTCCTCGTCCTCTATGTGTGGGGGGTCATCGCCATCGGCGCCCATGTGCCGGATCATCCGGTGGCGACCCTGCTCTTCTACGGTCTGGCCGGAACGCTGTGGGGCGTGCCGTTGCTGCCGCTGATGTCCTGGGCCGAGGGCAAGCCGTTCCTGAAGAAGCGGTAGAAGCGCGCCCCAATCCCGCTCAAGCCCTGAGCGACCGCGTCGCGAGCGATAGCACACCAAACCCGCTCAAGCAGCGAGCCGCCGCGCGGCGAGTGATAGCGCCTCAAACATGCAAAAAGGGGCCGCTCGAAAGCGGCCCCTCTTTGCCGACTCATTTTCCTGAAAAGGAAGATGGTCGGAGCGACAGGATTCGAACCTGCGACCCCTTGACCCCCAGTCTGTTTCTTTGAGGTATCTGGGCTTGGCCTGCGTCCCGCCAGCAGGCATTTGGATTTCGCTTTTCCGTTTAAATCCCTCAACTAACTAGATAAATGAGGGATTCTGAGATGGCTGAAGGGCTATTGACGTACCCCGGCATACTGTGGCCTGTGGCGACATTGGTGGCGACACGGAGCGGATATGCCGACCCTTTTGATCGATCGTACGACAGTGGCAGCACTGCCGGTTCCTGAGCGCACGACCGTCTACTACGACACCAAGCTGCCGGGCTTCGGCCTGCGCGTCACGGCTTCTGGTGTCCGGACGTACATCGTGGAGTACCGACCTGGTGCCGGCGGGCGCCAGACGAACAAGCGCCGCATCTCGATCGGTCGAGACTCGCCGGCCTTCCGAGCCGACGCCGCCCGGAAACGAGCGACGGATGAGTTGGCCCGGGTTCGCTTGGGCGCAGACCCTGGTGCAGCCCGTGCCGAGCGTCGCCGGGCAGCCACGGTCTCCGATGTCCTGGACGCCTACCTCAGCGAGCGCATCGCGGTGACCCGGAAGGCATCCACGCATTCAATATTTGAGGGGCACATCCGAAACTGGATTCGTCCCGAGCTCGGAACCCGCATCGCTGTCGAGGTTACCCGTGCCGACGTCGCCAAGCTTCACAAGAAGGTCGGAGCGACGAAAAAGGTCACAGCCAATCGGATTGTGGCGCTGCTTCATGCGGCATTTGCCTACGCCTCGAAACATGACCTGATTCCGGAAGATCACCGGAACCCCGCCCATGGGGTCGATCGCTTCACCGAGACAGGTCGTGAACGCTTCCTAAGTTCGGAGGAGATCGGCCGACTGGGTGACTCCATGCGACTGGCGGAAACCAGTGGCCTCCCCTGGTCGATCGATCCGACGAAGAAGACACGCCACGTCAACACGTCGGTCAGCGCCACTAAGGTCGATCCGTTCGCCTTGGCCGCGATCCGACTGTTGATGCTAACGGGTGCCCGCCTGCGTGAGATCTTGAATCTGACGTGGTCTGAGGTCGATTTGGAGAGGGGCGCTCTGCATCTGCGCGACAGCAAAACAGGCTCGAAAGCGATCCTGCTGGGCCCAGCCGCACTTGAAATCCTTCGCAACCTCCCCCGCCTCGGCAAGCACGTGATTCCGGGTCGCGGAACGCCCGGCGAAACGGGGAACTTGGTCTACCTGCCGCGCCGGGATCTGAAAAAGCCATGGGCGGCAATCACGGTGCACGCGGGTCTTCCCGGGCTTCGGATTCACGATTTACGACACTCGTTCGCTTCCTTCGGCGCCGCGTCGGGCCTGGGTCTTCAGGTCGTCGGAAAGCTGCTTGGTCATGCCAATCCATCGACCACGGCGCGGTACAGCCATCTCGCGGACGATCCGCTCCGTCGGGCGTCCGACGCGATTTCTGGATCGATCGCAGCGGCGATGGCTCTTCAGGCGGACGTGGGATGAGGAGAGTCCACGAGCAGGAAGCTCAACGGAATTCCGAGGACGAGCGGGCGCGCAAGCGCAAGGACGCTGTCGCGAAACTGTGGGCCGAAGTCAAAACTGTTGAGAATCGCGAGTGCCAACTTATTGCCATTCTGGAGTCACCGCCGCTCCAGTGGTGGCCCCAAAGAGAACCTTTCCAAACGCCCCATTATCCCGTTGATCTGACCGATGATGAGTATCCCTTCGTTGGCCCTGAGCTCCCGCTAAAGGAACGGCAGACTGACGCCGAGCGCCGGCGGGAGCAGGCCGCGCATATAGGCTCGCTCCAGGCCTCAATCGATTTGAAGGCCCGCCTTCTCGCCGCCCGCGAGCACTACGCGATGCCATCTAGACTTGATAGCGGCAGTAAGGTGGTGCTGCGTATGCTCGCTGAGCATTCTACGTTCACGGCGCTACATATGCCGACCCGGGGGCCAGTTCAGAGGCCGCCACTACGCCGCTGGGGGGCGCCAAAACCGAACTGGGCCGCTCCTACGCCGGCAGGCACCAAGGGTCTGTCATCGCAGACGGTTCAGAAGCTGAGGCAAGCACGGAAATACATTGCGCGTGGGATGTCGCAGGCGGCAGCCTACCGAAGGGTCGCGGAAGATTGGAACAACCTTCAGAGCGCGATGAAGGCCATAGATCGGACTCATGTCGAAGAACTTTTGACGTGGACTGCCATTAAGCAGCTGGACCATAAGCACAGAGATCATCAGATGCCCTCCCCTGCTTCATCTACCAGCTTTGAATCTAATCTAAACCAAGGGGCTTGGCAGACGACCCTGGAAGTCTACTTCCAGGCCCTGTGGGGGCCCCCGCTGGCGTACGTGGGGCATTTGCCCAACATCGATGTCCAGGGCGTACGCGTAACCGTAACATCACCCTCCGGCTGACCCACTAGAACGTTACCGGGTCCATCCCGCACCCTCTCCTTCCAGACAGAGGAGGAGCCGCGGTGACCGCAGCCAAACTAATCAGTGTCGACGAGGTGGCAGAGGTATCTGGCATCTCGAAGTCCCATCTAATCCGATTGCGCAACTACCAGCCCGATCGGTCGCCGCCGTTTTTACGATTGGGGCGCCGCTGCCTCTATCCGGTTGCCGCGCTCGACGCATGGATTGCTGAGCGTGTCGCAGCGACGCGAGGTGCGTTGTGAGCGCCGTCGTCGACCAGCGACTTTCTGAACTCCAGCCGCACATGGACAGCCTGGGCGAAGCGGCCACGCCAGGGGCCCGCGCTGCAGTCATCGCCGGGTTTGGCCACCGCACCTGGTTCGCCATGCAAAGTGATCGACAGTTCGAACTGGCTCGGCCGGCGGGCGGGCTTCGAGCCGACCCCGAGAAGGCCTTCACGACCGATGTCTCGAAGCTGAAGGACTACCTGAGGTCGGACACGATCAATACGGTCGTCTTCGACATTGAAGATGAGCACGGCCGCGTCCGCTGCGTGTTCGACATCGAGTTCCAGCGTGTCGACAGATACCGGATCTACCAGACCGGCACCGTCCATCCGGGCCCCACGAAGTCTAAGAAGATCGACGCACCCGTTGCGAGGCCCAAGCCGCAACCCATCGTCGTCCCCGCCATCAATGACGCTGCGCAACGACTTGCAACCGCGGAGCAAGCGTTCGCCCGTTCAAAGGCCGTCCACGCCGCCGCTGTCACGAAGTACGGAGAGCTCGCCTCCTCGGCGAGGGAATCTGACGATAAGGCAGCTCGGCTAACGACCCAACTTGGGAAAAGACTCGCCACCGAAGTCATGGCCGGCAATGACCTTGCCGACGATCATCCAGAAACTGATCGCATCAAGCGCCTCGAACTTAAGCGCGACGCGACGAACTTTGCGCTGCCCTTGGCAGCCGAAGCCGTCGACGCAGCCGCTGCCCTCATTCAGACCACCGGCGCAGCTCGGGTTAGAGCTGCCTTGGACTGGGCTGCGGCGGAGCAGGCTGTCGCCCTATCAGATGCCAAGGCCCTCCTCACGGCTATGGCCCCCGCTCTCGTACGACTGGCGGCGATCGATCGGGTGAAAACCCGGCTGATCGGTGCGGCGCCGAAAACGACCGATCCAACCCATCCCGGTCTGATTTCTACCGAACGAGTGAGCGGGGCGCTGGTGAAGCAAGTCCCGACATTGCTCCGCCCCCCTGAGCTTGAGCCTGAACATTTGGCTGCGGCGATCAGCGCCGACGTCGAGATCATCAACCAAACCTTGGAGACCAACTCGTGATCACACTCAGAGCAATCGCTGCCATCCAGCGTCCCGAACTTTCCGGCGTTTCCGATCTCGTTGGCTACGACGACGACGGCATGCCGATCATGCGTGCTCGGACTGAAACCGTCGAGCCGGGCGCACTCTTCGAGGTCGACGAAGCCGATGTGGCTCGGCTGCTTCGACTGGGCGCCGCGACCGACGACCTTTCGACGGAGGACTGACATGACCCAACCGACAATGGATAACAATATAGTCCGAGTAGGAACGACCAAGTCGGTTCGCGGAGCGGGGCGGCCGTCGAGGGCCGAAGCAAAGCTCGCTCGCAATAAGGAGAGGGCCCGATGCACGCCGGGGGGTCGCGCCGATCGCTTGTTGGCTCGCGGCGACCAAGGATCGGCGTGCACGCCCGGGGGTCGCGCCGATAAACTTTTTGCCCGTCACGGCGACGGGGCAGTCCGCGCTCCTCAAGGTCGCGCAGCCCAACTGTTTGCGCGGCAGGGCAAGGGTGGCGCTCGGGCCGATCCCATCGTTGGTGAGGCACCTCCCCCTGCCGCTTCTACACCCACCAATCTGGCATCAGTTCCAACTGTCGGACTTCGCGATGCGGCAACAGTGGCGCTGGCCGGCACTACCCGAGGCGCGGCCACCAGGACGCTTTTGCGGATGGCCACGGCTGACGCTGGGATTCGAACGGCACTTTTGGACACGGATGCCACGGGCAGGAATACCAACGTGGCGGCTCTGGCAGCCGCGGTCGTCGATGGCGTCTGGCGTGATCAGGAGTCGAAGAAGGCGGGACGGTCCAATGGCTGACCGACACGTCGGCTCAACCTCTCCGCATCGTTGGGGAAAGCTTGTCGCTCAGTTGACGCGGCGGGGTCTCACCCGAACGACCGCTTTCAAGAATGTACTGCGGCGCGCGGCTAAGTGCGACAAGCCCAAGGTGCGGACGTGAAAGCCCGCCAATGCCCGTGGAAGCGGTGGCAGCGTGAACGACGGCGGTCCCTGATCGCCGTCGGCATGCCCCCTCTTCTCGCCACGCGGCTTTCCAAGCAGGAAGCGGCCGGTCGAAAACGATTGGGCGCGCAACTCGGCAACGACCTGGTCCGGCGGGCCGAGTTGGTGGTCACACCCACAGGCCAACTCGCCCTCGCCCTCCCTCCAGTCTCCACCTAGTCCACCCCCAAATCAGGAGCCGTTTTTATGGCCCGCACGGCTACCCAGGGTCGCTGCTCCGCAGCGGCCGAGCGACCCCGCACGCCTAGCGAACAGGACGTGCTGTCCGCTGTCGAACCACTGGTCGACGCGGGTATCGCAGTTCACTGGCTGCATCGTCGCGAGAAGCGGCCGATCGGCGAACACTGGCAGACCGCGCCGGTTCACACCCTCGAATCACTTGCCGCCTCGTATCAACGCGGCCTCAACGTCGGCGTCAGGCTCGGCGAACTGAGCAATACGCCGTTCGGCTACCTGCATCTGATCGACATGGACATCCGCGACCCCGATCAGGCCGGCGACGCCTGGGCGGTCATGCTCAAGATGTGGCCCGAGGCCCGCGATGCGGCCTATGTGATCAGCGGATCGGGCGGCGAGAGCCGACACCTCTACTTCTTCACTGACAAGCCGTTCCGCTCGGCGAAACTGGCCAAGTCCGCCGGTCACGCCATGGTCTTCGACCCCAAGAAGGGCCGCGACGTCCGCAAGAACGACTGGGAAATCGAACTGTTCGGCTCGCCCAAGCAGGCCGTGCTGCCGCCTTCGGTCCACCCCGACACGGGCGAGAACTACCGCTGGGGTCGCGAACTGAACTTCGACCTGCTGGGTCTCGGCATCGGTGCGATCCTGCCGTCGGATCTGGTCGAGACTTGGGGCGCCGCCGAAGACAACCTGTCGCTCGGTGACGATGACGACGATGGTCTGTGGGCCGCCGTCCGCTCCTCGCCGATGGGCCTGTCCGAGGCCGACATCGAATCGACCCTGCGGGATCTGCCCGAGGATTTCGTAGACGACTACGACAACTGGGTCATGGTCGGCATGGCCCTGCACCACGAGTATGAGGGCAGCCAGGTCGGCTTCGAGCGCTGGTGCGAATGGGCCCGGCAATCGGCGAAGTTCGACGTCAAGGAGAGCAAGTACCGCTGGACGAAGGCCTTCAAGGGCACGTCCACGCCGGTTCGCATGGCCACGCTCATTCAGGCCGCCGGCCGCGCCCGCCTCGAACGCGAGATGGGTGAACTCGACGACCTGATGAGCGACGAAGACGAATCACCTGCGCCGCGACCGGCCGGCACCGCCCTCGCTTTGGTCGACGACTTCGATTCGATGTTCGACGCCGACGTGAACGCCGAGTTCGAGGTCGAGACCGCCGATTCGATCGACCTAGACGACCTGCTCGCGCCCATTCCGGCGATCACACCGGGTGCTACTGGGGTCACAGGTCTCGGGCCGGTCGATCCCGAGTGGAAATCCTATCTCCAGATGAACGAGGATGGCGTCGGCATCAAAGCGACGCTCCACAACCTCGAACTGATCATCAAGCACGATCCACGCACCCGCGGGGTGATGGCGACGAACGAGTTCACGCAGGAACTGGTGCAGATCGCGCGACCAAAGGCCTTCAGGCTCAAAAAAGCGGGGCCCAAGCCTGTCCGCCAGCTTTCCGGACCTGAGTGGGTGCTAGGCGACGCGATCAACGGCGATCTCTGGACAAGCAGCCAGGACGGCTCGATCCGTATCGTCCTCGAAGCCCCAACGCGGCAGGGCGGCTATGGCCTCAGAACATCAAAGCGGGATCTCGACGATGCGCTGAACGCCTGTGCCAGCCAGAACCGTTTCCACCCGATCCGAACGTACCTTGAAGGTCTGACATGGGACCGTACGCAGCGCGTGGCCAACCTGTTCGTCGACTACGTCGGCGCTCCCGACACAGCTTATCACCGCGAGGCCGCGCTGCTGTTCATGCTCGGCGCCGTGACGCGGGTGTTCGAGCCCGGCCACAAGTTCGACTTTGTGCCGATCCTCGAAGGCCTACAGGGCAAGCGGAAGTCCACCTTCATCCGTATTTTGGCGAAGCACTGGTTCTGCGAACTCGAAGGGGACTTCCACGACACCAAGGCCATGGTCGAGAAAATGCAGGGGGCCTGGATTCTGGAGATTGCTGAGCTTCAGGGTTTTAGCAAATCTGAGGTCACAACGATCAAGGGCTTCATCAGTCGGACATTTGACAAGGTGCGCTTGGCCTTCGAGCATCGAGCCAAGCAGTTCCCCCGGCAGTGTGTTTTCATCGGCTCGACCAACGACGTCGAGTATTTGAAGGACCACACGGGCGGCCGGCGGTTCTGGCCGATCGAATGCGGTGTAGATGAGATCAACACCGACCGCCTTCATCAGAACGTCGATCAGCTGTGGGCCGAGGCGCTAACGATCTATCGCGAGTGGCGATCTAATCAACCCGTCGGCGACCTACCTCTATTCCTCAAGAATGAAGCGGCCGCGAGGGAAGCTCGTGAGCTTCAGGAAAGCCGGCGCCAAGAGACTGCTGAGGAGCAACTCGCGGGCCAGCTTGGACGATGGCTCGACAGTCCGATCAATGACGACCTGGGCTACGACCATTTGGACGACGCCGCGGTTCGCTCTCGCGTTTGCTCTGTCGAGATTTGGCGTGAGATGATGCATAACGACGGGACACCAGATCAGCGAAAGTCGGTGGAGATTGGACGAGCACTGCGGCTCCTCGGCTGGCGTCCAATGAAGGACCCGCGGAAAACCAAGAAATACGGCAACCAGCGGGTCTACGAACGGGCCGCGTAGATCATCGATTTAAATCGAACTTTGAGCCCGACGCTGATCCAGTGTCGGGCTTTTCGTTTTCGGGCTGTAGTTTTCGGTTAACTTGAGAAAAAGCTGTAGTCGGAAAAGTTCCATCATTTTAGTGAGTTACACCTCCTACTACAGTAGCCACAGGAACTACGCCCCCTGCCAATAGCTGTCGTGGGACGGCCAGTGGGTGGGGCTGTGCCTAGCGAGGCACTGCGGTTCATCCTCCTTTTTCTCAACTCCCAGGAAAGCTGTGGTTCTTGTAGCTACTGTAGTTTTTGGGAAAAACCCTAAATCCTACAGTAGCTTATTCGACTACAGGATCGACTACAGGAATCTCGAACTGCTCATCCTGTAGTCAAGCGTCGGTTTTTCCGGAAACCCAGTCGACGCAGCGCCGGGTCCGTCCAAGTGCCTAGGTATCTTTTCAGAACGTTCGAGATCCGGGCTCAGCGGGACCCGCGGCCCTAGCTTTTTTCGGTTGCCAGGACCCAAAGCCATTGATATGATTGAGCTTTTCGGCCTGGGACCCGACCTGCAGCCCAGTCGCCCGGACCCTCTTTCGCCCGTCGATGCGCCTAATCGTCCATTCAAACGATCGTCCTAGGCGATGATCCTGACGCGCGACCACGCGACCCCAGAATGCCCGCCCTCACTGGCGTTGAGCCCTATCGCCCTGCAGTCCGGACACCGGCCCCATGCCCAGCCCATTGGATGCGCTCGCCGATCGTCACGACCACGCGTCAGACCGGGCGCCCAGATAGGGCCCTCTCGCGCCGTCCAGGACCACGCAATAGGACACCGGGCCCACGGCCTTCCCATAGCGTCAGCCTCGCCTCGTCAGCCGTGGCCGGTATCGATCGTCAGCCCAGCCCATGCCCAGCCGTGGCCGGTATCGATCGTCAGCCCAGCCCATGCCCAGCCCTGGCCGGTGTCGAGCGTCAGGACTCCAGACGTGAAAAAGCCCGCCGCGACCAATGGCCGGGCGGGCTAGGTATTCGGTCGAGAAGCGACGCTAGAGGCGTGCGCAGACCGTCCAGAATGCGACGACGATCGGAACGCCCCATATCAGAGTCGCCAGCATGGGGCGCCGTTTACGAGGCGGGCCCGGTTGCCATTGAACGGGCGACGGCGCCGCCGCGACGACAGGAACAACGGCCGCGACCACGGGCGACGCCACATAGAACGCCTCCGCCTCGCCCGGATCTAGCGGGCCCAGTCTAGCGGCGGGCCGTGCGATCCTGACCACGTCAACAGGTAACGGGACTCCGTCGGCGCCAACAGTCGAGACAAGGGCGACGCCAACGCCAAGGGACTCAATCGCCCGCGCGGCATTGAAGCCGGGCGCCCTTGGCAGGCTATCGGCTGCAGCGCGAACGGCCCTGGCGTCAGCGGCCGTCACGGCGCGGAGTCCGTGCTGAATCCGGTTTTGAAGCTGGCCTGCGATTCCCGTCGGAAGGTCAGCCGGCGATTGCGTGACGAAGACAAGGGCGACGCCTTTAGAGCGTATCAGCCGGACGATGGACTCCAGCTTGGCCACTAGCGGCGGAGGGGCGCCGCTGAATATCAGATGCGACTCGTCCAGAAAGAGCGCGAGGCGTGGCCGGTCCAGGTCGCCGACTTCAGGGAAGCGGCCGTACAGGTCAGAAAGCAGGAACGCGCAAAGGGCCCCATACAGGCCCGGGGTTCGCGTCAGCCGGTCACACTGCAGAACGGTAATCAGACCGCGGCCGTGGTCGTCCAGTCGCGCGCATAGGGCGACGTTTAGGCATGGGGCGCCGAACGCCTCGCGCGCCTCGCGTTCCAGGCGGAGGGCGGAGCGTTGAACGGCCGCGACGCTGCTAGGCGTCACTAGACCATAGGTCGCCGAATAGTCGCGCGCGTTGGCGACCACGTGACTTAGCAGGGCCCGCAAGTCGGCGAGAGTGGCGAGAGGGAGGGACTCGGCCTCGGCGACTGCGAAAGCGACATCTAGGGCGCCCGATTGCGCGTCTGATAGGTCCAGGGCCCGGGCGATCAGGTCCGGGCCCATGCGCCACAAGTCCAGGCGAGCCGCGCGGCCGGTGTCGCCCATGGGCGACCATAGTTCGCCAGCGTTGGCGCGAAGGAGTCCCGATAGGTCGCCTTTGACGTCCAGGACAAGGGACGGGACTCCCATAGCGGCGAAGCCTTCGGCCATACTGGCGAGCGTGGTCGTCTTGCCGGTCCCGGTGGCGCCCGCGACAAGAGCGTGACGATTAGCGAAGCGGCCGGCCATGCGAACGGGCCCGCGGCCCCCTTGGCCAAGGTGAAGAGCGGCGCCGGTCATGCGACGTAATCCCGAATCGTCGCGTTGTGACCTGCTAGCCGCAAAGCCCATGAACGGCGCGACGCGACCCAATCGCCCGCGACGATGAACGACTCGAATTCGACCCGGGCGAACGCGTCGCCCCTGAAATGGAACGCGACAAAGGCGCGGCCGTCGCCCTTGGCGTAAACGCTTGCGCGCTTCACCGGATGGCGTCGCGCATAGGTCAGAATCCCGCGAAGGTTCCGCGACCTGGCGACGGGCTCGCCGTCGACATTGTAAACGACGACGCTCATTTGCCCGCCTCCGCCCGGGCGCGACGCGACGCATACAGGGCGTTAAAGTGAAGCTGGCGCCAGTAGAGTCGGCCGCCCGGCGTGTGACGATTGCGGGCAAAGGCGCGGCGCATCTGCGCAGCATAAGCCAAGCGTTCGGCGTCGTTCATTGGCTCGCCTCCGCCGTATCGCGGTCCAGGTCGACGATGATTCCCGTTCGCAGATTGCGGCCGATAAAGAGCGTCCCGCTATTGCTGAAAACGTAGCAATAAACCCGGCGCCAGCGGCCGACGACCCGGACCATGTAAGCCGTCGGGATGCGCTCGCCATAACCCGACGCGGTCCAGGTCAGGCCAGCGACTTGGTGAGGCATGGGCGACTCTTTCGCTTCGACCCGTTCGGTTCGCATGGGCTCACCCGCGCGGCCGTGCTGCAGATAGCCGATCATCGGAAAAACCTCGCGCCTGGTATGACATCCCGGACTTGCGCCCTGGCGTCGTCGCGATTGGACGCGCGAAGCGTCATATCTAGCGAGCCGTCGTCAGTCGCAGCCCAATAGAGGGCTTCACCATGCCCCCAATAGGCGCCTTCCGGATCGTAACCGCCCGAGTCGAGCCGGACCTTGCGCAGCGTCACTTTCGGCGAGGCGGCGACGCGTTCACCGTGCGACTTGATCAGGACGCGGTATTCCTCGCGACGATCGCACGCATCTCTAGCAGCCGCTTCCCATGCGCTCGCCTTCCAGCCGTCGGAAGGCCGGTTTTCCTTCAGGCGCATGGCCCGGTCCAGGTCCTGACAGGCCGCGACAAACTCGCCTTCCAGTTCTGCGAGCGAGCGGGACTCGGGTGCGATTGACGGGCGACCCATGGGCGCGCCTCGCGTCCAGTCGCCGCAATAGCCTTGCGGGGCATTGGTCTGATAGTTCGGGTTCATAATCAGACCGCCTGCAGGACGGTGAAGCCTGCCGAACGGAGTGCCGATTCATGGCCGTGCGACTCCATTGTAGCGGCTGCAATGATCAGGGCCGCGCGATTGGCGTTCATCTTCGCCAGCCATTCGGGATTCCGGCCTTTGTCATCCGACGGCGCCGGGATTTTCGCGATCGCGGCCGAAACGGCGGCGGAGCGCTTGTCGTATCCGAAGCCGTCAGCATGGGCGCGGACCATTTCGACGCCGATTAGGTGCACGTAAGCCCAAAGGCGGCCGGCGCCGTCGGCGGGAAACTTGAGCGCGACGGTCGCGACCCGCTCGTCATCCTTCAGAATGACGAAAGCAGACACGCGCGCGAACGCACTTTGGTGTTGATCGTAGACGTTGGGCATTTCGGTACTTTCCGAATGGGGCCCCGGCACAGCGCCAGGGCTCAAAGGGTGATTAGGTCGCGGGTTAGCGCTCTAGCGTCCCGCGAGTGCGTATTCGGCCAGGCGGTGGGCAAAGCCGATTTCGACGCCGCTCCAGCGGCCGGACGCGCCTACGGCCTTGATCACGTGGCCGAGAAGGCCGGGCACTTCGGCGTCGCGCATGACCTCGATCAGCGCATCAGCGTGGCCGTGACCCTGGCGATTGTCGGCGGCGTAGTCGCCCGAAGCTGCCGGCATTGCCATGAAGCTGGCTGCGAGGGAGGCGACTGAGGGGTTGTTCTGAGTCTGAGTGGGCATGGGATTAGCTCCTGAACTGTCGCTGCACCGTGCTGCGACTGTCGGACTATCCGACACTTCAGGCCTGCCCGTCAATAATAATAACGCAGTATTCGCCTACTCTTATCAGTCGTTCAGTTGCACTTATCAGTTAGATATTTCCCGCAGACATTCAGTCGGGTGACGGCTGCTAGCGAACAGACCCGAAGAAATGACAATCGGTCCTGTTGTGCTTCATCTTCACTCAGACCCGAGGAAATAGGCAGGCCCAACAGTCTCACGCATCGGCGTAGACCCAGAGAAATACTTCGCTTAGGCGGAGCTTCTAGACGCCCCGCCGGGCTCTAACGCGGGAGCAGTTCGTCGGGAAACGTCGCCTTGGTCTGCCGAAGGGTTTCAGCGGCGGCGTTGTCGGATAGACAGACAGTGTCAACTCGGAGAAATACAATGGCCCGCCCTGCCCTCGCCTCGGAGACGCTTGCCGAACTCGGCGTTCAGATCTTCGGCCCGGACTGGGCAGCCTCCATGGGCAGACTGACCGGCATCAACGCGCGAACGCTCTTGCGGGTGAAGGCTTCGGCGGCGGCCGGCGAGGAGTATCCAGCCGCACGCGGCGCACTCGCGGAACTCGTGACGGCTCTGAACCGCGTCGCCGGCCTTGCCCGGAGCGAAGCCGACCGCCTGGGCGTCAGCCTTCGGTCGCACGAGTCCTAAACCGGCTGTCGCGGCGTCGGCGCGATTGCTTCGGCCCCGTCCCACGCTGCCTCGAAGGCTGCGACTTTCATCGCCGCCATTTCAGGATCGGCCCGCTGGATCGTGGCCGGCGCGCGCTTCGCAAAATCCTTCAGCGACTGGGTCAGTATCCAGGCGGTCGATCCGTCAACGATCAGCAGCCGGTCATGGAGCAGCATCGGTGTCGTCGCCCGGACCTGGAGAGGTCGAGCGGTCCCATACTGGCCGATCCATCTGTCCGCGGCCGGCAGCAACGCCGGTTTCATGCTTCCCTGGTCCGTGAGAAGGCGTACCGACACGCCCTCTGGGGCCAAGCCAGCGAAGTCTACCACCGCTGACGCGTCCATGTATGGGTCGACGATCAAAACGTCCCGGCCCGCTTCGCCGAGAATACGAGCGATGGCTGAGAAGGCATCGAACTGCGCACCCGGAGAAACAAAGGCACCTTGCGAGGCCGCGGGCAGTTGGAGCTCCAGCTCGGAGAGCAGGCGATGCAGACTCAATATGATCTGCCGAGAAGCGCCCTTTGCATTCATGGTGGCGACTAGATTTTCAACGTGACCATCAAACTTCACGTAGTCGAGGCCGACTGGTTTCGCGATGCGGACCAGCGCGGAGGCACGGCCCAGCCATTGAATGGTGGTTGTCGGAAGCGTGTAGTTCGCGTCGAATGCGACTAGGTCAGGCGGAGACGCGAGTAGCGCGCCGATCTGATGATAGATGGCTTCGGATGTGAGCTTGGCAGTCATGGTGCCACCTTCGGTCAATCGCGACCGAGAGTCAGCCCGGCCAGCGCGCGACACCCAGGCAGACCAAAGCCGCTGCGAAGACCAGTAGCCAGCCGTCAGCCTTGGCAACGTCCGGGTGAACCGGCTTTCCGAGCTGGCGGCGCCGGATGCTCCAGAGGGCGAAGCTCATGCCCAGGCCGCCGGTGATGATGTCGATGTCGGGAGACCAGAGCATGGGGCCATCGTGTCAGATGCCCAGTACGCGCGCCAATCGCCGACGTGCCGCGGCGTCGCAATGACCCCCGCCTATCAGGCCGTTCGGAACGATTTCTTGACGATGCGCTCTTCATAAACCACATAGGGTCTTACGTCGGTCGTGGGACTCTGTCCGCCAGATCGGGATTGGAGACGATGAAAAAGCCCGCCAGCAACTCGCCCCGAAGCTACGGCTTCATGCTGCATGGAGCCCGATCGATCTCCCTTATGCCGTCGGTCGTCAACGCGGGCGCCTATCTCTCCAAAGGCGGCATTCGTTCCGACTGGAAGAAAGTCGGCGGCGATATTAGGTCGTCCATGAGCAAGTTCGATCGTGAGCGAGTCGGATAACTCCCCCGATGACGGGGTAACGACGAACCAACTTACGCAACTGATCCTCAAAGAGGTTCGGCCTTACCTGCAGCCAAACAAAATACATCAGGCCGAGCAGCAGATCGGCGCCATGGTTGTCCACGAGCTTCACCAAGAGTTCCATCAGGGACCGCTGCCGGCTCCCCGTCAGCTCGTCCAGTACGAGCAGGCACTTTCGGGATCCGCCGAGCGGATCATGGCGATGGCGGAGAACGAGCAGAACCACCGCCACACAAACGAAACTCGCCTCATCAAAGGCGAGGTGACCCTGAAGTTCATCGGCCAAGCCCTCGCGTTCGCTGCCCTCATCGTCATGATCTGCCTCATCGGCTACATGGTGCAGAAGGGCTACCCGATACAGGCCGCCAGTCTAGGCGCGGTGATGATTACCGGCGTCGTCGGACTCTTCCTGGCTCCGAAATTCTTCCACCAGCAGGAGCAACCGCCCGCGAAAAAAGCGACCCCGAAAACGGGTCGTGGCGGGCGCCGGAAGTAATCTCGCTAAGCCGCATCCGCCTATCCGGACGTCTTTCGGGGCGAGGGGTAGGCGCCGGCCGAAGCCGACGCCCTTATCCGTTAGGCAGCGAGGGGGAGCGATCGCACGCGATCCCGCTGCTCCAGTGACGCAATGGCAGCGGTTGCTTCCTCGACCATGATACGCCCATCGGCCACCAAACGCTTGAGGTAGGCTGGCATCTTCGTCGGCACATAGACCTCGCGGAGCCAGCGACGGAATGATGGTAGCGCGTCCTCGGGATAGCAGTTTGGCATCTGGGGATTGGACAGCGCCTGCCGGTAGAAGTCTGGATAGTAGTGTTCGAACTTCAACTCGCGACCGAAGCGATCGGCCAGCTTCTCCGAACGCCAGTGCCGGGCCCAGACCTTCCCAACACTGATGTCGATCAAGATCTGCAGCCCCGGATTGATCCCGCCTCGGATCAGGGCTGCATACAGGTCGGCAGTTTCCCGAAATACGCAGAAATAGCCCAACGGCACTCGGTCATGAATGAGATCCAGGCGTTCGTTGAAGATGTTCCATGCGCGCTCAGCCCGGTCGGCGCCGGTCATCCATTCCAGCACCCACTTAGACACGAGGACGGCGAAACGCGGTGACGCCCATTGCGCAAGGTGCGTCGCGACCTGCGGATGAACCCAGCTACCGCGCAGCTCATTCTGGCCAGTCGTGATGCTTGAAACCAGGCCGTCTATGGGAATCCCCATAGACCCCGAAAGCTCGGCCATAAACTCGACGGTGGTCTTCAGGCGTTGGTAATCGCCGAAGAGCTTTCCGGCTGCTTTGCACATTGCCGTGGCGTTGATGTAGCCATCGCGCTCTCGCTGCGCGATGATTTCGCCGCGGTAGTCGTGGGGAATGAGGTCAAGCCTCGGCTGTTGGGAGGTAGTCATGGTTGTGATCGTCCTATCGGCCCTTACGGGTCCGCTAAACGGATCGTTGACGACCACCCTGTCAGAGTGCTTACACTCCGCTTGAGAGTTGGTGGTAGTCGCTGCCGGTCGATCCAGACCCCGGCAGTATCGTCAGAAGTAGAGGCCGTCGGCGCGTCAACGCCGGCGGCTTTTCTTCATCAAATCTCAACTTTCATATTGGACGCAGATGCCTAATCAATGGTCAACGGCTTGACTGTGGCATTTGTCGCGAATCGGTTCTTCGCGGGGATTGGGATGTGCAAAAGCCCGCGATGGTGGTGCGACGCTCCTAAGCCGCATCCGCCTCCCAAGGCTCAGTCGCCGTCGTCTCTCAGAGCAGCGACCACCAACTGAATCTCCACCTTGCCTTCCTCCAGGCTCTGGACGCCCATTCCATCACGGACAGGAGCTTGTCAGCGGCGCTTCCTCGGCCGGGGTCCAGCAGCAAGTCCATGACATCGGTTATTGACTGCTGGCGGCCCATGAGGACACCGGCACGGTAGGTCGGATCGTCGGCAAGGCTTTCGTCCATGACGGACGGTATCACGGTCATGCGGCGTCCGCTTCCCAAGGCCCCAGACAGCAAAACGCCGGCCCCTGCGAGGGAGCCGGCGTTGTCTTTCCGTTGAGAATCTGGCGCTTAGGAGCCGCCGACCAGTGTGCCGATGCAGGCCTTATCAACCTGAGACGTTCGGATCGCTGTGATGCGCTGCGTGATCGCCTTGTCGGCATCGGAGCGGGCCATAGCATTCCCAATTCCGAAGTCCCCGAGGAAGCCGGCTGCGGAGCGCCAGTCCAGGTTGGCGGTGTCGGCGATCTGTGCCTGCACCTGTTCAGCTCGGATAAGCTCCAGGTTCAAGTCACCGCAGTCCATTGCTGACGCCTCAGCTGCAGAGAACGTCGTCGCGATCGGATAACGTTTGGTCGCGCACGCCGTCGAAGTGAGCGCGACAACCAGCATGATACTGGTCGTCAGAAGCTTTTGCATAATGTTCCTCCCCGCGCCCTCCCGGCGCGAAGCGCGACCGTAAGCGACAACGTCTCCGAGAGTCTAGGCGGCGGCTGCCCTTCATGGTTCGGAGCAACCCTGTGGATTATCAGAACAAAAACGGAACATTCTCTTGCGCGACGCCCGTACGCGGAGTCACAAGTGACCCGGGTCGGCAGCCCGGAGAGAGCGAATGAGCGACCGATCCTTAGCGAGTTTGCTCGCCGAGCTGGACGCCGAAATGGCCCGCAAAAACGACCCGGGCTCAGCGGCAGATGAAATCCTGACCTGCGTTGAGGCTCGGGTTCCGGGCGCCATATTGCGCTCCGCCGCCCGCATCCAACTCCGCAGCCTTGGCTGCACGATCTCCGCCCCTCGGTGATGCCATGCCTGATCCAAACCGTCCCCCAGTTGCGCGGGAAGATGTCGTGCCTGAGCACGGCCGCCGGATGGTGGTCCAGTGTGATCGACCGGAGTGCGGCCAGGCGGTCCTGATGGACCCAAGGCCCCTGTTCGGCTCAACCCACAAATGGCCTGCAGCGGGCCGATCCAACCGTTTCCGATGCACCTGCGGCAGCCGCGTGGCGAGCGTCTCCTACACGCGGAACTCGGCGCAAGCTGAGGGGCCAATCCCCGCTGCCGCCCTCGCTCTCTGGTTCTGACGTGGGCCGGAAGAATTTGGATCGCTACAGCCCTGACGACTGGCGCAGGGCCGGCCCTACCGTACGGGCGGTCATCGAGAACCGTTGGCGGGTCTATACTGAGTGCGAGGTCTGCGAGCTGCGGATGGTCGCTGACCTGCCGCGCATCGCGAAGGCCAAGGGCAACGCGTTTAGCCTATGGGGCCAAACTGCCAGGTGCCGGCGCATGGGATGCCCGGGGAAGGTCACCTTCTATGCCCAGCCCCCGGGAGCGGGGCTGACTATTGCGATGACTTAGGTCCAACGGGCGGGACAGTGAGGAGCATCGCTTCGCGGTTCGAGGGTTAGGGCACCAAGTGGAACGGGCCCTTGCCACCTCCGGGCGAAGCGGGCGATGACGGGCCATGCCCACACTCTCCTGGCTAACCCGCGACCAAGACCTGAAGGCCGCCAGCCGCGCGCCGTATCGCCTGTTGCAGGAGGTGCCGGAACTGGGCCACGGCGACCTAGACACCGGCAATATGCTGATCCAGGGCGACAATCTGGAGGCGCTAAAAAGCCTGCTGCCCTTCTATGCCGGTCAGGTGAAGTGCATCTACATCGACCCGCCCTACAATACGCGTTCCGCGGTTTCCGAGCACTATGATGACAACCTTGAGCACAGCCTCTGGCTGGCGATGGTATGGCCTCGGCTGGAACTGCTTCGGGAACTGTTAGCCGACGACGGCTCGATCTGGGTGTCCATTGACGACAACGAGTCGCACTATCTCAAAGTCATTATGGATGAGGTTTTTGGCCGGGGGAACTTTGTCGCCAATGTCGTTTGGCAAAAGAGATACTCCCGGGAAAACAGGGGTGCGATCGGTGACGTTCACGAACACATCCTTGTTTATGCGCGTGATCCTGAGAAGTTTAAGACTGGCCGGAACAAGCTGCCCCTCGATGTCGCTCAGGCCAAGATTTACAAGAACCCCGACGACCCCAACGAAGCCGACCCAACGAAGCGCTGGCGCGGGCTTCCTATGACAGCCCAAGGCTACCGGCCCAATCAAATGTACCGAATTACTGCGCCCAATGGGCGCACACATCTGCCCCCCGAAGGTAGATGCTGGTCTACGATTGAACCTGAATTCGAGAAGCTGAAGGACAAGGATCGAATCTATTGGGGACGCGACGGCAACGCACAGCCAAGTGTCATTCGGTTTTTGTCAGAAGTCGACGGATTGGTTCCGTGGACGTGGTGGCCTCACTCCGATGCGGGGCATACGGACGAGTCAAAGAAGGAAGCTAACGAGCTGTTCGGTTCAGATGTGAGCTTTGGTACTCCCAAGCCAGAGCGACTGATGGAGCGGATCCTCCACATTGCAAGTAACCCGGGCGACCTCGTTCTCGACTCCTTCCTCGGCTCCGGCACCACGGCGGCGGTCGCCGCAAAGATGGGACGTCGATACATCGGTATCGAGATGGGCGACCACGCTGTCACTCATTGCCAGCCCCGCCTGACCAAGGTGGTCGACGGCGAACAAGGCGGAATCTCGAAACCCGTCGGTTGGACTGGCGGCGGCGGCTTCCGCTTCTGGAGCCTCGGCGCGACAGTGTTCGACGAGACCGGCCGGATCAGCGCGGGCATCGCCTACGCTACCCTCGCGGCGCATGCCTGGTTCAGCGAGACCTCGGCGCCGCTCGATCCGAAAACTAAGGGTCCACTGCTCGGCGTTCATGGGGACCGGGCCGTGGCCCTGCTCTACAATGGCGTGCTTGGCGACAAGCGCCCCGCCGGCGGCAATGTCCTGACCCGCCAGACGCTGGCGATTATTCGGGAGGGCCTGCCGGCCGATTTCGACGGCGACCTGATCGTTTACGGGGAACGGAGCGCCTTCACCCCGGCCACCCTGGCGCGCGAGCGCATTGCCTTCCGCCAGACGCCGTATGACGTGAAGGCGCGCCGCTGATGCAGCTAAAGCCGTATCAGGACGCCGCGCTGACGACCCTGCGGGACTTTCTCGCCCGGGCGCAGGAAATCGGCCCCGCCGCCGCCTATGCCGAAATCACGGCCCGTCCCGCAATCAGGGAACGGCTCGGGCGTTACGCTAGGGCCTACACGCCACCCAGCGGGCTGGAGAATGTGCCCTATGTCTGTATTCGCCTGCCCACCGGGGGTGGCAAGACCCTGCTTGCCGCCGAGACGGTCCGGGTGGCCCGCGATGCGAGCCTGAACCGCGACTACCCGCTGGTTCTGTGGCTGGTCACCTCCACCGCAATCCGCGCCCAGACAGCGGACGCCCTGAACGACCATCGCCACCCCTACCGCGCTGCCCTGAACGAAGCCTTCGGCGGCAATGTCCGGGTGTTCGACATCGCCGACTTCGCCCAGGTCCGACCGCAGGATCTGGCGGGCAACGCCTGCATCATCGTCGGCACTGTCCAGGCGCTCAAGGTAGAGAACACCGAGGGTCGCAAGGTTTACGCCCACCACGAGGAGATGGAGGCCCATTTCAGCCGTCTGCCGTCGGCCCTGCTCGATGCCCACCCCGATCTGGAACGTGACACTGCCGGAAAGGTGAAATTCTCTTTCGCCAACCTGCTGCACCTGAACCGGCCGCTGATGATCGTCGACGAGGCCCACAACGTCGTCACCGGCCTGTCGGACATGATGCGCCAGCGGGTGAACCCCAGCGCCGTGGTCGAGTTCACGGCCACGCCCAGGGGCCGCAGCAACATCCTGTTTAACGCCACGGCAGCCGAGTTGAAGGCCGAGCAGATGATCAAACTGCCGATCGTTCTGCAGGAGCATGCCAGCTGGCAGGGTGCCGTGGCTGGCGCGGTTGAGAAGCGGGCGGCACTGGCGAAGCTGGCCGAGGCCGACCGCGATTATATACGGCCCGTCACCCTGTATCAGGCCGAACCGAAAGACCGCGAAGTGACGGTCGAGGTGCTGAAGCAGCATCTGATCGACGATTGCAACGTGCCCGAGGACCGGATCGTGGTTGTCACCGGCGACCAGAGAGGTCTGGACGGGATCGACCTGCGTGACCCGGCCTGCAAAATCGAGCACGTCATCACGGTACAGGCCCTGAAGGAAGGCTGGGACTGCCCCTTCGCCTATGTCTTTTGCTCCGTCGCCGGGATCAGAAGCGCCACAGCCGTCGAACAGCTGCTCGGCCGAGTTCTGCGTATGCCCTATGCGAACCGTCGCAAGGCAATGGAACTAAATAAGGCCTACGCCCATGTGTCGGAGCCGACCTTCTATGCGGCGGCAACGGCGCTAAAGGACGCGCTGATCGACATGGGCTTCGAAGACGGCGAAGCCGAAGAGGCGATCGAGCATCCGCAGCTGCCGCTCGGCGAGGGCCTGTTGTTCGACCCTGCGCCGGAACCGTTCCGTTTCGAGATGCCAGATACGCCCGAAGTTCGAGCTGTCTATGCTGCAGCTGGCATCGCTCCGGTCGCTTCGGCAGACGGAGGCATTGTGTTGACGGCGGCATCCGCCGCGACACCAGGTCTGGCCGCAGCCCTTATGCAGGTGGCCCCTACTGCGGCGGCCGCTCTGGCACCCAAACTTGCGCAACTGGCCCCTGCCGCGCGCGGCGAGGTCATGCGGGTTCCTCGTCTGATGACTGAGGTGCAGGGTGAACTCGTCCTCGCCGATCTTGAGTCACTCTTCGAGTTCCACGACTGGAAATTAGCGGATAAGCCATTTGACGTGCCCGGCCTCGTAGACGCTCTGACCGAAACGGTGAACCGCTTCGAGCTCGACGTGCATGGCGGCCGTGTCACCTTTGGCCCTAGTGGATCAACGCTGGAGATGTTCTCTGACAGCGACGTCGAAGGCTGGACGCCCCAGTTCCTGACCGTTTGGCTCGATCGCCAGATCGTCGCCTGGGATCTGGCTCAGGCTGACCGGGTCAGTTGGTTCAGTGCGGTGATCGAGCGGTTGTCCCGGGATCACGGCCTGACCGTGCTGGCCCTGATGAGGATGAAATACGTCCTCGCCCGGCGACTGAAGTCCCATATCGACGCCTTGCGCGAGACCGAGCGCCGGGGCGTGGCCCAGCAATATCTCTTCGCACCAACGGCACCTGTCAGGACCTTGGCCAGTGAGAACTTTGAGTTCCGACTCGGCATGTACGACGACCAGTCCGCCTATCGGGGTGGCGAGCGCTTCAGCAATCACTTCCTCGACCGTGTGCCGGCCTTCGATGGCAAGGACGGTGGCGAGGAACAGCAGTGCGCTCGGATGCTGGACAGTCTCAGGGGCGTGAAGTGGTGGGTCCGCAACGTCGCCAAGCACCCGAACTCCTTCTGGCTCCAGACGTCCAAAGACCGGACCTATCCGGATTTCATCGCGGAACTGGACGACGGCCAGATCTTCGTCGTCGAGTACAAGGGTGCCGACAGGTGGGCCGACGCGGCTGAAGATCGCGCAATCGGTGCGGCCTGGGAGCGCGCTGGTGGCGGCCTCTACCTCATGGTCGGCAAGCGCGTAGACAATCTGGATATGCTCGGTCAGCTCCGTCGAAAACTCGGCCGCACCTGATCGCCAATCGCCCACCGGCTTCCGAAGCCCCATCCGGCGTAGCCGCGGACTTCACCGGGGCCCACGGCATTCTGTGAGGGATCAGTGGCTCCGGTCGGGACCGACTCCACAACCTCGGATCGTCGTGTCAGGCTCCCGACACCACGCCCCCCTGATCTCGTGCAAGGTTCGGCCGATGAGCGCGACTGCGGAAAACCTCATGATGTGCGCGAAGAGCTTCGCCCTGTCATGCCAGACGCTCTTGATTGAAGACGACCCTGTGCATGACCTGTCGATTATGTTGCTCGGTCTCACCTCTTTGGAACTTTCGTTCAAGGCGTGGATCAAACATCACGGCGCGACCGAAGCGGATCTCCGAATGATTAGCCATGACCTGACCAAGGCCTACGACGAGGCGGCGCGTCTTGGCTTGGGCGATAGGACGGGTGCGGTTCGACGGGCCGTCGAACTTCTGTCGCCTCTGAACAATGGCTTTATCCGCTACATGCCCGAAACGCCGGGCTTTCATGGACTGACCACGGTCAGCCTATGCGAACTGGTGAGAGCCGTCGCCGAAACCGTGGAGTCGGTCGTCTGGCCTGACGAAGAGGTCTGAAAAGACGAAAGCTCGCCCCAACGAGCCAATGCAGCCTTTGACCGGGCCGGCCACGGCCTTGGCCGCTCGGCTTCGACTTACCGGGCAACGGCCTGCAGAGCCGCTTGCCTACGCCCGCGGGCCCTATCTCATCCCATCGCCGCCTTGAACGCCCCGCTGTTGCGGCTGACGTGGTTCAGCAGGATCTGGCCACCCTCTCCACTCAGAGCACGGTCGAGGAAGTCGGCGGGATCGAAGACGTTGACGACGGTCGTGGCGCCGCCGCCGCCCTTTGCGTTTCCACGGTGGCGCGGATCATCGGCCGTCAGGACTTCCTCGCCCTTTTCGAGGATCGCGGGAACCTCGTTGGGTTTGAAGCCGGCTACGCCGCCGCCGTGATAACGAAGGGCCCCTGCGAAATCGATCGGGGACATCCTTCGGGTTGACCCGCCGCCCTGGCCGACGACGCCGCCCGTGTGGAACAGCCGGCCGATGAACGACGCAATCGCCCCGCCGATGCCGCCGTCTTTGCCTCCGCCCTTTTCAACAAGATTCAGCAATGCCCGTTTTGCGATGATCTGGGCAATCTCGCGCAGGAAGTCTGCCGCGAACTGCAGGAAGGCATCGCGCAAGGCGCCGAACGCTTTCCCGGTTTCGACCACCTGCTGAGCAAAGCGATCCAGCGCATTGACCCCGCCCTGGGCGAGCATGTTGTTGATGTCTTGCCCGGTGACGATCGCTTTCTGGCCGACCGACTCCAACTGCTTCGCGATACCCTCCCACGCGAGAATGATCGCCGCGGCGTTCGGCCCACCGAGCGATCTGGCCAACTCGATGGCGCTCCTGATCACCTGAAGGAGTCTCGCGTTCACGGCGTCCAGTTGGACAATCAGCGCCTCGGATGCACCCTGGTCGCCCTGCTCCTGGGCGAAGGTCAGTTGGTTCTGCAGCTCGGCACGCTCGGTCATCAGGTCGTTGACGGCCTTCTCCGAAGCCTCCCGGTCTCGGGCAGCGGTGTCCATCTGGTACTGCTGGCGAAGGATGTTCGCGTATTCCCGGCTCTGGCGCGTCAGGCTGATCGTGGTCTCGGTGGTAGCCGCGTTCGTCTCTTCGATCGCCTCAAGCCCGGCCTCCTTGAGCCCGCGTTGAATGAAGGCTTCTTCTGTCTCGACCTCGCCGCGGCGCTCGGCCAGTGCCAGAGACGCGCGTTGGACGGTCTCGTTGCCCGCGAAGGCGCGCTGCGCGTCATAGGCGGCAGCCACGCTTTCGCGAATAGACTCGGTCTGTGCCTCGGTGAACTGAAGGCCTGCGTCGGCCGCACGCGACCGGGCTTCCTCGATCGTCGTCAGGATTTGGGCTTCGCGGGACGTCTGGCCGATCAGTCCGATCTCGAACGTCCGCTTGGCATTGGCCGCATCGAGGTCTTCGTTGAACTCCTTCTGGGCTATGGCCAGTCGTTCTAGATCAGACTGGCCCCCACTGCGCGGCGTCCGCGTGGTCGGAACGGCCGGCGGGCGCGTGGTCGTGTCGGTTGGCGTGCCGGGCCGGGCAATCGGGTCAATGCCTTCCACGAGCGACTGCCCGGCCTGACGCACCCGTTGATACGCAATATCCCGACGTATGCGGGCTTGGTATGCACGAGCAGCATTGCGCTGAAACTCGGTCCCGCCTCCAGCCTGAAGTTGCCTGGAAAGCGCCTCTGAGTCAGACAGTTGTTGCTGTAGTTCCGTGATCCGGGTTCCGGTTCGGGCAAATGTTGAAGTGCGCGCGCCCGGCAGTTTGGACGTCAGATCCTCGATCAGTTTGATCAGGCCGTTGATCTCTTCCTTCACCTTCGAGAAGTCGATGAAGTTGACGTAGTCGGCAAATGCCTTCCACGCGTCGCCGAAGTTGCTGAGGATGTTCGACCACGGGCCGCGCATCTTGGCGGCGGTCTCATCGTACCGGCGCTCGAAGATCGCGAAGGCCAGGGTCCGGGCCTCTGCTTCCTTGCCGGACTTCTTGAGGGCTTCGATCTGTGCCCGCTCTGACTTCGTCAGGAAGGTGATCGAGTCGTCGAGCGACAGGATGTCCGAGATGTTGCCGGTGAACGCGGTCGAGACCTGCTTGGCAGCGTCCGTGACGTCGATCTTCAGCACCTTCGCGAGGTTGATCGCGGCCTTGCCGAACCGTTCCAGATACGCCGGCTCGACGGCATCACCGACGAAGATGTTCAGCGCAGCGCGCGCGTCGGCAAGCGAGCCGCCAAGGCCGTCCAGGGTGGTGGCGAGGTCGGCCAGTCGTTCCTTGGTGTAGTTCGCCCCGTTGCCCGAGGCGGTCAGCGCGATGTCGAACGCCTTGAGCGACGCGGCCTTGTTCTGCACGTCGATCAGCGCGGAAACGAAGGGCGCAATGGCGGCTGTGACCAGTGCGATGACCGGGATCATCCGCAAGATGCCGAGGGCCGCCTGCGGGAACAACTGGGCGATCTGGCCGCCCTGTTGCGCGAACGCCTGGGTGATCGGCGTACCGCTGGCGATCTGCGTGAACAGGTCGTTGATCTGGTAGGAGAGGTTCTGCACCTCATACGGCCGCAGCCCGAGAATGCCGCGACCCTTTGCCGACGTCAGCGCATCGAGTTCCTTGGACGCGATGCCTCCCGATCGGCCACGGCCTGCGGTGCCCTGCGCATTGAGGGCTCGCGTCGCCTGCTCCGTCTCTTGCTTGACGCGCTGTTGGGCCGCAGCGACCTTCGGCAGATCCCGGGCCAGGGCTTCGAGCGCGGCGCCGGTCTGATTGGCGGCCACGGTCTGACTGCGCAGAGCATCGACCGTGCGATCGAACTGAGCGAACGATCCGCCGCCCGAAGCGACCCGACCATTGAGTTTCCCGAAGGCGACGCTGGCGGCCATGAACTCGACCTTGGTCCGGCGCACTTCCTCACGCGCCGCGGCGAACTCCGTCTTCAGTTGAGTCGACGGTCGCTTGGCATCGCCCATCTTGCGGCCGAGCGTCTGCGCGGCGTCGCCGGCATCCTGGTATGCCTTGTAGAGGTCGCGGGCGTCCTTCTCCGCACCGGCGAAGGCTGAACGTCGGGCTTGCGTCGCCTGCTGGGCGTTCTGGAAGCGCTTGAGCGCCGACTCAGCGGACTTCAGGCCGGCGGCGGTCCGGTCCTTGGCGCTGATCTCTATCTGGACGTCGCGCTTAGCCATGATTACGCGCTCCCCACCGTTTCCATGGCGGCAAGCATCTTGGCAAGTTTGGGCGATGACCGAGCGCCGATCCTCAACAGGTCTTCGTGAAGCCGACTCACTTGATCGTTCGCGGCCAGTCGGGTCATGCGAGCAGCAAACTCGAACATGCGGGGCTTTGCGGGTCCCTCCGACAGGAACTGCATCATCGTTGCCTGCCAAGCCCCTTCAAGGTCTGGGGCCGAAATCCCGCTGAGAGACAGCGAACCGTAAAAATCAAGAATGACGCCGAGGCAGTCTCGCTGGGATTCTGCAAACGCGATGATCGCGGCGAAGTCGTCATCTTCGTTGGGACGAGATCCTTGAATCACCACTCACCTACATAACAACTGAGACCCTCACCACGATAACACAACGGGTGGAGTTTTGACAGTCTGCAGGGCCGAAGTGGACGATTGCACTAATACCTTACTTTAAGTCCACTGCGACTCAATTCAATTTATACTGCTCGTGGAAATGCAGATTTGGCGTCGCAGCATTAGAGCCTTCTAAGGCCGCGGGGATTGGCGTCAACGAGCGAGAGCCGCACGTCAGGCCCACTCACAAGTCTATGCGGGATGTTTGCCACTCGGTGGCGACATGGTGGCGACACGGTGGATCACCACCGCGTCGCCATCACGCTAGACCATTGATTCAATGGTCGGAGCGACAGGATTCGAACCTGCGACCCCTTGACCCCCAGTCAAGTGCGCTACCAGGCTGCGCCACGCTCCGAGAGGCCGGTCCTATAGCGGGGGGTTGGCGTCGCCGCAAACGAGAAAACGCGTCACGCGTCCGATGGGCGGGTTCAACCCGCCAGAACGGCGTCCATCCGGGCGCGGGCGCTCTCCAGATCAGCCAGAATCCCCCGCAATTCGCGTTCGGACCGCCCCGAGGTCGAGGACACCGGTTCGGTTGTCGGCGCAGGCGCGGCTCCGGGCTGCGCATCCATGCTGAAGGCCGCATCCGCATCGCCGTAGGCGGCCAGACGGGCGATCCCCTGTTCCTGATGCAACCGCTGCACGCCCTTGATGGTCAGGCCCTCGTCGTGCAGCAGCCGACGGATCGCCTTCAGCACCACGATGTCATGAGGGCGATAGAATCGCCGCCCGCCGGCGCGTTTCATAGGCGTCGCGAACGGGAACTTGGTCTCCCAGAACCGCAGGACATGCTGCGGGGCGCCCACCGCCTCCGCGGCCTCTGAAATCGTTCGGAAGGCGTTGGGGCTCTTGCTCATCAGGCGCCGGCGCCGTGAACGCGGGACTTCATGATCTGTGAGGCCCGGAAGCTGATGACACGGCGCGGGTTGATCGCCGCCGGCTCGCCCGTCTTGGGATTGCGCCCCATGCGCGCGCGCTTCTCGCGCACCTGGAAGACGCCGAAACCGGACAGTTTCACCGTCTCGCCCAGTTCCAGGCTCTCGACGATGAGCTCGAGCGTGCGCTCGACCATGCTGGAACATTCCTGCCGCGACAGGCCGACCTCTTCATGAACCGCTTCGCACAGGTCCGCGCGGGTCAAGGTTTGTAGTTCGCCCAAGGTTCGTCCCCTTTGATCCCGACACACCATAGAAGGCGAAAAGCGGGCGAAGTCAAAGGACACCGGGCGATTGTAGCCCGAAGTTACAGCCGGAAGGCGCAGGCGCCCCAGGTCAGGCCCCCGCCCATGGCCTCCAGCAGTACCAGATCGCCCTTCTTGATGCGCCCGTCCTGAATGGCGGCGTCCAGCGCCAGCGGGATGGAGGCGGCCGAGGTGTTGGCGTGCATGGCGACCGTGGAGATCACCTTGTGCTCATCCAGGCCGAGCCGGTCGCCCACGCCCTTGATAATTCGCTGATTGGCCTGGTGCGGCACGAACCAGTCGACCTCGGCCACGGTGATATTGGAGGCGGCGCAGGCTGCGGTGATGGCCTCGGCGATGTTCACCACGGCGTGACGGAACACCTGATTGCCCGCCATCCTGAGATGACCGACCGTCCCTGTGCTGGACGGACCGCCGTCGACATAGAGCAGATCGGTCTTGGTCCCGTCCGAGCGCAGGGCGAAGCCGAGCAGACCCTGATCGGCGCTGGTCCCCTGCCCCTCGCGCGGCTCGACCACTACAGCCCCGGCCCCGTCGCCGAACAGGACGCAGGTCGTCCGGTCGGTCCAGTCCATCAGCCGGGTCATTTCCTCGGCGCCGATAACCAGGGCGCATTTGGCCAGGCCGCGTGCGACGAAACCGTCAGCCACGCTCAGAGCATAGACGAATCCCGAACAGACGGCCTGGACGTCGAAGGCGATGCACACGGGCGCGCCAATCTTCCTCTGAACGATCGAGGCGGTCGCCGGGAAGGTCATGTCCGGCGTCGTGGTGGCGACGATGATCATGTCCACGTCGGCGGCGGTTCTGCCTGCGTCGGCGAGCGCCCGCCTCGCAGCTTCGGCCGCCAGGTCGCTGGTCGGCTGATCGTCACGGGCCTGATGGCGTTGCAAGATGCCGGTGCGCTCGATGATCCATTCGTCCGAGGTGTCGACGAACTTCGACAGATCGGCGTTGGTGACGACCTTTTCCGGCAGGAAGGAACCGACGCCGGTGACAGCGCTGCGGGTGACGCTCACGAAACGCTCTCTTGGGAATGGGTTTTGAGGGCCGCCGGGGCATGAAGCACGTCGCCGAGTCGCCCCAGATTGGCGCCGACGGTCTGCATATAGTCACTGCGGGCCAGATCGACAGCGATGCGGATGGCGTTGCCGAATCCCTTGGGGTCGGCACCGCCGTGGCTCTTTACCACGATGCCGTTCAGCCCCAGCAAAGGGCCGCCGTTGATGGCGCTGGGGTCGATCTTCTGGGCCATGGCCTTCAACGCGGGCATGGCGATGAAGGCTCCCGCCTTCGCCTGGAGACTGGAGGTCAGGGCCTCTTTGAGCAGGGCCGAGATGAACCGCGCCACGCCCTCTGCGGTCTTCAGGGCGATATTGCCGGTGAAACCGTCGGTGACGACCACATCGACCGTGCCCTTGGCGATGTCGTCGCCCTCGACGAAGCCGTGATAGTTCAGGCCCAGGCCACCCTCGCGCAGGATCCGCGCCGCCTCGCGCACCTCTTCGTGGCCCTTCATGTCCTCGGACCCGACGTTCAGGATGCCGATGGTCGGCCGGGCCGTGCCGTGCACGGCGGTGTGGAAGGCCTCGCCCATGATGGCGAACTCCACCAGCTGTTCGGCGTCGCTCTCGATATTGGCGCCGACGTCCAGGACGGCGGTGACGCCACGCTGGGTCGGCCAGCTGGCCACGATCGCCGGCCGCTCAAGGCCCGGCGCCGCCATGCGCAGGATCAGTTTGGAGATGGCCATCAGGGCGCCGGTGTTGCCGGCGGAAACGACAGCGCCCGCGTCGCCCGACTTCACCGCCTCGATGGCGTTCCAAAGGCTGGAGCCCTTGCCGCGCCGCATCGCCTGGGCCGGCTTTTCGTCGGAGGCGATCTTCTTGTCCGTATGGCGGATGTCGCAGACCTCGGAGGTCAGGTTGAAATTCGCCAGTTCGGCGACGATCGCCTGCTCGTCGCCGTGCAGCAGGAAGCGGACGTCCTGCCCGCCGTGACGGCGGATGTAGTCGCGAATTCCGCCGACGACGACGGGCGGACCATGGTCGCCGCCCATGGCGTCGAGCGATATAAGCGTGGGGGTTGGCAAGGGGTCGGAAACTCCGGTGCGTCGACTTTGCGACGCTTTCTGCTGGTCTCAAGGATACCGCCGCGCGGTGCGGATGCAAACGGCGCGGACGTTACGTCAAGATTTTCCGTCGTCGTCCCTGGCCTTGAACGCCTTGAGGACCGCGAAGGGCGAGATCTCGGCGGGCTCGTCCGGCTGGACGAACTCGGCGCCCGGCTTGCGCGGGAACGGGTCCAGCGTCAGGGCCAGTTGCTCGACGGCGTACTGGCCGAGGTCGATTCGGCTGTCCTCGATCACATCGGGTGCGTCGTCGTCCAGCGTCACCTCGATCTCGTCCGGCTCCGGCTCGGCCGCTTCGACCAGATGGACGGAGAATCGCTCATCGACCTGAACCGGCAGCGGGTCCAGCGTGATGCCGCAGACCTGCTCCAGCGTCGCCGTGACCCGGCCCGTCAGGATCCAGCCGACATGGCTGGGCGTGATCTTCAGATCGGCCTCGAACGCGGACAGCGACCCCAGATCCAGCGCCTTGATGATGCGCTTCCGCGCCGCCTCATCCGGGACCAGATGGCGTTCCAGCCCTGCGCCGATCTCGTTGACCCGCACCACCTCGCTGAAGGGCAGTCGATGTTCCGGGTTCATGCCTGGATCTCCGGCCAGACCGGCGCGGCCAGCACCGTGTCGATCGATTGTTTCGCCAGCACCCCACGCGCCGCCAGGGCATAGGCCGCCAGTCCGGTCGCCAGGTCGGCATCGTCGGTCGCATAGACGTTGCGCGCCAGGCCGCCGGACAGCTCAGGCGCGTCCCCTGCCCTCAGCGCCGTCTCGTAGGCGGTCATGCGGCCGTAAAGGGCCTCGCCAAGCCGCCGCATCTTCTTGGCCATGGTCACATCGTTCACGCCCAGCTCGCGCAGCGCGTTGTCCAAGGCGGAGACATAGACGTCGAACAGGTTCTGCGCCGCTTCGGCGCCCCGTTCGGCCCCGGCGCCCGTCTCGTCACGCAGGCGCAGAATCAGCAGCAGCACGTGCAGGGTGTAGAGCTCGAAGCGGGAGTCGATCTCGTCGGTCACGCCCAGGGTGGTGTAGAATCCCGGATCGCGGGCCTGCTCCACGGCCGCCGTGTACAACGGCAGGCCCATGCGCTCGGCGGATCGGGTTCGGAACAGGTTCTTCAGCATCGGTATACGGCCCCTTTTCCGCCGCGCCGTTGAACTAGGCGTCAGGTCCGGTTAGGTCAAAGACCTTGTTTCGTCCCAGGCGCTCGTCTCCATGAATAAAGTCGTCGTTCGTCTCGCCGTTCTGGTCGCCCTCGCGCCGCTTGCGGTCGCCTGCGCCCCCGTCGTGGGCAACCACGGCTTCCAGGTCATCGACGTCAATCCCAAGGACATCGTCATCGGGACCGACACCAAGTCGACCGTCCTGGCCCAGCTTGGCTCGCCCTCGGCGGTTTCGACCTTTGAAGATAACATCTGGTATTACATCTCCCAGACGACGGAGCGGTACACCTACAACCGCCCGCAGGTGTCCCAGCGGAACGTCACCGCCATCACCTTCAACGAGGCCGACGACAAGGTCGCAGAGGTCCGCAACCTCAACCTCGAAGACGGCCAGCAGATCGCCATGGAGCGCCGCGAGACGCCGACCCGCGGTCGCCAGCTGACCATCCTGGAACAGCTGCTCGGCAACGTCGGCCGCGGCCAGATGCCCCGCACCGACGAAGATGTCCCGGGTCAGCGCCGTCCGGACTAGGCTCTCGCCCAGGCACAGAAAAAGGCCCCGGAGAGCGATCTCCGGGGCCTTTTCTTTGTCTCCGCCCCGTTCGCTGCTTTGCGGCCGGGGAGGTAGATGCGAGCTCTTTGCGAGCAGACGGAGGGATTCATTATGCGACCAGACCCCCTCCGTCTCTTCGCTTCGCTACGAGCCCCCTCCCCACGCCTGCGGCGCTGGGAGGAGACCCGCTTCGCTAGCCGATGTTCCCGCTCGCCAGCACCGCCAGCAGCAGCAGGGCCACGATATTGGTGATCTTGATCATCGGGTTCACCGCCGGGCCGGACGTATCCTTGTAGGGATCGCCGACCGTATCGCCGGTCACCGCGGCCTTGTGAGCCTCGGAGCCCTTGCCGTGGACGACGCCGTTCTTGTCGGTGAAGCCTTCCTCGATCACCTTCTTGGCGTTGTCCCAGGCGCCGCCGCCCGAGGTCATCGAGATGGCCACGAACAGGCCGGTCACGATGACGCCCATCAGCATGGCGCCCAGCGAGGCGAAGGCGTTGGCCTTGTCCGAGATGAACAGGATCGCCGTGAACAGCACGATCGGCGACAGCACCGGCAACAGTGACGGAACGATCATCTCGCGGATCGCCGCCCTGGTCAGGATGTCGACAGCGCGTCCGTACTCCGGCTTGACCTCATAGGTCATGATGCCGGGGTTCTCGCGGAACTGGCGACGGACCTCTTCCACGACGGCCTCGGCCGCGCGTCCGACCGCCATCATCGACATCCCACCGAACAGGAAGGGCAGCAGCCCTCCGAACAGCAGGCCGACGACAACATAGGGGTTGGTCAGGTCGAAGGCGACCGGGCCCATGTTGGCGAAGAACGGATACTCGGCCGGATTGGCGGCGAAGTATTGCAGGTCCGAGGTATAGGCCGCGAACAGGACCAGCGCGCCGAGGCCCGCCGATCCGATCGCATAGCCCTTGGTCACGGCCTTGGTGGTGTTGCCCACGGCGTCCAGGGCGTCGGTGACATGGCGCACATCGGCCGGAAGGCCCGCCATCTCGGCGATGCCGCCGGCGTTGTCGGTCACGGGACCGAAGGCGTCGAGCGCCACGATCATCCCGGCCACGCCCAGCATGGTCGTGGTGGCGATGGCGATGCCGAACAGGCCAGCCAGCTGGAAGCTGGCCACGATGCCGACGATGATCACCAGCGCCGGAAGCGCAGTGGACTCCAGCGAGACCGCCAGACCCTGGATCACGTTCGTGCCGTGACCCGAGACCGAGGCGTTGGCCACCGACCGCACCGGGCGGAAGTTCGAGCCCGTGTAGTATTCGGTGATCACCACGATGGCCGCAGTAACCGCGAGACCCACCATGCCAGCCCAGAACAGGGCCATCGGCTCGATCTGCAGGCCGGACGTCGTGACGACCGGGCCGGTGACCAGGGTCGTGATGACCCACCAGACCGCGATGACGGACAGCGCACCGGTCACGATCAGACCCTGATACAGGGCGCCCATGATGTTGTTCGACTTGCCGAGGCGCACGAAGAAGGAGCCGATGATCGAGGTCACGATGCAGATGCCGCAGATAGCCAGCGGCAGCAGCATCATCACCTCCACATAGGGCTGGCCGCGGAAGAAGATCGCCGCCAGCACCATGGTGGCGACCGTGGTCACCGCATAGGTCTCGAACAGGTCGGCGGCCATACCGGCGCAGTCGCCGACGTTGTCGCCGACGTTGTCGGCGATGGTCGCGGCGTTGCGGGGATCATCCTCGGGAATGCCGGCCTCGACCTTGCCCACCATGTCGCCGCCCACGTCGGCGCCCTTGGTGAAGATGCCGCCGCCCAGACGCGCGAAGATGGAGATCAGCGAGGCCCCGAAGCCCAGGGCCACCAGGCCGTCGATGACCTCGCGGCCGGTCGATTCCAGCCCCAGCACCTCGGTCAGCACGCCGTAGTAGCCGGCGACGCCCAGCAGGGCTCCGCCCGCCACGAACATGCCGGTGATGGCGCCCGAGCGGAAGGCGAGGTCGAGTCCTCTGGACAGGCTCTGCGACGCCGCATGCGCCGTGCGCACATTGGCGCGCACCGAGATCAGCATGCCGGCGAACCCGGCCAGGCCCGACAGGACCGCGCCGATCACGAAGCCGATGGCGGCGTACTGGCCGATCAGCAGATAGGCGATGATCAGGATAACCACGCCGACCATGGCGATGGTGGTGTACTGGCGCTTCAGATAGGCCGAGGCGCCTTCCTGAATGGCGGCTGCGATCTCTCGCATCTTGTCGTTGCCGGTTTCGGCCTTCATCAGACTGGCGGTCTGGACGAGCCCGTAGAGGACCCCCAGCGCGCCGGCGGCTATCACTAGCCACAGAACATTGGTCATTGGCGTTTCCATACCTAAAGCATTGGGCGCGCGGACCCTTGGCGCGGCGGGCCATTTGGCCTCTGTCCGCCTTCCGGTCCCCCCGTGCGCAGTCTCGACGCAGTAGCGCGTCCCTCGGGAATTGCCCGGGAAGCTTACAACTGCGTCGGAACGACGCAACCGGCGTTTTTCAGGAACAGACGGGGCAGGATTCACGGCGTCAGCGGAATCGCGAAGCGAGTCCTCCTCAGCCGATCCTGGTCTAGGTGGGCCGGACGCCTGTGCGGCGACGCGGCGCCTGCAGGGCGACCTGGATGCTGGCGATCGAACCGGCGCCGGAAATCGACGGCGCAATACGCATCATCGCGGCGCACAGCGCCGGGGCGTCGACCTGGGTCCAGTCATCGGCCAGCACGAACGGCGTTCGGTGCGCGGCGCGGACCAGGGCGTCACGGAAATAGGGCTCCTTGGCCCGCATCTGCTCCGCGGTGAAACCGCCGCCCAGCGTCAGGCTGATGGTCACAAAGACATAGTTGCGGATACGCCCGCCCGCGATGATCGGCAGACCGACGCCCGCGATGTTCGAGGTGACCGCACCGGACGAGGCCGGGGCCTCAGACGCCGAAGCGGCGCTGGCGGCGGTTCCGGCCAGGGCCAGGGTTCCGAGGGCGAAGATGTCTCTACGGCGCATGAGAGCCTTATCGCGCGGATCGATTAGGATTCCGTTGCTTCGGTCCGGCCCCTATCATTCCGGCCGGAGCAGAGCGGAGAGTCGGGACCGTTTCAGTCGTGGGTCCAGCCGGGTTTGCGGATATCGACCGGCTTGCCGAGATAGCTCGCCGTCACGCCGCGTCCCGCCGAAATGGTCCCGACGCGGGTCAGGCGCAGCAGTTGTCGATCAGCCTCGCGCTTCAGCGCTGGCTCGTCCGAAGGGGCGGCGGTGAGCAGCAGTTCGTAGTCATCGCCGCCTGTCGCCAGGGTCACCAGCGCGGCCTCGGGGTCCGTCCGCGAGTCGAACCAGGCCGTCGCAGCCGCCGACCGCGGCAGCAGTTCCAGCTGCACCGAGGCCGCCACGCCGCTGGCGCTGGCGATATGTCCGAGATCCGCGATGAGGCCGTCCGAAACGTCCATGATGGCCGTGACCAGCCCCTGCACCGCCTGACCGAAGGCCAGGTGCGGCACGGGCCGGCGATAGTGCTCCGCCAGCGCGGCGATGCGTTCCTGTTCCAGGTGCAGATGACCCTTCGCCGCCTGCAGCCCCAGCCAGCCGTCGCCGATCATGCCGGTGACATAAATCCCGTGCCCGGGCTTGGCTCCGCCGCGCGTCACCGATCCGCCCTTCGGCGCCCAGCCCAGCATCGTCGCGGAGAAGGACGCCGGTCCGGGGGTCAGCACAGTGTCCCCGCCGAGCAGATGGATGCCGAACTCTTTCTGGTCCGCCGCCAGTCCGGCCGCGAAGGCTTCCCGTTCGGGCCAGCCGCACCGCGGCGACCAGTGGCAGGCCAGAAGATAGCCGAACGGTTCCGCACCCTTGGCGGCCAGGTCCGACAGGTTCACCCGCAAGAGCTTTTGAGCCACGGTGTCGAGCGGGTCGCCCGGCAGGAAATGGACCCCCTCGACGATCGCGTCCTTGGTCAGGACCAGATCGGCGCCCGGCCGCGTGGGCATCACCGCGACATCGTCGGTCAGCCCCCAGGCATGGTCCGGGTGGGCCAGGGGTGCGAAGAGCTTGCGGATCGTCTCGAACTCACCGGCGGCGTCGACGGCGGCCATAACCTAGGCCTTCGAACGCACGTCGCGGGCCACCCCGTCCAGGGCGGCGTTGACGAATTTCGCGTCGCCCTCATCGAAGAAGGCTTTCGCCAGCTCGACATATTCGTCGATCACGATCTCTTTGGGCACTTCGGTCTTGTGCGTCAGCTCCCAGGCTCCGCAGCGCAGCAGGGCCCGCAGCGTGGCGTCCAGCCGTTCCAGCCGCCAGTTCGAGGCAAGACGCGCCTTCACCGAGGAGTCGATGTCTTTCTGGCCGGCGATGACGCCGCGCACGATATCAGCGAACCAGGCCTCATCGGCCTCCGCCAGCGCCTCGCCCTCGATGTCCGCGTCGAAGCGATGGTTCGAGAACTCGGTGATGACGGTCTCGACGCCCTCCCCCGCCAGTTCCATCTGATACAGGGCCTGAACGGCGGCCAGACGCGCCACCGTGCGCGCGCGCCGCTGGCGGCTGGTCAGCTGCGGTTCGGCCTGGGCGCGTTCGTTCTCGGCCAGTTGGGCGAGAACGGCCTTGATGGAGTGGGGCTCGGTCATTCCCCGAGCCCTACGCGCAGACGCTTCTTCAGCGCAATGAGGTCCATGCAGGCGCGCGCCGCGCCGCCGCCCTTGTCCCCTTCGGACAGACGGGCCCGGGCCCAGGCCTGATCCTCGTCCTCGACGGTCAGGATGCCGTTGCCGATGATCACGCCGCGCGTGCCGAGCAGCATGATCCCGGCCGCCGACTGATCCGACACGATCTCGAAATGATAGGTCTCGCCCCGGATCACGCAGCCCAGCGCCACATAGCCGTCATAGCGCGGGGCGGTCGGATAGCGGCCGGCCTCCTCGGCCAGGGCGATGGTCGACGGAATCTCCAGAGCGCCCGGCACGGTGACGACGTCGAACGCGATACCCTGAGTCCGCAGCGCATCCTTCGCGCCTTCCAGAAGCGCGTCGGCCAGTTCGTCATAGAAGCGCGCCTCGACGATGAGAACGCGGGGGGGATCCTTCAGGATTGGTCTTCTCCGTCCATGTCGCGCCAGCCGACGATGCGCAGGCTATAGCCCTCGATGGCGGCGGGTTCGGGGCGGGTGGAGCTCATGACGATCATGTCCTCGACCCCCAGATCTAGCAGGATCTGCGCGCCCACCCCGTAGTTTCTAAGGCTGCGATCGACCGCCGCCGGCTTGTCTACGCCCGCCAGCCGTTCGGCCAGACCCTGCAGGGTCGGGTCGCGCAGGAAGACGACCACGCCCGGCCCGTCATGCCGGGTGATCGTCTTCAGGGCGTCGGGGATATAGCTCTGGCGATCTTCGACATGGCCCAGCAGGTCGGCGGCGAAATCGACCTGGTGCATCCGCACCAGCGTCGGCTCGCCCGGTACGATCCGGCCGTGGACCAGGGCGACGTGTTCGGCGCCCTCAATGGTGTTCCTGTAGAGCATCAGGCGGAACGGTCCGCCATGTACGCTCTCGAACGGCTGGTCCATGATCCGCTCGACGAACCGCTCGGTGCGGCGGCGATAGGCGATCAGGTCGGCGATGGTGCCGATCTTCAGTCCGTGCAGCTGGGCGAAGGCGACCAGATCCGGCAAGCGCGCCATGGTCCCGTCGTCGTTCATGATTTCGCAGATGACGCCGGCGGGGGTCAGGCCCGCCATCCGGCTGATGTCCACCGCCGCCTCGGTGTGTCCGGTACGAACCAGAACGCCGCCATCGCGCGCCACCAGCGGAAACACATGCCCTGGCGAGACGATATCGTCGGCCGTCTTTGTCGGGTCTGAGGCCACCTGCACCGTTCGCGCCCGGTCCGCCGCGCTGATTCCCGTCGTCACCCCCTCGGCCGCCTCGATCGAGACGGTGAAGGCGGTCGCCATGCTCTCGCGGTTCTCGGCGGCCATCGGCGGCAGGCGCAGCTGGCGCGCCCGCTCGGCGGTGATCGCCAGGCAGATCAGGCCGCGCGCATGCCGCGCCATGAAGTTGATCTGGTCTGGCGTCGCGAACTGGGCCGGGATGATGACGTCGCCCTCGTTCTCACGGTCCTCGGCATCCACCAGGATGTAGGGACGCCCGTTGCGGGCATCCTCGAGGATATCCTCGATCGGGCTGATCGGACTGTCGAACATGTCGTGGGCCAGGACGATGGTGTTGGTCATCATGCCGTCTCCTGCCACCGCGCGAGGTAACGCGCCAGCATGTCGATCTCCAGATTGACCGCGCTCCCGACCTTGAGGTCGCCGAGCGTCGTCGCCTCCCAGGTGTGCGGAATGATGTTCAGGCCGAAGCGGCGACCGTCCACCGCGTTCACCGTCAACGACACACCGTCCACCGTGATCGAGCCCTTGGCGGCGATGAACCGGTGCAGCGGCGCCGGGGCCTCGATGACGATCCGGTGCGATCCGCCCTCGGGCGTGATCTCGACGACCGTGCCCAGCCCGTCGACGTGACCCGAGACGATATGGCCGCCCAGCTCATCGCCGACCCTTGTCGCCCGCTCCAGATTGACCGGCGTGCCGGCGCTCCATTCGCCCAGCGTGGTCTTGTCCAGCGTCTCGCCCGAGACCTCGACGGCGAACCAGCCGCCCCCTTCAGGCCTGGGGCCCTTCTCCACCACGGTCAGGCAGACGCCCCCGTGGCTGATCGAGGTGCCCAGGTCGATGCCCGAGACATCCCAGGCCGTCTCGACCTCATACCGGCGATCACGCGCCGTCTGGGCGACCGAGCGCACGCGGCCGATGTCGGTAATGATTCCGGTGAACATGTCAGTCCGCCGTCCCGAAAAGTGGACGCCGGTTTTCGGATAGGACGGCGGGGAACATCAAACGACCTTCTCGTAACGTTCCCACAGGTCGTCACCCATAGGCTCCGCCGCAAGGCGGCGGTACTTCGGAGCGTGAGCGAGGCGTGCGAGAGCCAGGGCCGCGACTCCCGGACGCCCGTCTCCGCCCAGCAGGATCGGCGCCCGAAACCACTCGATGGCATCCACGACCCCGGCCGCGATGAAACAGGCGGCGACCCGGCCGCCGCCCTCGATCATCAGGGATTTGACGCCGCGTTCTGCGAGCGTTTCCAGTACGGCGTCCACGCTGGGACGGCCCTGGGCGTCGCCCTTCACCTTCAGAACTTCCGCCTCGCCGACAGTGATCGGCTCGCGCGTGGTCAGAATCAGCGTGCCCGTCCGGGCGAGCCGCGCGAACGAAGGCGTCCGCAGCCTGCTGTCCAGCACGACGCGCAGAGGATTCTTGCTCGCTTCGCCCTCCGGCAGCCGCACCGTCAGGCGGGGATCATCAGCCAGCACTGTCTCGACCCCGACCAGCACGGCGTCGTTCGCTGCGCGCAGCCGGTGACCCTGCTCGCGCGCCTGCGGCCCCGTGATCCACTGGCTTTCGCCCGTCGACGTGCCGATCCGCCCGTCCAGCGACGTGGCGACCTTCCAGGTAATCCGGGGTCTCATCAGCGGCTCGAGGATCCCGGATCGTCGTCCAGTCCCTCGTCGCCGAGGAAGCGGGCGAAGTCGCCGGTCGCCCGGAAGTCCTTGTAGACCGAGGCATAGCGAACATAGGCGACCTCATCCACGGCCTTCAGCCCCTTCATGATGAAGTCGCCGACGACGCTGGACGGGATCTCGGTTTCGCCAAGGCTCTCCAGCTGACGCACGATCCGCGACACCAGTTGTTCGACCTGCTCCGGCTGGATCGGACGTTTGCGCAGCGCAATGGCCAGGGATCGTTCGAGCTTGTCGCGATCGAAGGGCGTGCGCCGTCCGTTGCGCTTCAGGATGACAAGCTCGCGCAGCTGCACCCGCTCGAAGGTCGTGAAGCGCCCGTTGCAGTTGGGACAGGACCGGCGACGACGGATCGCCGCACCGTCGTCTGACGGGCGGCTGTCCTTCACCTGGCTGTCCATGTTGCCACAGAAGGGGCACTTCATCGCTGGGCCCTATCCGTAGATCGGGAAGCGGGCCGTCAGGGTGCGGACCTGTCCGGCGACCTCGGCGACCACGGCCGGATCGGCCTCGTCCCCGCCGTTCATCGAGGAGACGACGTCGGCGATCCAGTGACCGATCTGCCTGAACTCTTCCTCGCGGAAGCCGCGCGTCGTTCCCGCCGGCGTGCCCAGGCGAACGCCCGAGGTGACCGTGAACGGCGCGGTGTCGAACGGCACGCCGTTCTTGTTGCAGGTCATCAGGGCATGCTCGAGCTGCAGCTCGGTCGCCTTGCCCGTCACGTTCTTGGGCCGCAGATCGACCAGGACGATATGGCTGTCGGTGCCGCCGGACACGACCGCCAGGCCGCGCTCGATCAGCACACCCGCCAGCGCCTGGGCATTCAGCACGACCTGTCTCGCATACAGCTTGAACTCGGGCTTCAGCGCCTCGCCGAAGGCCACGGCCTTGGCGGCGATGACATGCTCAAGCGGCCCGCCCTGCAGCCCCGGGAAGACGGCCGAGTTGAACTTCTTGCCCAGCTCGACGTCGTTGGACAGGATCATCCCGCCGCGCGGTCCGCGCAGGGTCTTGTGGGTCGTCGTCGTCACCACGTGCGCATGCGGCACTGGGTTCGGATAGGCGCCGCCTGCGACCAGACCCGCATAGTGGGCCATGTCGACCATCAGATAGGCGCCGACGCTGTCGGCGATCTCGCGGAAGCGGGCGAAGTCGATGTGGCGGCTGTAGGCCGAGGCCCCCGCCACGATCAGTTTCGGCTTTTCCTTCTGCGCCATCTCGGCGACGTGGTCGTAGTCGATCAGATGGGTGTCAGGGTTGACCGAATAGGTCACGGGCCGGAACCATTTTCCCGACTGGTTCGCTGGCGAGCCGTGCGTCAGATGCCCGCCCGCCGCCAGATCCATGCCCAGGAAGGTGTCGCCGGGCTGCAGCAGGGCCAGGAACACCGCCTGGTTGGCCTGGGCGCCCGAGTGCGGCTGCACGTTGGCGAAGGCCGCGCCGAACAGCTGTTTGGCCCGCTCGCGGGCCAGGTCCTCGGTGACGTCGACGAACTCGCAGCCGCCATAGTAGCGACGGCCCGGATAGCCCTCGGCATATTTGTTGGTCAGCACCGACCCTTGCGCCTCCAGCACCGCCTTCGAGACGATGTTCTCGGACGCGATCAGCTCGATCTGTTCCTGCTGGCGATGCAGTTCGCCCTCGATGGCGCCGAACACTTCAGGATCGGCCTCGGCCAGACCCTTGGAGAAATAGGCGTCGTGAATGAAGGGAGCGGTCACGGGCAGGTCCGGGCTGACGGAATGGGAGGCGGCCTATCTAGGCCCCACGCCCGTTCACCACAACATCTTGTGTCACTGCGTCGCAAGCAGCCGCTTGAGCTTGGCTATGGCCAGCCGCTCGACGGCCCTCGGTTCGTGCGCCGGTCCGACGGCCGTCGCCTCACGACCGGTGGCGACATGGACGGCCGTGACCTTCAGATAGGTCCCGTTGCGTATCGCCTCGACGATGACCTCAGACATCAGATTTTCTTCAGCGCCAGACCAAGATCAATCGAGTCGAGTTCGCTATTCCAGTAGCTGATCAACGTAGCCTCGTTCAGCCTGATCCAGTCCTGCACCAGCTTCAAGCTGGCATCATCAAGTGAACCCTCGATCAAGGTGGGCGTGGGCCGGATGCCGACGACAGCCATGTCAGTGACGTCGATTAGGTCGCCTGGTTTGCGGCACACCTTCACTCTGGCGTCGTGTCGTGCATTGCCGCGATTGCTGACCCAGACGACCATCGGCAAACCGGTGTGCTTCGGGCGTAGGTTCGACATGAGAAAGAAGTCTTTCTCCTCGATCGGTATCTCCGGGATCGGCTGATGGACGTTCATGGCGTCAGGATACCGCGAATCCGCGGCAGCCGGAAATCGATCAAGCCGCCACGGGCATCCGGGCGATGTGGCAGTGGGTCCACAGCTTGTCCATCGCGCTGACCAGGGCGTCCATCATGCCGTCGTCATGGTTCGGCGAGGGCGTGAAGCGCAGCCGCTCTGTCCCCTTGGGCACGGTCGGATAGTTGATCGGCTGAACATAGACGCCGAAGTCTTCCAGCAGCATGTCCGAGATCATTTTGGCATGCACAGGATTGCCGACGAAGACCGGCACGATGTGGCTTTCGCTCGGCATCACCGGGATGCCGGCGGCGGCGAAACGGTCCTTCAGGGTCCGGGCCCGCTCCTGATGCGCCTCGCGCAGTTCCGGATGCGTCTTCAGGTGCCGCACCGAGGCCAGGGCCCCGGCGGTCAATGCGGGCGGAAGCGAGGTGGTGAAGATGAAGCCCGAGGCCCAACTGCGCACGGCGTCGATGATCACCGCGTCAGCGGCGATATAGCCGCCCATGACGCCGATGGCCTTGCCCAGGGTGCATTCGACGATGTCGATCCCGTCCAGCACGCCGTCGCGCTCGGCCACGCCCGCGCCGGTCGCGCCGTAGAGGCCGACCGCATGGACTTCGTCGAGATAGGTCATGGCGCCGTATTTCCGGGCCAGGGCGATGGTCCCGGCGATGTCGGCGATGTCGCCGTCCATCGAATAGACGCTCTCGAAGGCGATCAGCTTGGGCGCATCCGCAGGGGCCGCGGCCAGCAGTTCCTCGAGGTGCGTCACATCGTTGTGCAGGAAGACGTGACGCTCGCAGCCGCCGTTGCGGATCCCCGCGATCATCGAGGCGTGGTTCAGGCTGTCGGAAAAGATGATCAGTCCCGGCAGAATGCGCTGCAGGGTCGTCAGGGTCGCCTCATTGGCCACATAGCCCGAGGTGAACAGCAGGGCCGCTTCCTTCTGGTGCCAGGACGCCAGTTCGGCCTCCAGGTCCACGGCCGAACGAGTCGTGCCGCTGATGTTGCGCGTGCCCCCGGCGCCGGCGCCCACGGCGTCCAGCTCGGCCTGCATGGCCTCAAGGACGACCGGATGCTGGCCCATGCCGAGATAGTCGTTCGAGCACCAGATGATGACGTCCTGCTCGGACCCGTCATCCAGGCGCCGAACCGCCTTCGGAAACTGGCCGCGCACGCGCTTGATATCGGCGAAGACCCGATAGCGCCCTTCGCCCTTCACCTGGTCGACGGCGGACTGGAATGCGGCGGTGTAGTCGAACAACCCTGTTACTCGCGTGGTCTCTCGGGATGACGCGGTATTTGCGCTCCGGGTCCGCGAAAGTCTATCGCCACAGGCTGCAAAATGGTCGCAACCTTCTAATTGATAACGGTTCTCAGTTTCGTTCGTGCGCATGTGCGACAATCGCGGGAAGAGACATGCGCCGCATTGAGATGGATCAAGTCCGGGGCAACTCGTCCAGCTTCCCGCGCAGCATCTGCAGGATGCCCGAAAAGTCGCGGCCGCCGTAACCGAGGCCGTCGAACATCTGGAACAGGGCTTCGGTCTGCGCCCCCAGCGGCGTGCTCGCGCCGGCCTTGGCCGCTGCGTCCTGCGCCAGCTTCAAATCCTTCAGCATCATCGCTGTGGCGAAACCGCCGTCATAGTTGCGATTCGACGGCGCCGTCGGCACCGGCCCGGGCCACGGATAGTAGGTCGTCGTCGACCAGCTCTGGCCCGATGACTTGGCGACGATGTCGAACATCTTCACCGGATCCAGACCCAGCTTCTCGGCTAGGGCGATCGCCTCGCAGGTTCCCAGCATGGTGATGCCCAGGATCATGTTGTTGCAGATCTTGGCCGCCTGCCCCGCTCCGTGGTCACCGGCCCGGAAGGTCACCCGGCTCATGGGCTCCAGCGCCGCCTCGATGCGCGCGAAGTCGCCTTCGTCGCAGCCGACCATGAAGGCCAGCGTCCCGGCGTCCGCCGCCATCGTACCGCCCGAAACCGGCGCGTCGGCGAAGGCGTAGCCGCCCTCCTTCGCCAGGCCCGCGACCCTGCGCGCCGTGTCCACGTCGATGGTCGAGCAATCGAGCAGCAGGGCCGAGGACGGCGCCACGCCGATGATCTGTTCCGAATAGACCTTCAGCACATGCGGCCCGGCCGGCAGCATGGTGATGACCACCTCCGCGTCGCGCACGGCCTCGGCGACCGATTCGACCGGCACGCAGCCCGCGCCTTTCGCCCGATCCAGAGCCGCCGCCGACAGGTCGAAGGCCGCGACCGCATGGCCCGCCTTGGCTTGGTTCGCGGCCATGCCGCCGCCCATGTTGCCCAGGCCGATGAAGGCGATCTTGGTGGCGGTCATTGCGGCGTTTCCCTGGAAGCGTTCTTGTTGGCCTCCGGTTAGCCTCTCATTCCGACCGCCGCCAGAGTCCTCACGCGGGTTTGCGGAAGCGCAGCATGAACTGGCTGGTGTGTCCCCGGATCGAAGGATCGAACACATTGGCCGTCAGCGGGTCCTCCGCGTTCAGCAGGATGTCGCTCTCGCCGTCCAGCACGAAGCCCGCCGCCTCGACCTCGCGCTTCACGTTGGCGATGTCGATCCGGTGCAGGGTGTCGGCGACGTCCAGCCCCGCGCCCGCCGTCGCGGCGTGGTCCACGATGACATAGAGGCCGCCGGGCTTTAGCGCCGCGAACACCGCCGCATTGACCTTCGCCGCCGTGTCGGCCGGGAAGGGCCGCAGGTGCAGGTCGTGATAGTTCTGGGCCGTGAAGACCAGGTCCATCCCGGCCGGAAACTCGGGCGCGCCGATGGCCGAGCGGATGGCGGAGACGTTGTCCATGGCGTCCGCCGCTGTGATTGATTCGCCATAGCTGGCCTGGAAGGCGATGAACTCCGCCGGCTGCCAGGCGACCACGCTGCCTCCGTCGCCGACGGCGCTGGCGAAGACGCGCGTGAAATATCCGCCGCCGATGATCATGTCGCCGATGGTCTGGCCCGGCATCACGTCGGCGAAGGCCAGGACCTCGGCCGTCTTCCTCGCGGCGTCGCGGGCAGTGTCGGCCTCGGGCCGATCAGCATCGGCCAGCACGGCGGCATAGGTGCCGCCGTGCTGGGGCGCGGGCGCTATTGCCCCGGTGGACAGAAGGATCGCGGCCGAAACGGCCCCGGTCAGAATAAAGGCGAGCGAACGACGCATCGAAACCTCCACGACGCCCGGACGGCGCAACGGCGTTTTATCTTTGTCGCCGGCCTGTGTCAGTGTCCATCACGCGAACCTGTCCTCGAATTCACATTCAACGCCATCGCAGGAGACCCCCTTGGCCCAGCTTGTCGTGACCTACCGCACGCCGACCGACATCGCCGCCTTCGACGCCCACTATCGCGACGTGCACGCGCCCCTGGCGAAGGCGTTCCCGGCCTGCGCCGCTTCGAGGTCACCGAGGAGCCGGTCCTGACGCCGGAGGGCCCCTCCGACGTGCATCTGATCGCCACCCTGTATTTCGACAGCCTGGGCGATATCGCTGCCGCCTTGGCCAGCCCTCAGGGTCAGGCGGCCGCCGGCGACGTCGCCAACTTCGCCACGGGCGGCGCCTCGATGCTGATGTTCGAGACCCGAGAGGCTTAGCCCGGCTTCCTGAACCGGTAGACGAACTGGTCGGAGTGGCCCCGGATGGCCTCGTCGAAGACCGACAGGCTGTGATCGTCCTCGGGGTTCCTGACCACGCTGGTCTCGCCGTCGAAGACAAAGCCTGCGGCCTCGACCTGGGCGCGCAGGGCCGAGCCCTCGATCCGGTGCAGGGTGCCGACCACGCTGGTCCCCGCGCCCGCCGCCGCCTGGTGATCCAGGATGACATAAAGCCCGCCCGGCTTCAGCGCCCGGAACACCGCCGCGTTCATCGCCGCCACGTCGACGTTGAACCGGTCGATGACGAAGTCATGGTATTCCTGGCCCATAAAGACGACGTCCAGCGGCTCGGGAATGGCGAACGCCTCCAGCGCGCCGGTCAGCCGGGTCACGTTCGGATAGTCGGTCGCCAGGGTGTCGCCGAACGCGTTCTCGCGCGCCGCCGTCTGGTTTGGCACATAGGCGTAGACCCGACCCTCGGGCCCCACGGCGCGGGCGAACAGGCGGGAGAAATAGCCCTCCTCGGGCCGCACGTCGGCGATCCGCTCGCCGCCGTCGATGCCGATGAAGGCCAGCATCTCGGCCGGCTTCCTCAGCGGATCCCGCGCCACTTCCCCGGCGGGCCGCAACGGATCGGCGATGGCCAGGGCGTAGTCGTTGACGATCGCCGAGGCTCGCTCGGCGGGATCAGCCGGCGTCTCCGCCGACATCATCGGCGCGCAGGCCGTCAGGACCAGGGCGGTTGCGGCGAGTAGGGACAGTTTCAGCATGGCGCGATCCTCGAACAGCGGTTGGACGCACATACGCGCGCGCGCTTCACAGGATGCAAGTGGTCAGCACAGCGCCGTCCATTCCTCATCGACGGGGAGCGGCGCGAACAGGGCGTCGAGTTCGTCCTCGGTCACGCCTTCCAGCGTCGCCGGCGACCATTTCGGCTTATTGTCCTTGTCGACGATGACGGCCCGCACCCCCTCCTGGAAGTCGCGGGTCCGCACCACACGGCCGCCCAGCCGGTACTCCATCGCCATGACCTCGGCGAAGGTCAGCATCGCACGCCCCGCCCGCAGTTGACGCAAGGTGACCTTCAGCGACTGCGGCGACTTGGTCCTCAGCGTCGCCAGTTGCGACAGCGCCCAGTCCGACCCATCGGCCTCGAGCGCCGTTAGGATCGCCTCGACCGTGTCGAAGGCGAACAGCCGGTCGATGGCTTCGCGGTGAGACGAAAGCGGCGCGGCGCCGGCATCAGCCGCATGCTCCGCGACGGCATCCGGCCCATGGGAAAGCAGATCGGCCTTTAGCGCCTCGAGGCTGCCCGACGCCACGAAATGGGTATGGATCCCCAATGCTACCGTGTCCGCCGCCTTCAGCCGCGCCCCGGTGAGGGCCAGCCAGGTCCCGGTCTCGCCCGGCAGTCGCGGCAGGAACCAGCCGCCGCCGACATCTGGGAACAGGCCGATGCCCGTCTCCGGCATTGCGTAGGTCGTCCGCTCGGTCGCAATGCGGATCTGGGCGGGCTCGGAGATGCCGACGCCGCCGCCCATCACAATCCCGTCCACGAGGGCCGTAATCAGCTTGGAGTATTCGAACATCAGGTGGTTCAGCCGGTACTCCGCGAGGAAGAAGGCCCTGGCCTCCGACGCATCCGTGGCCCCGCTCTCGGCTATCATCCGGATATCGCCGCCGGCGCAGAACCCGCGTTCGCCCGCATGGTCGACCAGCACCGAGGTCACCGCGGGATCGTCTCCCCAAGCCAGCAATGCCGTCGTCATCGCCTCGCACATGGCCAGGTTCAGCGCATGCAGCGCCTTGGGCCGGTTCAGGATGATGCGCCCGACCGATCCCTCGATCCGTGTGATCACTTCAGCTTCGCTCATGCGTCCGCCCACATCCTGTTCGCCTTGAGATAATCCTCGTGCGCCGGCAGGTTCTCCGCCGTGGTCGCCCAGGCCTGTTTGATCTGTTCGAAACCCGCCGCGACCCGGTCGAGGTCCTGGTAGTTATAAAGCGGGTTGTGCGCCCTGGGCACGATACCCTGACCCATCATCACCGCCATCCACGACCCTTGGCTGAAATATTCGTCGGCGCCGACCTGGAACAGCAGACCCCGGTCGCGGAACATCTCGACCCGTTCGGCCAGGCTGTCGGGGATCGCCATGTCGCGGACGTGCCGCCAGAACGGCGTGTCGTCCCTCCGGGTCGCGTGATAATGCAGGATCACGAAGTCGCGGATCAGCTCGATCTCGCGTGTCAGCCGTCGATTGTAACCGTCTGTATTTGTTTGGCTGAATGCCGTGTCTGGCCAGTGCTGCAACAGCCGGATGATCCCGACCTGGACCAGATGAATGCTGGTCGATTCCAGTGGCTCGATGAAGCCCGACGATAGGCCCAGCGACACCACGTTCTTGTCCCATAGTGTCTTGCGCCGCCCGGCGACGAACCGCAGCGGCCGCGGATCGGCCAGGGCCTCGCCATCGAGGTTGGCCATCAGCGTCTGCTTTGCAGCCTCGTCCTCGATAAAGTCCGAGCAATAGACATAGCCGTTGCCGGTCCGATGCTGCAGCGAGATCCGCCACTGCCACCCCGCCTCGCGCGCCGCCGAAGACGTGAAAGGATCGACCGCCCGCACCTTGGCGCAGGGCACGGCCAGGGCCCGGTTCATCGGCAGCCAGTGCGACCAATCCTCGTAGCCCGCCTTTAGCGCCCCCTCGATCAGCAGGCCCCGGAAGCCGGTGCAGTCGATGAACAGGTCCGCCGTCAGCGTCCGTCCGTCCTTCAGCACCACATGGTCGACGAAGCCGTCTTCCGGCTTCTGCACGACGCCGACGATCTCGCCCTCGATCCGCTCGATGCCGCGCGTCGTACAGAACTTCCTCAGGTACTGGCCATAGAGGGTCGCATCGAAATGATAGGCAGTGTGAAAGCCCGACAACGCCGATCTCGGATCGTTCGACCGCGCCCCGACCTTGCCGCGCTTGGCCGCGTGCGAGGTGATCGAATAGGACTCCAGCGAGCCCGTCTGGCCGCGGTCCTTCATGGCGAAAAAGGACCCGGGAAAGTCGCCCAGCGTCGGCCCGGTGCCGAAGGTCCCAAACGGATGGAAATAGGCGCTCTCCTTCGCGCCCCATCCTTTGAACTCGATGCCCAGTTTCAGGGTCGCGCGGGTCTCGCGCATGAACTCCGCCTCATCGAGGCCGATCAGGGCGTTGAAGTCACGGATCGGCGGCACCGTCGCCTCTCCCACCCCGACGATGCCGATGTCGGCGCTCTCTACCAGTCGCACCTCGGCATGCGGTCCCACCGACCGCTTGATCGCGGCGGCCGCCATCCAGCCCGCCGTGCCGCCGCCCACGATCAGGACGGACTTGATGGGTTCGGCCATGGTGTTTCTTCCCGCCGTCTCAGCGCGGCTTGACGGTCATTTCGTAGGGAATGAACAGGCTCAGGTCGAGCGGCCCGGACTGCGTCCAGGTCACCCGATTGGACAGGCCCGAAACCTCGACGGCGTAGCCGGCTCCGAAGGCCTCTGCCGTCGTCGTCGCGTCGGATGAGATCGCTGCCAGAATCGCACGTCGGTACTGGCCGGGATCGATGATCGACAGCTCCCACTCGCCCGTGATGTCGACCAGCGAGCGACCCGTCTTCGGCGTCGCCTCGACGAAGGTCTCGATTCGCCCCGAGGCGTCGTCGAGCGTATCCGCCGCCGCGATCGGCGTCTTGACGATCAGATGCGCGACGCTGGTGTCCGCCCGACCCGGATCAGCGCCCAGCGTCAGGGTCGAGACCATGTCTTCGGTCAGGGGGACGAGAGCGCCGTCATCCTCGATGGACAGATCGATCCGGGCATCGCGGCCGCCGGCCTGAACCATGGCCCTGAGGGTCGCGATCAGCTCATTGCGCCGGCCGGCGGCCTCGCGCGTATCATTCACGACCGTGACCGCGACGATCAGATTGTCCGCCCGCCGGGGCAGTTGCACGACCGGAATGTCGTCCCGATCCCATTCGATGGAACGGCTGCCTGTCACGATGATCTCGTCGACCTGCGCCCAGGCGGGACCGGCGAGGCAAATCAGGGCCGCGACGCCCGCTAGAGTGATCTTCCACATTCCCGTGCTTTCCCTTCCGCTACTGCCGCATCATCTCTCGCGCGGTGATCACCCGCATGATCTCGTTGGTGCCTTCCAGGATACGGTGAACCCTGAGGTCGCGCACGATCCGCTCCAGCGGATAGTCCTTCAGATAGCCGTAGCCGCCGTGCAGTTGCAGGGCCTCATCGGCGATCTGGAAACAGGCGTCGGTCGCCATCCGCTTGGCCATGGCGCACCATTTGGTCGCCTCGGGGTGACGCGTGTCCAGCGCCCAGGCGCCGCGCAGGACCATCAGCCGCGCCGCCTCCAGTTCGGTCGCCATGTCGGCCAGCTTGAACTGGGTGTTCTGGAACTCGGCGAGGGCCTTGCCGAACTGTTTGCGCGTCGCGACATAGGCCTTGGCCGTCTCGAGCGCGAGCCGCGCCCCGCCCAGGGAACAGGCCGCGATGTTCAGCCGCCCGCCGTCCAGACCCATCATCGCATAGCGAAAACCGTCGCCTTCCTGGCCCAGCAGGTTGGCCGCCGACACGCGGCAGTCGTCGAACTGGACGATGGCCGTGGGCTGGGAATTCCAGCCCATCTTCTTCTCCTGCGCTCCAAAGCTGAGGCCCGGCGTGCCCATTTCCACCACGAAAGCGCTGATGCCTTTCGGCCCCGCCTCGCCGGTCCGCGCCATGACGACATAGACGTCCGACGTGCCCGCGCCGGAGATGAAGGCCTTCGACCCGTTCAGCACCCAGTCGTCGCCGTCCCGCGTCGCGCTCGTCCGCATAGCCGCCGCGTCCGACCCCGAGCCGGGCTCGGTCAGACAGTAGGAGGCGATCAGCTCCATCGTCGCCAGACGCGGCACATAGCGGGCGCGCAGGTCGTCCGACCCGAACCGGTCGATCATCCAGGTCGCCATATTGTGGATCGAGATGAAGGCCGCCGTCGACACGTCCCCGCGCGCCAGCTCTTCGAAGATCAGCGCCGCCTCAACCCGGCCCAGGGCCATGCCCCCGTGCTCCTCGGAGGCGTAGATGGCGGCGAACCCGGTCTCGGCCGCGCGGCGCATCACGTCGACCGGGAAATGCTTGGTCTCGTCCCACTCGGCCGAATGGGGCGCCAGCTCCGCATCGGCAAAGGCGCGCGCCGCGTCCTGAATGGCGCGCTGGTCGTCGGTGAGGGCGAAATCCATAGGGTCTCCGGTGCGGCTTTTCTTCGGCTTCTATCCGCATCCCTCTCCCGTTGGGAGAGGGCTTGAGCGCACGGCGGCGCAGCCGTCGTCCTTGCGCGAAAGGATGAGGGGCGTGCCTCATCGGTCTGACCCGACCCTCATCCGGCCCTGCGGGCCACCTTCTCCCAACGGGAGAAGGGCGTTACAGCACACCCATGACCCTCCCCTTCGCACCCGCCGCCTTCCCCATGGCCCGTCCCCGCCGCCTGCGGAGCCAGCCGTGGGTGCGCCGACTGGTGGCCGAGACCACCCTGACGCCGTCCGACCTGATCTGGCCCCTGATCGTCCACGACGGCGCCGAGGACCGCGTGCCCGTCCCATCCATGCCCGGCGTCTTCCGTCTGTCACCGAAGGCGGCCGCCGAGGCGGCTGTCGAGGCCCGCGACCTCGGCATCCCCATGGTCGCCCTCTTCCCCAACGTCGACGCTGCGACCAAGGACGCGATCGGGACCGGCGCCACCGATCCCGACGGCCTGATCCCCGACTGCATCAAGGCCATCAAGGACGCGGCGCCCGAGATCGGCGTCATGTGCGACGTGGCGCTCGACTGCTACACCGACCACGGCCACGACGGCGTCGTCGAGGACGGCCGGATCGTCAACGACGCCTCCCTGGAGCGCCTCGCCGAACAGGCCTTTATCCAGGCCCACGCCGGCGCCGACGTCGTCGCTCCCTCGGACATGATGGACGGCCGGGTCCAGGCCATTCGCGAGGCGCTCGAGGCCAACGGCTTCCACGACACCCTGATCCTGTCCTACGCGGCCAAGTTCGCCTCGGCCTTCTACGGCCCGTACCGCGATGCGGTCGGCTCGGCGAAGATGCTGACCGGCGACAAGAAGACCTATCAGATGGATTACGCCAACTCCGACGAGGCCCTCAAAGAGGTCGCCATGGACATCGCCGAGGGCGCCGACATGGTCATGGTCAAGCCCGGCATGCCCTATCTCGACATCGTCCAGCGGGTGTCCGAGACGTTCAAACTGCCGACGTTCGCCTATCAGGTGAGCGGCGAGTATTCGATGATGCAGGCCGCCATCGCCAACGGCTGGCTCGACCAGGACCGCGCCATCCTGGAGACCCTGCATGGGTTCAAGCGCGCGGGCTGCGCCGGCGTGCTCTCCTATTTCGCGCCCCACGCCGCGAGGCTGCTGGGCCGCTAGAGCAGGATCAGCGAGAGCCTGATTCACGCTTCATGTCGGACCCGCGAAGCGGGTCCACCAGAACCGATCAGGCCCTTGCGGCCAAGCTCCTTCGTCAAATCTTCACCCGACCCCGCCACGATTCGGGAAAAGGGAAGGCGATGACGGCTGTTTCGTGCCTGCGGGTCATGGTGGACGCAAATCGCACGGATTTGCCAGCGGAGACGCTCGGCCCCCTCGTGGCGAAATACACCATCGTCTTTCTGGAGGTGCGCTGGGTCCGGCCCCGCACCGCCGATCCGCTCACCCACTACTGCTATCTGCTGAGCGACCCGCAGACCGACCAGCTGGACACCTTCGAACTCGCTCACCTGGCCACCGAGCTCCAGGAGCGGCTGTTCGGCACCGGGGTCGAGGACGCGGTGAAGCTGGTGCTGTTCGAGGGCGAGCCGGAGGCGATGCGCGCCTTCACCGCCGCATCCGCCGAAGAGGTGGTGCTGGCCATGGAGGATCCTGGCCGCCTGCCGAAAGGCGGTCGCCTGCGTCGTATCGCGGCGGACGGATCGCTGATCGACGTGCCGGAGGAAGTCAGGGCGCCGAAGGGGCCCGTCGACGACACCAACTTCGGTCCCTCGATCGATGGCGCGCAGGGCATCTATTTCCCCAAGGCCCGCGCCTTCGTCGGCGACGTCATCAGTTGCACTCCGTCACGCGCGCCGACCTACTACAGCGCCGTCGACGGCGAGGAGCACCTGCCCGACGAATCCGGGTCGTTCGACGGCAGTTGCGTGATGACGGCGCTGCGTTTCCTGGTCGATTTCCCGGTCGTGACCCCATTGTTCGTGCCGGTGTCGTTCTCGACCCTGGTCCGCCCCACCCAGAGGGCGGACTATGTCGAGCTTCTCGGCATCCTGCCTGTGGAGACCCGTTCCCAGCTGGCCGCGACCGTCTATGACGTGCCCAGGGCGCCGTCTTTCCAGTCGCTCAAGGTCATCCATGAGGCCTTGCGTGACCATTTCTCCAGCCTTGACCTACGCACCCAGGACCCGGATTTCGAGGTCACGCAGCTGGCGCAGAAGACGGTGACGAGCGTCACCCTTGTGCTCCCCAACGCGAGCCAGGAGGTTCGGACGGCCGCCTTGAGGCGGTTCGCCTCTCACGCTCCGGAATACCGGCGCCGCCGCATCTGGCCGGGGCTGTCCAACATCCGCTACCGGGCCGAGCGCGAGCTGGCGATCAGCCTCGACTTCCCGTTCCTGACCGGGCCAGGAATCTGCCGGCTTCAGAGCGAGCCGATCGGCGGTCGTGCATGGGAGGCCGGGGCCCTGCCGGTCCTGACAATCGATCGCTCGCTGGCCGCGACCGGCTGATCCCGCTAGCGTCGCTCTCGGGAACGACGTGAGACAACATCGATGATCAGACGCACACTCCTCGCCCTCGCCGGCCTGCTGTTATGGCCCGCGCTCGCCGTGGCCAAGGACCCGGCCGGGCCCGCCCTGCCCCGTGTGGCGCTGGAGACCTCGGCCGGTCGCATCACTATCGAGGTCGAGGCGGTCAAGGCGCCGATCACGGCCGCCAACTTCCTGAAATACGTCGACGAGCGCCGCCTCGATGGCGCAACCTTCTATCGCGCTATGCAGTCCGGCCCTGGCATGGGTCTGGTCCAGGGCGGGGTGAACAACGATCCCGAGCGGGTCCTGCCGCCCATCGCCCACGAGCCGACGACGCAGACGGGCCTCAGCCATATCGACGGCGCCGTCTCGATGGCCCGCTACGCCCCCGGCACGGCCACAGGCGACTTCTTCGTCTCTGTGGGCCCGACCCTGTCCTACGACGCAGGACGCTCGTTCTCGGTCGATCCCGACGGCTTCGCCGTCTTCGGCCGCGTGGTCGGGGGCATGGAGGTCGTCCGCGCCATCCTGGCCAGCCCGACCTCCCCGACCGAGGGCGTAGGTTTCATGCGAGGCCAGATGCTGGAGCCGAAGATCACCATCCTCCGGGCCTGGCGTGAAACGACGCCCTAGGGTTCGCCCAGTGCCTCGCGGAAGAAGCGTACGACCTCAGCATTGAACGCGGCCTTGAACGCGGCCCGGTCGAAGCCGGGCGCCGACGTGCACAGCTCGGGCATCGCCACCCTCATCTCAGGCGCGCAGGGGGTCAGGAAGTCATAGTGGCCGGCGTTCTCGACATGGTGATAGTCGACCGTCCCGCCCAGCCGGTCGCGCACGGGTTCGGCATTCCAGGGCGACGGCAGGATCTGGTCGTCGGCGGCCTGCCACAGCTGCACCGGAACGGTGATCGCGGCCAGACTCTCGTCGGTGAACGACAGGCCGAACGCCGGCGCGGCGATGACGGCCGCCTTGACGTGCGCATCGCGGGTCTCCGGCCGCCAGGTCGCCAGATCCAGTCCGCCGAACATCGCGACCAGCCGACACGCGAAGACCTCGGGCTGGGCCACGCAATGCGCCCGGATCGCTCCGGCGTCCGACACCCCGCCGATGATCGACGTCACCGTGAAGCCGCCCGCCGAGAAGCCGAACGCGCCAATCCGCGCGTCGTCGATCTCCACCGGGCCGATCCAGGTTTCGGTCATATAGTCGATCAGGGCGCTCAGTTGCGGCGCCCGTCCGGTCAGCCGAAGCCCCCGGCTCTGGTCCTGGAAGTTGTCGCCGGGATGGGTCAGGGCCGCGACGACGAAGCCGGCCTCCGTCAGGGCCCCGGCCGTATCGGAATGGCCGCGATACCAGCCGCTGTTGCCGTGCGAGATGACCACCAGTGGTCGCGGCGAGCCATCGCTGGCGCCGTCGGGCAACCAGACGCCGCCTTCGATCGTCTCACCGCCGGGGCCCGTGAAATGAATGATCTGGTCAGGGGCGTCAGACTGGGCGCGAGCCGTGACGGGCAGCCCTCCGATCAGGACGCAGGCGAACAGGGCGCGAAGGAAGCGTGGGAAGGACGCAGGGATCTGCATGAGGATCTCCGGGTTGGATGACCTCTCCTGCCCGCCGCCCGGTCGCCGCCGCCAGCCCGGTTTCGCGAACGGGCGAACGGGTTCGCGACACGGCGAACGGTTCCGCTTCAGCCGGTCACCGCTATAGTCGGGCGATGAACGAGACACCGACCCGGTCGATGAACACGCCGCGCGCCTGGATGATCGACCTCGCGGCCTGGGCTGTTGTCGGGGCGATCCTCGGCGCGGTCGGGCCCTTCGGAAGTTTTTTCAACGATACGCTGCCGGTGCGCCTCGCCTACTGGATGACGCTGGCCCTGATCAGCGGTGCGGTCATCGGCGCCAGCGTGCGCTGGGTCTGGCCTGTCGCCCGGCGGCGGCGCGTGCCGGCCTGGGCGTGGGTTGCGCTCCTTGGGGTGGCCATCACGGGTCCGCTCGGCCTGTTCGCCCGCGTCTTCGCTATGGGTTTCTGGCCGGGCATCCGGGATCGGGTCAGCCTGATCGAGTGGTTCGGACAGACCCTGTTGATCGAGCTGGTCTTCCTCGCGGCCTATGTCGCGGCCCATGCCCGGGCGGCTCAGGCTCCGTCCGGCGAGACCTCGCCCATGCCCACGGGCGCAGCCCGCATCCTCGACCGCCTGCCCCATCGTCTGGGTCGAGACCTCCTCTGCCTGCAGATGGAAGACCACTATGTCCGCCTCCACACGCCGGAAGGCTCGGTCCTCGGCCTGACGCCCCTGCGCACCGCCATCACCCAGGTCGGCGCCATAGAGGGCATGCAGGTGCATCGCTCATGGTGGGTCGCCCGTCAGGCGGTGCAGGGTGTCGTTCAGGACGGGCGAAACCTGCGCCTGAAGCTGGTTTCCGGACTGGAGGCCCCCGTCGCCCGCTCCAAGGTCGCCGAACTCAGAGCCGCCGGCTGGCCAGTCGGCGAAGCCTGACCGCGATCAGGACGTCGTCCGCGCCGTACTCGTCGCTCCTCAGGGCTCGCTGCGGGCCAGCAGGGCAACCAGATCGTCCTTCCAGAACCGCGCCCAGGTGTGGGTGCCGTGGCCCTTGCCGTCGAGACTGTTGGGGATCAGCCGATAGGCCCCATTGGCGAGGCGCGGCGCGAACCGTTCGGCCAGACCGAGCTCCGGCGGATTGATGAAGTCGTCAGCCGAATTGATCCAGGTCACCGGAACCGTGATCCGCTCCAGGTTGGCCGAGGGGTCGTAGTCCCAGGACGCATTGACCTGATACCAGAAGTCGTTCGCGTCCAGCGTCGGCAGCCGACGCTCGAGCTGGGTCGCCAGCCCGGCGTCGACGGCCTCGGGCGTGGCCAGGTCCTGGTGCATCGGCATCACCGCCCCGCCCGCCAGCAGCAGCAGGTCCACAGCCGTCCTCAACCCCTGCACGGGCTGTTCGACATAGTCGCCGCCGCTCCAGGCCGGATCCGCCCGGATGGCGTCCTTGACCATCGAGCGCCACAGCCGGTTGCGTCCGACGATCTCGGTCGGAATGCAGGCCATGGGCATCAGGGCGTCGGCGAAGTCGGGATGCGCCTCGCCCCAGACGAAGGCGTGCATACAGCCCATCGAAGTGCCCAGGATCAGCCGCAGGTGATCGACCTTCAGCCCGTCGACCAGCATCCGCCGCTGGGCCTCGACCATCTCGTTGTAGCCGTACTCAGGGAAGTCCGCTCTGAGACCGTCGCTCGGCTTGCTCGACCCGCCGTGCCCCAGACCGTCGGGCATGATGAGGTAGTAGCGGGTCACATCCAGCGGCTGGCCCGGCCCGAACAGCTCCCCGGCGAACTGTGCGGACAGGAAGGTCGCGCCCGTCCCGCCGGTGCCGTGCAGCAGCAGGACGGCGTTGGTCACATGCCCCTCGGCGTCACGCCGGGGCTCTCCCAGCGTGCGATAGTGGATCCGCGCGTTCGCCAGCGTCGATCCACGCGCCATGGGCAGGTCGCCGATCGCCGCATCGCCATCGATCGGGCTCCACCTCTGCGGGGTCCGGGCATAGGCCTGACCACACCAGACCAGCAGAAACAGAAGGATCGTCGCGATACGCATGGCCGTCTTGGCTCCCCAACGCCCCGAGTTAGCATTCCACGGCCCGTCAGGCCGCTGAAATCCCGGGACATTTATGATTTTTGAGGCAATCGAACAGCCGCCCCCCGCAGCCATGGTATGATGGTCTCCGGTGTTTAACATCCCGCAGACAGGCGCCGGGGCGCCGATTGAACGGGTTGCACCCGGAGTGCAATTCCGTCCCGGCGAATTAATCGCTCAAGAGCAAGAGATTACGCGCCATTCCTCCGCGAAATGGACTCTGCACTCCTTTTTTCGGAGTCCAACCGCACGAGGCTCAAGGCTTCAGACGCGCCTTCAGGCTCGAAGTGTCCCAGCGATTGCCGCCCAGGACCTGAACCTCGGAATAGAACTGATCGACCAGCGCCGTCAGCGACAGGACCGCGCCATTGGCCCGCGCCTCGTCCAGCACCAGCCCCAGGTCCTTGCGCATCCAGTCGACGGCGAAGCCGAACTCGAACTCACCCCTGGCCGCCGTCTTCCAGCGGTTGTCCATCTGCCACGACTGGGCCGCCCCCTTGGACACCGCGTCATAGGCGGCGTCCGTATCGAGCCCCGCGGCCCGGGCGAAATGCACCGCCTCGGCCAGACCCTGGACCACGCCGGCGATGGCGATCTGGTTGACCATCTTGGTCAGCTGGCCCGAGCCCGAGGCCCCCATGTGCTGGATCGCCTTCGAATAGGCCATGACCGCCGTCCGCACCGTCTCCAGGGCCCTCGCGTCGCCGCCCGCCATGACGCTGAGCTGGCCGTTCTCCGCCCCCGCCTGACCGCCCGAGACCGGCGCGTCGATAAAGGCGACACTGGCGGCGGCGCACAGATCCGCCATTGCCCGCGCCACCTTCGCCGAGGTGGTGGTGTGATCCACGATCACGGCCCCCGCCTTCAGCATGGGCAGGGCCTCGCCGACCACCTGACGCACGTCGTCGTCATTGCCGACGCACAGCACGAACAGGTCCGCGCCCTCGGCCGCCTCGGCCACGGTCGCGGCGAACCGTCCGCCGTTCGCCTCGGCCCAGGCCCGCGCCTTGTCGGGCGAGCGGTTGTAGCCGGCGATCTCGTGCCCGGCCGCGACCAGATGACGCGCCATCGGCCCGCCCATGACGCCCAGGCCGGCGAAACCGATCCTCATGCCTGGGCGCCTCCGGCCACGCCGTAGCGCCCCCGGAAATAGGTCAGGGCCGCGGCATCCGAGGACTCGAAGCCCGCGACCTCGCCGATGATCATCATGTGGTCGCCCATCTGCACCCGGTCGTGGGTCTTGCAGTCGAACCGGGCGGCGGCGGCGCCCAGCCGCGGCGGCGCATCGCCGACCCGCTGGAACTCGTGCGCCTCCATCAGGCCGATGCCCTTGGCGAACCGGCGCGCCAGGGCCTCCGACTGGGCGTCGAGCACGTGGATCGAGAACCGCTCCGCCTCACAGAAGGCCTGCCACCGCTCCGACCGCTCATCCAGGCACCACAGCACCAGACGCGGCGTCAGCGACACGGAGGTGAAGGAGTTGATCGTGATCCCCAGCGGCCCGAGGCTGCTGTCGGCTGTCACCACGCAGACCCCGGTCGCAAAGGCGCCCAGCGCGCGCCGATAGGCGGTCACGTCGCCCCCGGCGACCTCTTGGGGAAGGGATTCAAGGCTCACGGACCGGACCTAGGCGACACCGCCCATTGAGGCAACCGGCGTCATGCGAGATTGCCCAGCACGGCGGGGGTCAATCCCGGCAGATCTTCCGCCGTCAGCCCCACCCCGAACCGCCCGGCCGCGTCAGCATGGATCCACACAGCCGCCGACGCCGCCTCGAAGGGATCCATCCCCTGGGCCATCAGTCCTCCGATCAATCCGGCCAGGACGTCGCCGCTGCCCGCCGTCGCCAGCCACGGCGAGCCGTTCCGATTGACCCTGACCCGACAATCGGGCGCGGCGATGACCGTCTCCCGACCTTTGAGGACCACATGCGCCCCGCTGATCCGCGCCGCTTCGACGGCGGCCGTCTCGCGCCCCCGCTCCAGCAGACCCGGAAACACTCGCTCGAACTCGCCCTCATGCGGCGTGATCACATCCTTCGCCTCGAGACAGGCGAACAGATCGTCCGGCCGCCCCTTGAACAGCGTCAACGCGTCCGCATCGACGACCAGCGCGGCTTTCGTCCCGGCCAGCGCCTTCAGGTTCGATGCCGTCGCCTCGGTCAGTCCCGCCGCCGGTCCGATCACGACGCAATCCAGCGCCTCGGCCAGAATCGCCAGCGCCTCCGCCGTGTCGAAGTCGGAGACCATCACCGCCTCCATCGCCCCCGCGATCAGCGGTCCGGCGTCCGGCGGACACAGGATCCGCACCAGCCCCGCGCCGACCCTCAGACCCGCCCGTGCCGCCAGTCGCGCCGCCCCGGTGTGCAGCATACCGCCCGACACGACGCCCAGCCGGCCACGCTGATGCTTGTGCGCATCGGGGCCGGGCCACCGCAGCAGGCTGCGCCACAGGGCGGGATCGTTGGTTTCGCTCATGCTTCTCTCAACGCCCTTCCGTGACGAAAATGCAAATCGCCCCTTGCCTTATGCTGCGATGCGATGTCCCTTTGGTTCCCGAGCGTCTGGCCCACCTGATGCCGCCTCGGGGTCGCCCATGAAGAAGATCGAAGCCGTCATCAAGCCGTTCAAGCTCGACGACGTGAAGGAAGCGCTCCAGGACATCGGGGTGCAAGGCATGACTGTGCTGGAGGCCAAGGGATACGGCCGCCAGAAGGGTCACTCCGAACTCTATCGCGGCGCCGAATACGTCATCGACTTCCTGCCCAAGATCAAGATCGAGGTGGTGGTCGCCGACGACCTCTACCCGGCCGTGGTCGAGGCCATCCAGACCGCTGCCCGCACCGGAAAGATCGGCGACGGCAAGATCTTCGTCTCGGACGTGATCGACGTCATCCGCATCCGCACCGGCGAAACCGGGGCGCAAGCCGTCTAGAAGAATGGCCGTCTAGGCCGAACCCCGCAAAAGACTTCCTCCCCAGAAGAAACGCATAAGGATCATCGACCATGAGCGCCGCCAAGAAAATCCTGCAGGAGATCAAGGACAAGGACGTCAAGTACGTCGACGTCCGCTTCACCGACACCAAGGGTCGCCTGCAGCACGTCACCTTCGACATCGACCTGGTCGACGAGGAATTCCTCGAAGAAGGCACGATGTTCGACGGCTCCTCGATCGCCGGCTGGAAGGCGATCAACGAGAGCGACATGCTGCTGCTGCCGGACCTGACGACGGCCTATATCGACCCCTTCTACCAGCAGACCACGATGTTCCTGTTCTGCGACGTCATGAACCCGGACACGATGGAGCCCTACAACCGCGACAGCCGCTCCATGGCCAAGAAGGCCCTGGCCTATGTCCAGTCCTCGGGCGTGGGCGACGTGGTCTATTTCGGCCCGGAAGCCGAGTTCTTCATCTTCGACGACGTCCGCTGGAACACCGCCCCGCACAACACCGGCTACAGCTACGACTCGATCGAGCTGCCGGCCAATACGGGCGCGGAATACACCGAGGGCAATATGGGCCACCGGCCGGGACCCAAGGGCGGCTACTTCCCCGTTAACCCGGTCGACAGCGGCCAGGACCTGCGCGGCGAGATGCTGGGCGTCATGCGAGACCTTGGCCTCAACCCCGAGAAGCACCACCACGAGGTCGCCCCGGCCCAGCACGAGCTCGGCCTGAAGTTCTCGGACCTGCTGACCATGGCCGACCGGCTGCAGCTCTATAAGTACGTGATCCACAATGTGGCCGCAGCCTACGGCAAGTCGGCGACCTTCATGGCCAAGCCCATGTTCGGCGACAACGGCTCGGGCATGCACGTCCACATGTCGATCTGGAAGGACGGCAAGCCCCAGTTCGCCGGCGACAAATACGCCGGCCTGTCGCAGCAGTGTCTCTGGTACATCGGCGGCATCATCAAACACGCCAAGGCCATCAACGCCTTCGCCAACTCGACCACCAACTCCTACAAGCGTCTGGTGCCCGGCTACGAAGCCCCGGTGAAGCTGGCTTACTCGGCCCGCAACCGTTCGGCCTCGATCCGCATTCCGCACACCTCGAACCCCAAGGCCAAGCGCCTGGAGGCCCGCTTCCCCGATCCCATGGGCAACCCCTATCTGACCTTCGTGGCCCTGCTGATGGCCGGCCTCGACGGGATCGAGAACCAGATCGATCCGGGCGGCCCCGCCGACAAGAACCTCTACGACCTGCCGCCGGAAGAGCGTCACTCGATCCCGGAAGTCTGCGGTTCGCTCAAGGAAGCCCTGGAGAACCTCGACAAGGACCGGGCCTTCCTCAAGAAGGGCGGCGTTATGGATGACGACTTCATCGACAGCTACATCGAGCTGAAGATGGAAGAGGTCATGCGCCTGGCCCTGCACCCGCACCCGGTCGAATTCGACATGTACTACAGCTGCTGATCGGTTCGATCGGCGGATAGACAAAGCCCCGGATGGTCCGCCATCCGGGGCTTTTTGTTGTGGCTGGATGGCGTTGGCAGCCTGGCGCCATCCACTCCCCGTCGCCGCTTGGCGATGGGGAGTGGATGGCGAAGCGGCGGAGGGGTTCTTGATCAAGGCAAGGTGTCTGGGGTGAAGAGCCCCTCCGTCACGGCGCAAGTGCACCGCGCCACCTCCCCACCGCTTCGCGCCGGGGAGGAGACACCAAGCTAGGCCGCCGCCAGTCCTTCGGCGTCATCGTCCTTCTTCCGACGCCATTCGATCAGGCGCACGCACCAGATCGAGACCTCGTAGAGCAGCACCAGCGGCACGGCGAGCATCAGCTGGCTGATCGGGTCCGGCGGCGTGACCACGGCGGCCAGGACCACGACGGCGACGATCGCATAGCGACGCCCCTCGCTCATCAGCTTGGACGAGATCAGCCCGGCCATGCCCAGCAGCGTCGTCACGACCGGCAACTGGAAGCACAGGCCGAAGGCCAGGATAAGCGAGGTCACCAGGTTCAGATAGTCCGAGATCTTGGTCGTCAGCAGGACGGTGATGCCCTCGCTGGAGATCTGCTGGCTCAGGGAGAACAGCATCACGAACGGCAGCATGACGAAATAGACCAGCGCCCCTCCCAGGAAGAACATTACCGGCGTCGCGATCAGGAACGGCAGGAAGGCGCCCTTCTCGTTGCGGTACAGGCCCGGCGCGACGAAGGCGTAAAGCTGATAGGCCAGGATCGGGAAGGCCAGGACGATGGCGCCGAACCCGGCGATCTTCATCTTGGTGAACAGCTGTTCCAGCGGCGCCGTGGCGATCAGTTCGACCGCCGCCAGCCCGCCGGGTGGGAAAGGCTTCAAACCGGCCGTGATGGCCAGCAGGTCCAGAGGATTGCCGTGCTCGCCCTTCGCCACGGCGGCGGCGTGAACCGCTGCGGCGGCCTGGAACGGCTTGATCAACTCGACCTGCAATTGGGCGGCGAAGAAGAAGCACAGGAGGAAGGCTAGGCAGAAGGCGACGACGGACCAGATCATCCGACCGCGCAGCTCGATCAGATGCTCCATCAACGGGGCGCGCGACGCCTCGATCTCGGCTTCGTCGCGGTCGGTCATGGGACAGTCTTGGGCTTACGCGGCGCGCGCGGCTTGGCGGCGACCTTGGACGCGGGTTTGGCGCGAGGCTTGGCGGCCGGGGTAGCGGCGGCCTTGGGCGGCGTCGCGCGGGGCTTGCGGGTCTTCACCGGCGCGACGACGGCCGGTGTCGCCGGCTCGGGGAATTCCGGTTGGTCCACCATCACCGCGCGTGGCGGCGTCTCGACATAGGCGGGCGCCTCCAGCTCGGCCTTGATGTCCTTGAAGGCGGCGTTGGCCTCGTCGCCGAGGCGGACCATCCCCTGCCCCACCGGTCCCTGACCGTCGCGCAGCGCCTGGACCTCCTTGCGCAGATCGTCGAGCTCTGATTGGCGCGCCATCTCCTCGAAGCTGGACCGGAACTCATTGGCCATGCCGCGCGCCTTGGCGACCATCTTGCCGAGCTGTCGCAGCATTCCAGGCAGCCGCTCGGGTCCGACCACCACCAGGGCGACGATGCCGATTACGAGATATTCGAGGCCCCCGATCCCGGGGCCGAGGCCGCCCATGCGTCAGGCTCTTTCCCGAACCGGACCTAGCGCTTCAGCTCTTCCTTTTCCGCGTCGGTTCGCGGCAGGCTGCTGACGCCGTCGGACGGGCCGTCCTTCTTGTCGTCGTCCTTCAGACCCTCCTTGAAGGCCTTGATGCCCTTGGCGGCGTCGCCCATCAGGCCCGAGATCTTGCCCTTGCCGCCGAACAGCAGGGCGACGACGACGATGACGATGGCCCAATGCCAGATGCTGAAGCTGCCCACGGAACGCTCTCCTCGAACAGGCCGAATGCGGCCCTTGTCAAACATACGGTTCCTATAGTCCAGCGGATGGCGACGCGCCAAGGGAAGCTGTAAGTCCGCGCAAATGAGTCACGTCACAATCCACACCGACGGCGCCTGCAAGGGCAATCCGGGCCCAGGCGGCTGGGGCGCAATCCTGCAGGCTGGCGGGAAGACCAAGGAGCTGTGCGGCGGCGAAACACTGACCACCAACAACCGCATGGAGCTGACTGCGGCCATCATGGCGCTGGAGGCGCTGACGCGGCCCTGCAAGATCGATCTCCATACCGACAGCAAATACGTGATGGATGGAATCACGAGCTGGATTCACGGCTGGAAGGCGCGCGGCTGGAAGACGGCGGACAAGAAGCCGGTCAAGAACGATGACCTGTGGAAGCGGCTGGACATCGCCCGCACCCGCCACGAGGTGAAGTGGCACTGGGTCAAGGGTCACGCCGGCCACGAACTCAACGAGCGCGCGGACCAGTTGGCCAACCTCGGAATCGACCGGATGCGCGCCGCCTCGACCTGACGGGTTCAGACGAACGTCGGTAGACGCCTTGCGGCGAAGCTTGGGATGCGATCAGCTCGGCCGATGACCGACATGACCCCGATTCCTCCCGAGACCGATCCGATCGATAACGGCTCCAGGGGCAAGACCCAGCGCGTTTCCGTCGAGGGCACGATCGCCTCCGTCTCGGCCATCTCTGCAATGATCGTCGCGGCGGCGTCCATGTTCACCGCTGTCCAGGCGCTGGACGTGTCGCGCACGGCGGCGAAGCAGAAGATCTTCGAGACCCAGCTGGCCACCTGCCTGCAGTTCAGCGAACTGACCGCCCGCGCCTCGTCGGACAGCGAGAAGGCTGCAGCCCTGATCGAGGGACCGATCGACGACGACGTCAGCGCCGAGATCACCGCGCGCCTCGAGGCTGGCGACGCCGTCTCGACGTCGATCTACCAACAGTATCTTCAGATGACGATGGTCTTCCCCGACGAGATCAGCGACGCCGCCTATGCCGCCAGCGAGAAGCGGGTGGCGCTCTACAACAAGCAGGTCGAGGTGCTGGACGCCGGCGTCATCACAGCCCAGGACATCGCCGATCTCGAGCGACTCGCGGGCGAGGAAACGGACCAGCTGAACACCGCGTCGAGCGCCTGTCGCGACGAGGTCGGTGCGGTCGCCGGCATAGGCTGACCGGTCAGGCCTCGCGCCGCACCTTCAGCGACGGACCTTCCAGGTGATCCACCACGACGCTGTCGCCCACGGGCGGAGCGTCGCCGTCGATCAGGGCGACCCATTCGGCGCCGGAGACGAAGACCCGTCCCCTGCCCTCGACAAAGGCCTGAACGACCCGCGCCCGCTGTCCGACGAGGCGCAGATCGCGGTCGTTGATGTCGGGGTGGTCTTCCGGGTTCACACGTCGGATCAGGCGCCGCGACAACGCGGTCGCCAGCACCGTCAGGCCAGCGAAAAGCCCGACCTCGACGGCCAGCCCCATGCGCAGCCCCAGGGCGGTCAGAACAGCGACCACGCCGGCCGCGACCGCCGGCCAAAGAAGCCATTCGGTCGACAGCGACGCCTCGATTGCGAGCAGCAGCACGCCCACGGCCAGCCAGATCCAAAAAGGCTGGGCGGCATAGATGTCCAGAATAGCGCCCATGGCTCAGAACTCCGTCATGCCGTCGGCGGCACGGCGCCGCCGGACCGGGTGGACCGCGCCGGCGGCGCCGCCGGAGCCGGGCGGGCCGCCTGTTGCTGGTTGCGAGCCAGTCCGACCAGTTCGCCGATGCCGGCGATGGTCCCGACCAGTCCGCTCATCTCGGCGGGCACGATGACCGTCTTGGCCGTCGGGTTGCGCGCCAGTTCCGCGAAGGCCTCGACGTATTTCTGGGCGACGAAATAGTTGATGGCGTTGACGTCGCCGCGGGCGATGGCCTCGGATACCATGGCCGTGGCCTTGGCCTCGGCCTCGGCGGCCCGTTCGCGCGCTTCGGCGTCGCGGAAGGCGGCCTCCTTGCGACCTTCGGACTCGAGGATCGCCGCCTGTTTGGCGCCCTCGGCGCGCGCGATGGCGGCCTGTTTCTCGCCCTCGGCCTCGGTGATCACGGCGCGGCGTTCGCGTTCGGCCTTCATCTGGCGCGCCATGGCGTTGGTGATGTCGACCGGCGGGGTCAGGTCCTTGATCTCGATCCGGTTGACCTTGACGCCCCAAGGCTCGGTCGCCGCGTCGATGACGGTCAGCAGACGCGAGTTGATGTTGTCACGCTGGAACAGGACCTCGTCGAGATCCATCGACCCGACCACGGTCCGAAGATTGGTCGAGCACAGCTGGGTGATCGCATACGGCAGGTTCTCGACCCGATAGGCGGCGCTCGGCGCGTCCATCACCTGGATGAAGACGATGGCGTCGACCTTCACCATGGCGTTGTCCTTGGTGATGACCTCCTGCTGGGGCACGTCCAGGACCTGCTCCATCATGTTCATGCGCCGGCCGATCCGTTCCACGAACGGGATCAGGATGCTGATGCCGGGCTTCAGCGTCTTGGTGTATTTGCCGAACCGCTCGACCGTCAACTCCCGCCCCTGGGGCACGATCTTGACGGTGCTGAACACGAAAATGACTGCGAAAACCAGCAGCACAACGGCGAAATAGGTCATTCAGGATCCTCCTGGCCGCAAGGTTAGCCCGCGCCGAGCCGGCACGCCACGGAATCCGGACACCGCAAACGAAAACGGCGGCCCCCTTCCGGGAGCCGCCGCAACGCAAAAAGGTGGGTCGGAAGATTACTCCTCCTCTTCCTCGTCCTCTTCTTCTTCCTCGTCTTCTTCTTCCTCGTCTTCTTCTTCCTCGTCTTCTTCTTCCTCGTCGTCTTCTTCGTCTTCTTCGTCCTCGCTCGGATCTTCCTCGTCGGCGTCGTCGTCCTCGACTTCGAAGCCGCCGCCTTCGCACAGGTCGACGTCGTACACTTCTTCGGTGTCGCCATCCTCGTAGGTGGCCATCACGTCCTGGACGCAGTCGTCACCGACGTCGAAGGTCACTTCAACGCCGTCGCCCGGTGCGATTTCTTCGTCCAGCAGGTTGTCGCCGAAGTCCTCGACCGACGTGCCGGAGATGGCCAGTTCGGTGATAGCGACTTCGCCGTCGTTGGTGACCGTCATGGTCGCCTGGGCGGCAGCGCCTGTCGCGAACAGGATGGCGGCGGCAGAGGCCGCCATGAACAGTTTCGTCTTCATCTGTTTAGTCCCCCGAGGCTGGCGGGATGCCGGCCAAAGTTCAAAAGAGAGCGACCGAGGACGGAATCGTCTGGGCCGTCCTGTAAATATGTCGGCTTTGCAGCACGCTAGGTTAAGTGACGGGACCTGACAATGCCGTCAACCATGGCGAAACGCCACCGCCAGGGCGATCACTCGCCGCGTCTCGGCCCAGTCAACAGCGGCCATGGCGGTGGCAATGGGCATGAAGACAGCGTCCGCCGCATCGTCGCCCGCGACCGCCTCGCCGCCGGTCCATTCGGCGACATAGTCGATCAGCACATAGTGTCGCCCCGCCTCAGGAAAGATGCCGTCCACGACGTCGAGGAGGCCGAGAATACGCGCCTCGACCCCCGTCTCCTCGACGAGTTCCCTCAACGCCGCATCGGCCGCGCGCTCTCCGGGCTCGATGCGTCCTCCCGGCAGGCTCCACTCCCCCATCCGCGGCGGCGTCCCGCGTCGGATCAGCAGCACCTCTTGGCCCTTCAGGCAAACCACGCCGACGGCGGGCACGGGCATCATGGAGGAATCGCTCATGACGCCACCCTAGCGCCTGTTTAGGCTGGCCCCTCTTTTGAGTAGCGTCTGCGGCAAGGCTTTGAGACAAGACGCCATGGCCTCCCCCTCCCCCTCCTCCACCGCCCTCGACGAACTGAAAGCCGTGCTCGGCCCCTCGGGCTGGACGGAAGATCAGTCCGAAATCGCCCCGTGGCTCACAGAATGGCGCAACAAGTGGAAGGGGCACACACCCCTGATGCTGAAGCCCGGCACGACCGCCGAGGTGGCCCGCGCCGTGGAGATCTGCGCCCGCCACGGCGTCGCCATCACACCCCAGGGCGGCGACACCGGCCTGGTCGGCGGCCAGATTCCGATGGGTGAGGTGCTGCTGTCGACCCGCCGCCTGCGCGCCGTGCGCGATGTAACCCCCCTGGACGACGCCATGACGGTCGAGGCGGGCGTCACCCTGCTGGAGGCCCAGCAACTGGCCGCCGGGGCCGATCGCTTCTTTCCCCTCAGCCTTGCGGCCGAGGGCACGGCCACCATCGGCGGGGTCATCTCGACCAACGCCGGGGGCACGGCCGTCCTGCGCTACGGCATGATGCGTGACCTGGTGCTCGGCATCGAGGCGGTCATGCCGGACGGCCAGATGTTCAACGGCCTGAAACGGCTGCGCAAGGACAACACCGGCTACGACCTGAAGCAGCTGCTGATTGGCGCGGAGGGCACGCTGGGGGTGGTCACCGCCGCGACCCTGAAGCTGTTCCCGATCATGCGCAGCCGGGCTACCGCCATCGTCGGTCTGGCCAGCGCCCATTCCGCCATCCAACTCCTCGCCCGAGCCAAGGCCGAGACCGGCGGCGGGGTCGAGGCCTTCGAGCTGATGAAGCGCATCGGCGTCGAGTTCGGCATCAGACACATCCCGGGCGTCCGCGAGCCGCTGGACAGCGTCCAGCCCTGGTACGTGCTGATCGAACTGGCCTCCGGCGAGCCCGGTGCGGCCGAGGCCGGGATGGAACGCATCCTGACCGCGGCCTTCGAGGAAGACCTGATCACCGACGCCGCCATCGCCCAGAATGAATCCCAGGTCCGCGACTTCTGGAAACTGCGCGAGGAACAGTCGGCGGCCCAACGGCCAGAGGGCGGCGGCTGGAAGCACGACGTCTCCGTCCCCGTCAGCCGCATCGCCGACTTCCTCGATGAAGCCACCGCCGCCGTCGAGGCCTTCGAGCCGGGCGCCCGCGTCAGCGCCTTCGGCCACGTCGGCGACGGCAATATGCACTACGACATCCTGTGCCCGCCCGGCGGCGACCTGCCGGCCTTCCTCGGCCGCTGGTTGGACGGGTCGCGGGTCGTCCACGACATCGTCGCCCGCTACGACGGGTCCATCTCCGCAGAGCACGGGCTGGGCCGGCTGAAGACGGACGAGGCGCGCCGCTACAAGTCGCCGCTGGAAATCTCGACCATGGAGGCGATCCGCAAGGCCATCGATCCCCAGCGGATCATGAATCCAGCCGTGCTGTTCTAGTCTGTCCGGCGCTCATAGGTCGGATAAATCGGTCGGAGCTGGACGGGCCGATACTCTGGACGATTGATGGTGTTGAACCGGATCTGGGCGGTGTAGCGAACGTTGTCGGCGGTCGAGTTCACGCCCGAGCCGTGCACCAGGTCCATGTTGATGAAGGCCACGTCTCCCGGCTCCGCCTCGACGTGCACCAGGCGACGCCCCTCCAGCATGCTGTCCGGCACGACGTACTGCTCGGACTTGTAGCCCGAAGCCTCCTCGTGGACAGATCCGACACGACCCACGTGGTGGGTGCCGGGCGCCATGACGACCGAGCCGTTCTCCTGTCTCGACGGCGTGGTCGGAATCCAGGCTACTAGGGCATCCGTCCCGGCCTGGTTCTCGCGGAAATAAGCGGAGTCCTGATGCCAGGCCCGGACGTTGCGGGTGTCGCCCGGAATGTCGAAACGGAAGGCCGGACTGACGATGCCGAGATTGTTCGGGTCGTCCATCCCCAGCACCTGCATGGCCATGTCCTCGATGGCGATATCGATGAAGAATCGTTTCAGCGCCCAGGACCCCAGGATGGTCTGATAGATCCACGAACTGCTCGACGGATGGGACCGCTTTAGATCGACGAGAACGCGGTTCAGCACCGCCTCGTCCGGCTCGATCGATCCAGATTCCAGCCGGATCACATGGGCCACGAATCCCATCAGTTCGTCGATCGGCCTCTGCGCGGCGGCTCCTTTCACGACCAGATAGCCATCTTCCGCATAGGTGCGGAGGTCTTGCGCCGTCAAAGTTCGCCTTGTCATCCCAGTCTCTTGGTACGCCCGGGAAGCCACGATTTGCCGATTCGCAAACGGGCGCGAATTCCGTCCGGTTCAATTCGTCACCCAAGCGGCCTATGCACCCGGCTGAAGAACGGAGACCGCCTTGCTGATCGTCCTGTCCCCGGCCAAGCGGCTGGATTTCACCGAACCCTCGCACGACGTCGCGGCGACATACCGCCGCTTCGTCGACGACACCTCGACCTTGTCGAAGACGGCGCGCAACCAGACCCAGGCCGATCTGCGCCGCCTGATGGGCATCTCGACCGATCTGGCGAAGCTGAACCAGGCTCGCTTCAAGGCGTTCGAACCCTACGCGCTCGACACCGGCATCCAGGCTGCCTTCGCCTTCGCCGGCGACGTCTATCAGGGGCTTGAGGCGCGCACCCTCGACAATGCCGGTCTCGCCTTCGCCCAGGATCACCTGCGCATCCTGTCCGGCCTCTATGGGCTGCTGAGGCCGCTTGACCGCATCCAGCCCTACCGCCTGGAGATGGGAACCCGTCTGAAGACCCGGCGCGGGTCCAGTCTCTACGACTTCTGGGGTGACCGGATCTCGAAACAGCTGAATGCCGACGCCGAAGGCCAGTCCGATCCCACACTCGTGAACCTCGCCAGCCAGGAATATTTCGGCGCCGTCGACGCCAAGGCGTTGAAACTGCCGGTCGTCACGCCTCACTTCCGTGAGGAAAAGGACGGCGAGAGCCGCATCATCTCCTTCTTCGCCAAGAAGGCGCGCGGGACCATGGCGCGGTTCGCCATCGACGAGCGTATCGAAGCCGCCGGCGATCTAAAGGCGTTCGATCGTGACGGCTATCGATTCCAGAAGGCCGCCTCGACCGAGACAGACTGGATATTCACCAGGCAGGGAAATTCCTGAGACCGGGTCGCCTTCGCAGTCGCGAAAGGTTAGAGTCACGGCAAACCAGAGACCCCCGACGCGTTCGATCGACGCGGACAAGGGCAAGAGACGAGAGTGAACGACCCCATGTTCCAATGGCCCGGCAAGAAGGACGGCTCGGAGACCGAGCGCCCAGTCTATCGTGATCCCAACGACCTCAAGGGCCAGGTGGCCGTCATCTCGGGCTCGACGTCCGGCATCGGCCTGGCCCTGGCTCGCGCGGTCGCCTCGCGCGGCGGCGACGTCGTCCTAAACGGCCTCGGCGACCCGTCGGAGATCGAGCGCACGCGCGCCGAGATGGAGGCCAGTTGCGGCGTCCGGGTCCGCTATCACGCTGCCAACATGCTCAAGGGCGACGAGGTCGCCGACATGGTCGCCTATGCCAGGCATCAGCTCGGCCGGCTCGACATCCTGGTCAACAACGCCGGCATCCAGCACGTCGAGGCGGTCGAGAAATTCCCGTCTGACCAGTGGGAGAAGATCATCGCGATCAACCTCTCCTCGACCTTCTATGCCACCCGCGCCGCCATCCCGATCATGAAGGCGCAGGGCCGCGGCCGGATCGTCAACATCGCTTCGGCGCACGGTCTGGTCGCCTCGCCGTTCAAGTCCGCCTATGTCGCCGCCAAGCATGGCGTCCTCGGCTTCACCAAGACCGTGGCTCTGGAGCTGGCGCAGGACAACATCACCTGCAACGCCATCTGCCCCGGCTTCGTCGAGACGCCGATCGTCGAGAAGCAGATCGCCGATCAGGCCCGCACGCGCGGCATCTCCAAAGGGCAGGTCCTGAAGGACGTGATTCTCGCCGCCCAGCCAACCAAGCGGTTCGTCACAACCGACGAACTGGCCGGCATCTTCCTCTATCTGGTGTCGGACCTGGGAGCCTCGGCCAACGGGGCCAGCTTCTCGATCGACGGCGGCTGGACCGCCCAATAGGACGAACGCAGGGGAGACGATGGCGCTTTTCAAACGCAAGTCGACCCCGGCGCCCGCAGCGCCTGAACCGCCCGTCAGCGGTCGCCGCTCCATCTGCCTCGCGCTTCAGGGCGGCGGCGCGCACGGCGCCTTCCAGTGGGGCGTTCTCGATCGGTTGCTCGAGGCCGACGTCGTCGACATCCGGGCCGTCACCGCCTCCTCGGCCGGCGCCATGAACGGCGCCGCCCTGGTCTCCGGCCTGGCCATCGGCGGCGCCGACGGAGCCCGCGAGGCGCTGGACAAACTGTGGCGCGAGACGAACCAGTCGGGCGGCAAGAACGTGTTCGGCGACACCTCGATCTGGTCCAATGCCCTGCAGCCGACCTGGCTGAAGGACTCGCCCCTGTGGCGGGCGTCAGAGACCCTCGCGATGTCAATGTCGCCCTATGAATTCAATCCCTTGAATCACAATCCTCTGAAACGGGTTCTGCAGGCCACGATCGACTTCGAGGCCGTTCGCGCCTCCGAGGTGAAGTTCTTCGTCGCCGCCACGGCCGTCCGCCATGCGAAGTCCCGCGTCTTCACCTCGAGCGAGATCACGGATCAGGTCCTGCTCGCCTCCGCCTGCCTGCCCCACCTTTTCCAGGCGGTGGAGATCGACGGCGAGCCCTACTGGGACGGCGGTTACCTCGCCAATCCGCCGCTGTGGCCCCTGTTCTATCAGGACACGCCGGACGACGTCCTCCTGATCACCCTCAACGCCTTCGAGCGCGCGGATGCGCCCAAGGCCGCCGGCGACATCATGGACCGGCTGAACGAGGTCGTTTTCAACGCGCCGCTGGTCGCCGAACTGCGCGCCGTCGCCTTCGTCCAGGAACTCATCGAGGACGGCCGCCTCACCCCCTCCGCCCGCGAGCAGTATCGCCACATCCTGATGCACGCCATCGAGGCCGACGGCTGGCTGGGCGACCTTTCGCTGGGATCCAAGTTCAACACCGAATGGACCTTCCTCAACGACCTGAAGACACGCGGGCGCGCGGCGGCGGAGGAATGGCTGGACAGTTGCTTCGGAGATGTGGGGGTGCGGTCAAGCGTCGATCTGCAGGCGCGGTTCGGCTAGCCGACGAAGCCGGCGGCGCGCTCTAATCGATCGTTGATGGCCTCGCCCAGTCCGGTCGCGGGGATCGGCGCCACGGCGATCGCTGCGGGGCCTTCCCGATCGGCCTCACGCAACAGCCGGAACAGGTTCGCCGCGGCCTCCCGCAGGTCGCCTGACGGGCTCAGACTCCAGCGCTCGACGCCGACCCCCGGCCCGAAGCCGAGCAGGATTTCCCCGGCCCCGGCCTCGCCCGCCTCCAGCCGTACCGGCGAGACCGGTGCATAGTGGCGGGTCAGCCGTCCGGGCGACCTGTGCCCCTCGCCCGCCCCGTCCAGCGGCCCGACCAGGGCCTCGATCTCCTCGCGCGTCACCGACCCGGGCCGCAGCAGGGCCACCCGCCCGTCCAGCACCGAAACGACGGTGCTCTCGACCCCGACCGCGCACGGCCCGCCGTCCAGTGCCGCGCTCGCGAAGGAGCCCGTCTCTTCCATGGCATCGGCGAAGGTCGTGGGGCTGGGCCGCCCGGACCGGTTGGCCGAGGGCGCCACCACAGGACCGCCGAACGCGTCGAGCACCGCCCGGGCCCTGGCATGGCCGGGGACCCGCACCGCGATACTGTCCAGCCCTGCACGCGCCAGATCGCTGACTACCGTCATGTCCCGGCACGGCGCCACGATCGTCAGCGGCCCGGGCCAGAAGGCCGCCGCCAGACGCCGCGCCGCATCGTCGAAGACGGCGATCCGCTCGGCCGCCACGGCATCTGCCACATGCGAAATCAGGGGATTGAAACGCGGCCGTCCCTTGGCCTCGAAGATCTTTGCGACCGCATCGGGGTTCCCGGCGTCCGCCGCCAGCCCATAGACGGTCTCGGTCGGCATGATCAGCAGCTCGCCGGCCCGCAGCGCCGCGACGGCGCCCTCGACCCCGCTCAGCCGACCGGGCGCGTCGCCAGGGACACGTTCACCCTCACCTGCCGTCCGATCAGTCCGTTCCACGGTCCACGCGTTCCAATGCCGAAGGCCGCCCGATCCAGCGAGAAGCCGCCGGTCATCTGCGCCGTCCGCCCTTCGCTGCGCAAGGTCGCGGGGAACCTCACGGACCGTGTGACGCCCTTGATCGTGATGTCCGCACAGGCCGTGAAGCGCTGCCCGCCGGCCGGTTCCAGACCGGTCAGGCGGAAGGCGATGCGCGGATAGCGGCCGCTGTCGAGAAAGCCTGCACCGGCCGCCGTGGACGTCAGGCGGCCGTCATCCATTCTCAGCGACGCCGCCTCGACCTCGATGGCGACCTGCGCCGTCTCCGGGGCGTCGGGATCGAAACGGATATCGCCCGTCCAGCGCGTGAACCGCCCGGTCCGCGCGCCGACCGGGGTCCCGACCCGCATGGTGATGACCGAATCACCCGGGACGACGGCCCAGCGCTCGACCTCGGCCCGGCTCGCGCCCGTCGCCAGACAGGCCGCCCCAATCAGCAATGCGATCAGGGCCAGGCGCATCTCAGGGCCGCCGGCGAATCAGGGGGATCATCCGGTGCAGGACATTGTCGCGATCGACGAAATGATGCTTCAGCGCCGCCAGCACATGCAGGGCGAGCAAGACGTACAGCCCCTTAACCCCGGCCTCGTGCAGGCCCATGAGGGTCCCGGCCATAGCGCGGCTCCGTTCGACGGGCAGCAGCGGCCAGTTGAACAGTCCGAACCAGTCGATGTCCCGTCCACCGGCGCTCGCCGCCGCCGCCCAGCCGAACATCGGAATGCCGATCAGCAGCACGTAGAAAAGCACATGCGTCGTTTTGGCTGCGAACTTCTGCCAGTCCGGGGTGCCAGGCGGCATGGGCAGGGCCGGGTTGGCCAGCCGCCAGCCGATGCGCGCCAGGGTCAGGACCAGGACGGTCAGGCCCAGCGCCTTGTGGATCTGCACGAACTCACGCGAGATCGGCCCGTCGGTCGCCTCCTTCGCCGTGATCAGCAGCACCTGGCACAGGACCAGCAGCGCCAGTCCCCAGTGGAAGACCAGCGACACGATCGAGTATCGGTTTCTAGGCTCGGCCATGCATATTCCCCCGACGCGTCGCAGACAGCCTGCCGCAACGGACGGCGCAGGCCAAGCGGTCCCTTGCCTGACGCGACGGCATCGTCGCAAGAAGGTCTGACGCACTGCGTGACTTGAGTAAGAAGACGCTTCAGCCCGACCGGAGATTTCCGCCATGACCTATCGCGCCCCCGTTCGGGATCTCGCCTTCAGCCTGACCGCCATCGCCGGCATCGACCAGGTCGCTGCCACCGGCGCCTTCCCGGACTTTGACGCCGACGTTCTGGGCGCCGTGCTGGAGGCCGCCGGTCAGTTCTCCGAAGGCGTGCTGGCGCCGCTGAACCGCATCGGCGATCAGAAGGGTTCGACCTACGCCAACGGCTCGGTCACCTCCGCGCCCGGTTTCGCCGACGCCTATCGCCAGTTCGCCGAGGGCGGCTGGACCGGTCTGACGGCCTCGGCCGAGGCTGGCGGCCAGGCCCTGCCCAAGGCGCTGGAGCTGGCGGCCTACGAGACCATCCAGTCGGCCAACATGGCCTTCGCCCTGTGCCCCATGCTGTCTCTGGCCGCGATCGAGGCGCTGGAGCAGGTCGGCACCGACCACCAGAAGACAACCTACCTGCCCAGGCTTGTCTCCGGCGAATGGACCGGCGCCATGGTCCTGACCGAGCCGGGCGCGGGCTCGGACCTGGGCGCCCTGACGGCGACCGCGACGCCGAACAGCGACGGGACCTACGCCCTCAACGGCCAGAATATCTACATCACCTGGGGCGACCACGACGCGACGCCGAACATCGTCCATCTGGTCCTCGCCCGCCTGCCTGACGCCCCTCCGGGACCGAAGGGCATCAGCCTGTTCCTGGCGTCGAAGTTCGAGGTCAAGGCCGACGGCTCGCTCGGCGCCCGCAACGACTTCCGGCCGGTCGGCATCGAGCACAAGCTGGGCATCCACGCGTCGCCGACCTGCGTCATGAGCTACGAAGGCGCGCGCGCCGAGCTGGTCGGTCAGCCGAACCAGGGCCTGGCTCACATGTTCGTGATGATGAACAATGCCCGCCTGGCCGTCGGCGTCCAGGGCGTCGGCGTCGCCGAGGGCGCCTACCAGCACGCCCTGGCCTATGCGCTGGACCGGCGTCAGGGCCGCTCGATCTGGACCGGAGAGGCCAACGCTCCGATCATCGACCACCCCGATATCCGCCGTACGCTCGCGGTCATGAAGGCGAAGATCGAGGCCGCCCGCGCCATCTGTTTCGCCACCGGGGTCGCCGCGGACATGGCCCGGCACGCCGCCACCGAGGACGAGCGCAGGGCCTGGAAGGGCCGTGAGGACCTGTTCGTGCCGATCGCCAAGGCCTGGGGCACCGACGTTGGCTGCGACGTGGCCTCGGACGGAATCCAGATCCACGGCGGCATGGGCTTCATCGAGGAGACCGGCGCCGCCCAGTACTACCGCGACGCCCGCATCACCCCGATCTACGAAGGCACCAACGGCATCCAGGCGATAGACCTTGTCGGCCGCAAACTGTCCCATGACGGCGGCGCATCGGCCAAGGCTGTCATCACCGAGATGAAGGCGACGCTGAAGGTCCTCGGGGCGCTCTACACCGGCAAGCCCGTCGAGCGGTTCGCCGCCGCTATCGGCGCGGTCGAGGACGCGACCCTGTGGCTGCTCGACGCCAAGGCCGATGCGGCGCGCGGCGCCGATGTACTCGCCGCCGCTGACGCCTATCTGAAGCTGCTCGGCGACGTCATCGGCGGCTGGATGCTGGCCAGGGGGGCCCTGGCGGCCAGGGCCCGTCTCGACGCCCACGACGGCGATCCGGCCTGGCTGCAGGGCAAGATCGACCTCTATGAGGTCTATGCCGCCAACATCCTCGGCCACGCTTCCAGCCGCCTCGCGGCCATCGGTCAGGGCGGCGACCTGCTGTCGCGGATGACCCGCGAAGCGCTGGGGGCTTAGGCGCTCCTGTCTCTTCCCGGTGCGGTGGTGGGTTAGAGATTCATCCAGGCGCCCTTGGCTTTTCCGTGCACCCCGGCGAAGGCCGGGGTCCAGATCACAGACCCAGGCGGCTGGAATTTGGCGCTCATCTTCGTGCCGAGAGTCGGAGTGCGCCATCTGGACCCCGGCCTTCGCCGGGGTGCACGGTGATAAAGTCAGCACCGTTGAATGTAGAGCAGCGCCAAGCGAGCGAAGGTAAGAGGTATTTATTCCTCACGGCCTCTTGCGCGGCAGGAGAGCCACACCCACCTCCTCAAGGAGGCTTGTGAAATCGTCGGATCAGGCAAGAGCGTTGGACTCGCATTGGACTCGAGTCCAATCAGGACATCGTTCCAACACCCTGAAGATGTTCGAAATTTACTGGTCGTTGGACTCTTTGGACTCGGTTTTTCCGGAGTCCAATCCAGCCCGGCCTGAGCGTCGTGCGGAGCCTATCGGTCCAGCATCTCGATTGCCTCGCGGATATAGACGGCGTGGGTCACCACCCCGATCTCGAGCTGTTCGTCGTTGACCCTCACCTCCTGGCTCAGCAGGCCGGCGATGAAGGCGGTCTCCGGCTCCGTCGTGCCGGGACGCTTCCGCGCGCTCGGGGTCCAGAAGACCGGCCCCCCGGAGTTGCCGGGGAAGACGGTGAAATCCAGCAGGAAGGTCGGAAACGCGCTGACGGGCGAGAGGGGATACGACGCGATCCGCCCGACCCTCAGGATCGGAAAACCGGCCCGGTTGGCCGACAGTCCGCGCGGAAAGCCCAGCGACAACAGCTCATCGCCCGGCCCCACCTGCCAGGCGTCGAAGGCGTTCTCGTCCGCCAGCCAGCCCAGGGGGATCGCTGCCCGGGCGAAAGCTTCCGGGGCCTGCACCTCCATCACGGCCACATCGCGATCCGGATGCTGGGTCCACAGCGGCTGCCCCTCCGCGTCGCGGATCGTCAGGGGCTCGGGATCAAAACGCCACGTCCCGTCACCCAGCGGCGTGCGCCAGCCGATCCGCGCCTCGGCCTCGTTCATGGTCTCCAGCACATGGGCCGCGGTGACCAGAACGACCCGCGGCGTCCCGTCGGGCCTCGGCGCCTGGATCAGAAACCCGGTGCCCACGGTCCGCGTGGTCGGTCCCGACGGCTGGTCCAGCTGCACCGTCGCGTCGATCAGACCGACCGTCAGGTCCCAGACATGGGCGACGATCGGCGGCGGCGCGGCGTCCTGGGCGGGCGGGATCTCGATCATGGGCAACCTTCCTGGACGGGCGCTGCATTTGACGGCGTGCATGCCGGTCGCACAAGCTGCGCCACTGACTTACAGGGGAGCGACCACGATGAACCGCCGCGAATTCGTCGCCACGACCGCCGCCTCGGCGCTCGCCGCCGCCTCCCCCGCCCTCGCCCGTTCCCCCGGAGCCCAGATGTCGCCTTCGCCCCCCGTCGCCCGGAAGATTCCCGTCGTCATCGAACAGTTGGGGCGCATACGCACCGACGACTATCAGTGGATGAAGGATGACAACTGGCAGGCCGTCCTGCGCGACCCGACCCTAATCAAGGCCGATGTCAAGGAGCACCTGGAGGCCGAGAACGCCTATCGCGAGGCCATGCTGGCCTCGACCCTTCCGCTGCAGGCGCAGCTGTTCGAGGAGATGAAGGGCCGCATCAAGGAGGACGATTCATCCGTCCCCTCGCCCGACGGCCCGTGGGAGTATTTCACCGAATACCGCACCGGCGACCAGCACCCCCGCTATATGCGTGTCGAGCGCCAGGGAACTTGGATCGCCGACGGGCGACAGGTGACTAAGAACTTCATCGTCGCCCCGACGCCCGAACTGCTGCTGGACTGTAACCTGCTGGCCGAGGGCAAGGCCTATTCAGAGGTCTCGGCCGTCGAGCACAGCCCCGACCACACCCTGTTCGCCTATGCCGAAGACGCCCAGGGGTCGGAGGTCCACCACATCTACACCCGCGACCTGGCGACCGGCGAGGTCCTGCCCGACCCGATCACGTCGGCGACCGGCAACTTCACCTTCTCGCCCTGCTCCTGCTGGATCTTCTGGACCAACCGCGACGACAACGGCCGCCCGGACAAGATCTTCCGCCGCCCCTCCCGCGGCGGCGAAACGACACTGGTCTACGAGGAAGCCGATGACGGCATGTTCATGGGCGTCGAACGCACCTCCGACGACGCCTTCATCGTCATCTCGATCCAGAATCAGGAGACTTCGGAGGCCCGCTACATTTCCGGCCAGCGGCCGACGAACCTGCCCGTCATCCTGGCCGAGCGCGAGGTCGCCGTCCGCTACGACGTCGATCACTGGCAGGACCGCTGGGTCATCCGCACCAACGCCGACGACGCCATCGACTTCAAGATTGTCCAGACCCCGACCGAAAGGCCCGCCCGCGCCAGCTGGGAGGACCTGGTCCCCCACACGCCCGGCCGCTTCATCGAGGGCGTGGCCGTGGTGAAGAGCTTCCTCGCCCGGCAGGAGCGCGCCGACGCCAATACGAAGATCGTCATCCGCAGCCGCGCGGGCGACGAGCACGAGATCGCCGTCGACGAACCGGCCTACGCCCTGTCGCTGGCCGGGGCGTCGGAGTTCGAAACCACGACGATGCGCTACGGCTACAACTCGCCGTCGACCCCGACCTCGAGCTACGACTACGACCTCGCCACCCGTGTGCGGACCTTGCGCAAGGTACAGGAGGTCCCTTCGGGCCACGACCCGGCGGACTATGTGGTCGAGCGGCTGAACGCCCCTGCTTCGGACGGCAAGCTGGTGCCGGTCACTGTTCTGCGTCGTCGCTCGACGCCCGTCGACGGGTCCGCACCCCTGCTGCTCTACGGCTACGGCTCCTACGGCATCCCAATGTCGGCTAGCTTCTCGACCGGAAGGCTGTCGCTGGTCGATCGCGGCTGGATCTACGCCATCGCCCACATCCGGGGCGGCTCGGACAAGGGCTGGGGTTGGTTCCTCGACGGACGCAAATTTACTAAGAAGAACACCTTCACGGACTTCACGGCCGCCGCCGACCATCTGATCAGCCGCGACTACGCCCGCGCCGGGAACATCGTGGCGCAAGGGGGGTCCGCAGGCGGCCTGCTGATGGGGGCGGTGACCAATATGAGGCCCGAGCTCTGGGCCGGGGTCATCGGCCAGGTGCCGTTCGTGGACGTGATCAACACCATGTCGGACGTCAGCCTGCCCCTGACGCCGCCGGAATGGCCCGAGTGGGGCAATCCGATCGAGGACGTCCAGGCCTATGACTACATTGCCAGCTACAGCCCCTATGACAACGTCGAGGCCAGGGCCTATCCGGCGATCCTGGCCACGGGGGGCCTGTCCGATCCCCGCGTGACCTACTGGGAGCCCGAGAAGTGGGTCGCCCGGCTGCGGCCCGCGACGACCTCGGGCAAGCCGGTCCTGCTGAAGATCAACATGGAGGCCGGCCACGGCGGAGCCTCCGGCCGTTTCGATTATCTGAAGGAAGTCGCCCACGACTACGCTTTCGCGGTCTGGGCGATCCAACGGGGGTGGGAGGCCGCGTGATCCGCGAGGCGACACCCGACGACCTCCCCGCCATCACGGCCCTCTACGGCCGCGAGGTTCTGACCGGCACGGCGACGTTCGAGCTGGAGCCGCCCTCGCTGGCCGAGATGACCGGCCGTTTCTCCGCCGTCCGCGCCAGGGGTCTGCCGTGGTTCGTGGCAGAGATCGACGGCGCCTTCGCGGGCTATGCCTACGCCTCGCCGTTCCGGCCGCGTCCGGCCTATCGCTACGGCGTCGAGGGCTCGATCTATGTCGAGGAGACCGCGCGCGGCCGCGGCATCGGCCGCGCGCTGCTGGTCGCCCTGATCGATCGGGCCCGCGAGCTGGGCCTGCGCCATATCATCGGCGCCATCAGCGACAGCACAACCAGTCAGGCGTCGATCGCCCTGCATGAACGCCTCGGATTCGGCCGCGTGGGTCGCTACCATCAGGTCGGCTGGAAGTTCGATCGGTGGCTGGACGTCCACCTGATGCAGCTTGATCTCGATCCGACCGGCGTCCCGCCCAAGGCTCCGGGAATCGATCTGACCGGAGGTCTCACCTGATCAGTGCGGGGCGATGTCCGCCGGCGGCGTGGTCAGCCACGGCGCCAGCCGGAACCGCCTCGGCGGATCGCCCACCGTCCGGGTCAGGATAAAACGCTGTGCGAAGGCCTCAACGGCGCGGATCGTCTGCTCGTCGAACGGCTTGGACACAGCGCCTAGCGCGCCCGCGAATCCGTCGGGAATCTGTTCCGGGTTGGCGGTCAGGAAGATCACGGCCATACCGTAGTCGCTCACCAGTCGATGCGCGATCTGCGGCCCGGTCATCCCGTCCAGCAGGTTGACATCCACCAGCGCCAGCCTTGGCCGCTCGCGCTCGGCGATCTCGAAGGCGCCCTTGCGATCCATGGCGCAGCCGACCACGTCGCACCCGGCGTCGCCAAGCACGAGCTCAAGTTCCATCGCGAGGATCGCCTGGTCCTCCCCGATCATGACCCGCAGGCCAGACGTCTGCTGCAATCTACTCACCAAAGCGCCCCGCCGACGGTCGTAAAGGTTACTGTGTCGGTTACCGCACCATCCAAACGCGCGCTTGGAAAGTTGGTTCACCGTGAGGTATCAGAATCTCCGATTTACGCGCCTTGGGGGGCGAATGGCCGCCGACTCGGAACTGAGACTCGCCGAGATCGATCCGCCGCTGCCTGGCGGCTATCAGCTGCTCCAGGCGCTGGTCGGCATCCGGCTGCGCAGCGTCCGGGATTCCGAGAGCCGGCGGCATCTGACCTGGCTCAGCGACATCGTCGCCGCCATGGGTCTGATCAATCGCCGCGTGGTGGAGGGCGGGTCAGTCGATTTCGCCGCCTACCTGGATGACGCGACGGGCTTCTGGCGGCGGACCTGCGAGACTCGCGGCGTGCGCATCGACCTCCGCGCCGCCCCGACCGCCCTGCCGGAAAGCCACGCCCTGCCCTTGGCCATCATCGTGCACGAGTTGATCTCCAACGCCGTGCGCCACGCCTTCCCGGAAGACCGCCGGGGCTCCATCGCCATCGCCTGCTCCCGGGCCTCCGACGGCGTCAGCCTGGTGGTTCGCGATTCGGGGATCGGCGCGGACGACCTCGCCAAGGGGGACGGCCTGGCGCTGGTGGAGGGGCTGGTCGCCCATCTGGGGGGCGCCATGGTCATCGAATCCGCGGCCGGAGCCGGTGTCGGCATCCGCGTGCGCCTGACTATACGGCCCGAAACGACGCACTGACGCCCGCCCCTGAGGGCGTGGTCATGGCTGGACTGCCTGGAAGGCCGTGGCTGGGGAACAAGGACTCGAACCTTGAATGACGGTACCAAAAACCGGAGTGTTACCATTACACCATTCCCCAGCAGGACCGGTGCGCCCGAGGGCCTGGGCCCGAAGGAGGCGGTCGAATACGCCAAGGCTGCCGGGGATGCAACACCCGGTTTCCGGACTATTTTGCAAAGCCCCGGATCGCGCTTGCAGGCTCCGAAACCCCTCGCTATAAGCCCGCCTCCAAGTCGGAGTGTGGCTCAGTCTGGTAGAGCACTGCCTTCGGGAGGCAGGGGTCGGAGGTTCGAATCCTCTCACTCCGACCATTTATGCAGGGGTGTCCGAACCCCCGATACGATCGAAAGAGCGCCCCGTCAGGAGCGCTCTTTTCGTTTCAGTCCTCCGCCCTTGTCGCCACCTCCCCCAGACGCAGGCCCACGGCCTCGATCGTACGGCCTCCCAGCGCCTTCCTGCGCGCCAGCAGTTCGGGCGAACCGGCGTCGTAGTCGGCCATCAGCCGCTTCACGAACGACCCGTCGCGCACATCGGCCAGCACCCCGTCCATCGCCGTCCGCGACGCCTCCCCGATCACGCGAGGGCCGGTCAGATAGGCGCCGTACTCGGCGGTGTTGGAGATCTTGGCGAAGGCCCCGGCGATGCCGCGTTCGTACATCAGGTCCGTGACCAGCTTGACCTCGTAGAAGCATTCGAACCACGCCACCTCCGGCGGATAGCCGGCGTCGACCAGCTTCATGAAGGCCGCGTCGATCAGTTCGCCGACGCCGCCGCACAGCACCACCTGTTCCCCGAACAGGTCGCTCTCGCATTCAGCGGCGAAGGTGGTCTCCAGAATGCCCTTGCGGCCGCAGCCCAGAGCCGCGGCATAGGACAGGCCGAGGGCGTGGGCTCCGCCGGTCGCGTCCTGATGGACCCCGAACAGGCAGAAGACTCCCTCCCCGGCTTCGTAGAGATCGCGGATGCGCGGTCCGATGCCCTTGGGCGAATCGAGGATGACGTCGAGGTCGGTGCGCGGCGTCACCAGCCCGAACCGCACCGACAGGCCGTGGGCGAAGATCAGGGCCGCGCCCGGCCGGATGCTCGGCTCGATCTCATCGCGATACAGGTCACGATGCGCCTCGTCGGAGACCATGACGGCGATGACGTCGGCGCCCGCCGTCGCCTCGCCGGCGGTCAGGACACGGAAGCCGTCGGCCTCTGCCTTCGCCCGCGTCGTCGAACCGGCCTTCAGCCCCACGACGATGTCGACGACGCCGCTGTCGCGCAGGTTCAGTGCGTGGGTCCGCCCCTGGCTGCCGTAGCCGATGATCGCCACCCGCTTGCCGCGGATGATCGACAGGTCGCAGTCGCGGTCGTGGAAGACGGGAAGCGGATTGGGTACAAGCTGGCTCATGACCGTCCTCATAACGCCTTCCTCCGTCGTCGCCTTCTGGAAAGAGGCGGGGCCGCAGAAGTGGTACGCCAAGGACGAGGCCTTCGACCGCGCGTTCCGCGAGGCTGCTCTCGACCCGCACTGGGCCGCCGCCCGGCGGGAACTGGATGACTGGATCGAGACGGCCGAGGGCGCCCTGGCCCTGATGATCCTGCTCGATCAGTATCCCCGGAACTCTTACCGCGGCACGGCGCACCAGTTCGCCACCGACAGCCTGGGGCTGATGTACGCGAAACAGGCCTGGGAGCGCGGTTGGCCCCAGACGTTCGAGCCGGATCTGCGCCAGTTCTTCGTCACCCCGTTCGAGCATTCCGAGGCCCTGGCCGAACAGGACGCCGCCCTGCCCTTGTGCGCCGACATGCCCGAGGTGCTGAAGTACGCCCACATCCACCGGGACATCATCGTTCGCTTCGGCCGCTTCCCGCACCGCAACCGGGCGCTGGGCCGCGAGACGACGGCGGAGGAACAGGCCTTTCTGGATCAGGGCGGGTTCGGAGGCTGAACCGCCGGATTGGACTCAAAAAAACGGAGTCCAAAGAGTCCAACTTCTCTGTGTCCGTGAGCGATAATTTCCCCATCTCATTCAAATCATGGGAGTTACTGGACCGAGCACGAATAGAGGCAGGGGTTGGCGAGCGCACCCCGTCGGCGGGGCATCGCGCCGCCCTGACCGTAGATGTCCGGGAGAGTTGATCTGGCTGGCGCGGTTCAAGCCGGAACCCTGCCACGCGGGTGCGCCAGATTCGGTCGCAGGCGAGGCCAATTTCCTGTGAGCAACCGAATCGCGCCGATGTGACGGCGGCGAATCACCGGCACACTGTGGCGATGAACGCCGTGGCCCAGATCAGTGAACTTCAGGACCGTATCGGCGCCGCGCCGGCCGATCATCCGGAATTCCAGTACCTCAACCTGTTGCGCGACATTCTCGACAACGGGGTGCGTCGCGACGACCGCACCGGCACAGGCACCCTGGGCGTGTTCGGCCGCCAGTTGCGCTTTGACCTGTCTAAGGGCTTTCCCCTTCTGACGACCAAGAAGCTGCACCTGCGCTCGATCATCGTCGAACTGCTGTGGTTCCTGCGCGGCGAGACCAACACCCGCTGGCTGAAGGAGAACGGCTGCTCGATCTGGGACGAGTGGGCCGACGAGAATGGCGAGCTGGGTCCGGTTTACGGGAAACAGTGGCGGTCGTGGGCCGCGCCGAACGGCGAGTCGATTGACCAGATCGCGCGCCTGCTCGAGGGGCTGAAGGCCAACCCCAACAGCCGGCGTCACATCGTCTCGGCCTGGAACCCGGCCGATATCGAGGACATGGCCCTGCCGCCCTGTCACTGCCTGTTCCAGTTCTTCGTCGCCGACGGCAAGCTGAGCTGCCAGCTGTACCAGCGCTCGGCCGATGTCTTCCTGGGTGTGCCGTTCAACATCGCATCGTATGCGCTGCTGACCATGATGGTGGCCCAGGTCACGGGGCTGGAGCCGGGCGACTTCGTCCACACCCTTGGCGACGCCCACCTGTATTCGAACCACGTCGAACAGGCCGCGCTCCAGCTGACCCGCCAGCCGCTGGCGTTGCCGACCATGACCATCGCGGCAAAGCGCGACCTGTTCGCCTTCGATCCGTCGGACTTCGTCCTGTCGGGTTACGAGGCGCACCCGCACATCAAGGCGGCCGTCGCCATATGATCCTATCCGAACTGTCGGAGAAGGTCGCTCGCATCTCCGACATCTATGCCGCCGAACACGGCATCGACCGCTCCGGCGACTGGGCGATCCTGAAGCTGCAGGAGGAACTGGGCGAGCTGACGGCCGAACATCTGCGGATCAGCGGCCGCGCGCGGGGCGCCGCCGATCCGGACGCGCTAGGCGACGAGGCGGCCGATGTCCTGGGCATGCTTCTGATCTATTGCGACCGCGCAGGCATCGATCTGGAGAAGGCGATGCAACGCAAATGGCTCCACTGGCTCGAGCCGAAGACCGGCGTTCAATTCGCCTAGCGTCACCATAGGACTCGGCGCGGCCTTCCGTCTGGATCCGCATCGGGCGGCCGGGGTGCCAGCGGCGACAAGGGTCACGGACCGTTCGCGGGCGTGGCCATCGGCGTCACCCCTGCGGTCATCCACATCGTCGGCATCCAGGCGACCGGCGTCTCGGTCAATCCGGCCCGCAGCTTCGGTCCCGCTGTCCTCGCGGGGGCGCGGGGGCACGGAGATCCGCGAGCTGTGGCTGTTCATCGTCGCCCCGGCCGTGGGCGCGGTGCTGGGGCTCTGTTGTTCCGGTTGAAAGTGCTGGACCCGGACCCCTGACACAGGTCAGTGGGCGGCCAGAGCATGATCGTTTCTGGTGGACTCGCTTCGCGGGTCCGACATGAAGCGTGAATCAAGCTTTCGCTTAAACCTGGAGCCTGATTCACGGCATCAGCGGAATCGCGAAGCGATTCCTCCTCAGCCGATCAGGTTCTGCATCGACGGAGCCGCCCATGCCCATTCCTCACATTGCTCTCGTGGTGGCACGCGCCCGGAACGGCGTCATCGGCAGGGACGGCGACCTGCCGTGGACGCTGCGCAGCGACCTGCAACGGTTCAAGGCGATCACCACGGGCAAGCCCTGTATCATGGGCCGCAGCACCTGGGAGAGCCTGCCGCTGCGCCCCCTGCCCGGCCGGCTGAACCTGATCCTGTCACGCGACCTGTCCTATGAGGAATCCGGCAAGGCGAGGGGCGCCGTGGTCGTCTCCAGCTTCGCCGACGCCATCGATATCGCCCGCGAGACGGCCGAGGACGACGACATCGACGAGGTTTGCGTCATCGGCGGCACGGCCCTGTTCGAGACCGCCCTGCCGCGTGCGAAGCGGCTCTACATCACCGAGGTGGATGCGGAGCCGCAGGGCGACGCGGTCTTTCCGGCCTTCGATGAATCCCTCTTCCGCGAAGTCTTGATCGAGCGGCATGATGCGGGCGAGAAAGACGACCACGCCTTCGCCTTCCGCATCCTCGAACGCCTCTGACCCCGGAGCCGCCCGTCATGATGACCTCCACCACCAACGAGATCTTCGGCCACAAGGTCGTGCGCCACATCGGCGTCGTGCGCGGCATCACCGTGCGCTCGCGCAACGCCATTTCGGACATGGTGGGGGGCGTCCAGTCGATGCTCGGCGGCCGCGTCGGGGCCTATGTGAAGCTGGCCGAGGTCGGGCGGCAGGAAGCCTTCGAACATCTGGTCGAACACGCCAGGGCCGCCGGGGCGAACGCCATCCTGGCCATGCGCTACGACGCCACCGAGATCATGCCCGGCGTGACCGAGGTGCTGGCCTACGGCACGGCGGTCGTCGTCGAACCCGTCTGAGTCCTGTCCGCAGGCGGCATGGCGTCGGTCCCGCACCAGCGGTCCCAGACCCGGAAATAGAGCCCGAAATTCGTCCTCATGTGGGTGTGGTGCCGGCTGTGATGGGTCGCCGTGATCAGCTGTGAGCCGATCCGCCCGCGCACCCAACGATCCGGCCACATCTCCCGGCCGCAGTGATTCATCACCGCCGTCGCCGTCATCACCGTCAGCATCACGGCCAGCATCCAAATGTTCAGCGGGACGATGAAGGCCAGAACCGGCAGCAACCAGGCGGTCAACACGGCCTCCGCCGGATCGAAGGCGAAACTGGCGAAGGGGCTGGGGTCGCGCGCCCGGTGATGCGCCGCATGGGCCCAGGCGAAGACCCGCCGGTCGTGCAGCAGCCGGTGGGTCCAGTAGTAATGGGCGTCCTGCACGATGAGCAGGAGCAGGAAACTGAGCGGCAGCCACCACAGGGGCCAGGCGGCGGGATCGAGATACAGTTTCGTCCCGCCCGCCTTCCACGCCTCCAGGGCGATGGCCGCGGGGAAGGCGTAGATCGGCGTCGACAGTAGTGAGTAGCGGATCTCGTGCAGCATCAGCCTGCGCGACGGCCGCTCGCGGTTCAATCGGCGCCCGACGCCGTTCGGTCGCCCCCAGGTGATCCACCACATGCCGCCCGCGACCAGCAGATAGCGCGCACCGATGATCAGGCTGAGCCAGACTGTGGTGACGAGGACGGCGACGACCATAGATTCACCTTACCCCTTCCTCCCCCGTCGGGGGAGGACCCCATCAGTGCAGCACAGCCATATGGCTGCGGTCGAAATCGGTCAGCTCGGCCTGGCGGCCGTCGCGGACCTTCTGCACCCAGTCCGGATCGGCCAGCAGGGCGCGGCCCACGGCGATCAGGTCGAACTCCTCGCGCTCCATCCGCCCGATCAGCCCCTCCAGCGACGCCGGTTTCGACCCGGCCCCGCCGAAGGCCGCGATGAACTCGCCGTCCAGACCGACCGAGCCTACGCTGATGGTAGGCTTTTTGGTGATCACCTTGGCCCATCCGGCGAAGTTGAGGTCCGAGCCCTCGAACTCCGGCTCCCAGAAGCGGCGCTGCGAACAGTGGAACACGTCCACGCCCGCATCCGAAAGCGGGAGAAGCCACTCGGCCATCTCGTCAGGATTGGCGGCGATCTTCGCGTCGTAATCCTGCAGCTTCCACTGCGACAGACGGATGATCAGAGGAATGTCCGCCCCCAGGCCTTCACGCACAGCCTTCACGACCTCGACCCCGAACCGGGCGCGTTCGGCGATCGACGGACCACCCCAGTGGTCGCCGCGGGCATTGAGGCCGGACCAGTAGAACTGGTCGATCAGATAGCCGTGGGCCGAATGGATCTCGGCGGCGTCGAAGCCCAGCTCACGCGACGCCCGTGCCGACCGGCCGAAGGCGGCGATGGTGTCGGCGATATCCTCCTCGGTCATCGGCTCGTATTTCTGCTTGCCGGGCGCGACGAGGCCGGACGGGCTGTCGACCTGGCCCAGCGGCTCCCAGTCCGCCGTTCGGCCGCGCGCGGCGCCGACGTGCCAGATCTGCGGCGCGATCAGGCCTCCGGCCGCATGGACCTCGTCGACCACCTTCTTCCATTCGGGCAAGGCCTCGCCGTGGAAGACCGGCACACTGGCGTCGTTGCGCGCGGCGGGACGCTCGACCACCGTGCCCTCGGTGATGATCAGTCCGACCTCGCCCTCGGCCCGGCGACGGTAGTAGGCCGCGACATCCGAGGTCGGGATGCCGCCCGGAGAGAAGGATCGCGTCATCGGCGCCATGACGATGCGGTTCGGCAGCGTCAGCCCCTTGATCGTGAAGGGCCGGAACAGGGTGTCGACGCTCATCGGAAGTCTCGCGGGAGGATGCAGGAAGCGGCAAGGTGGCCGTTTCCGTTGCGTTTGAAAACCCTCGATTTTGCTATTTTCATTCGTCATCCTCCGGCGCGAAGCGACCGGGGGACCCAGCGGCGCGCGAGAGCGCGAACCTGTCGCGCCCCCTGCTGCGTCCGACATCGGGCCTGGACAGATCGCCTTCGGCGCCGCTGGGTCCCCCGGTCTCCGCTGCGCTTCGCCGGAGGATGACGAAAGTGAGGGGCTACAGCCCCAGTTTGGCGACCAGGGCTTCCGCCATCGCGTCGAACCGATCCGCGACCCGCCCGGACGTGAGAGGCGCGCCTGCATCCGCTGCCTCTCGCAACGAGGCATCCAGCGGCAGGTCGCCGAGGAAGTCGACGCCCAGCCGTCCGGCCTCCGCCTGCGCTCCGCCGCGCCCGAAGACGTCGCCGCTCATGTTCTCGATCAGGCCCAGGGTCGGAACATTCACCCGCTGGAACAGGGTGTGGGCCCGCCGCGCGTCGGCCAGGGCCACCTCCTGCGGCGTCGAGACGATCACCGCGCCGTCCAGCGGCGTCTTCTGGATCACGGTCAGCTGCACGTCCCCCGTGCCCGGCGGCAGGTCGACGACCAGCACATCCAGCGGCCCGGCTTCCGTGCCCCAGCGCGTCTGGGTCAGCATCTGGGTGATGGCCTGGGACGCCATCGGCCCGCGCCAGATCATGGCGTCGGTCCTCTGGGTGAGCAGGCCCACCGACATGGCCTTCAGCCCGTGCGCCACATGCGGCACGATCGCCCCGTCCTCATAGGCGGGCTGGCCCGACAGCCCCAGCATGGTCGGCAACGACGGCCCGTAGACGTCGGCGTCGAGGATGCCGACGCTCAGGCCGCGCCGCGCCAGGGCCGTCGCGAGGTTGACCGCGACGGTGGACTTGCCCACCCCGCCCTTGCCGCTGGCCACGGCCAGCACGCGCCGCACATGGGCCGGGCGATCAGTCGGCACGGGCGCCCTGGCGCGCGTCTGGTCGACGGCGGCGGGCGACAGGGAGGCCTTGCGCCCGACCGGGGCCGTCTCCGACGTCAGCACCACCGACACCCGCGCCATTCCCGGCATGGCCTTCAGCGCCGCCTCGGCCGCGTCTCGCACCGGGGCCCAGGCGGCGGTCCGGTTGGCCGGGACCTCGATCACGAAGCCGGCGCGATCCTCGGCCACCGTCAGCCCCTTCGGCACCCCGGCGTCGATCAGTCCTTGGCCCGTGTCGGGATCGAGGATGGCGTTGAGCACGGCTTCGACGGAGGCGCGGTCGATCAAGGGGATCTGTCCCGGTTGCGAGGGAAGGATGCGCGTTCTATCGCCATCCCCTGTCCCGCGCGAGCACCCGTTGTCCCATCCGCCCATTACATTGATCGCCGGACCGACCGCCTCGGGAAAGTCGCGCCTCGCCCTGGAGCGCGCCCGGGCGACCGGCGCCGCCATCGTCAACGCCGACAGCCAGCAGCTCTATGCCGACCTGCGCGTCCTGACGGCCCGACCGTCGCGCGACGAGGAACGGCAGGCGTCGCACCATCTCTATGGGACCGTCGATGCGGCGGAGGCCTGGTCCGTCGGACGCTGGACCCGCGCGGTCCTGCCCCTGATCGACGAACTGGCCAGCCAGGGTCGCCCGATCCTCCTCGTCGGCGGCACGGGGCTGTATTTCACCGCCCTGACGAAGGGACTGGCCGACATCCCCGAGGTGCCGATCGAAGCCCGCGACGAGGCCATGGCGCTGTATGACACCGAGGGCGAGGCCGCCTTTCGCCTGCGACTGATCACCTTCGATCCGCCGGCCGAAGCGGGCATCGCGAGCGGCGACCGTCAGCGTCTGACCCGCGCCTTCGCCGTGGCCCGGTCGACCGGTCGGTCCCTGTCGGACTGGCAGGCGGGCACCACGCCGCTGCTGAAACCCGGGAGATACGACCGGCTGGTTCTCGAGCCGGAGCGGGAGACTCTCTACGCTGGCTGCGACGCCCGGGTCCTGGCGATGATGCAGGACGGCGCCGTCGAGGAGGTCCGCGCCCTGATCGCCCGCGACCTAGACACGGCCCTGCCCGCCATGAAGGCCGTGGGGGTCCGGGAGATCGCCGCCTGGCTGGCAGGCGAAACCACCCGCGCCGATGCGGTGGCCGCCCTTCAGCAGGCCACCCGCAACTACGCCAAACGCCAGCTGACCTGGTTCAGGAACCAGTGCCGGGATTGGGCGAGGGCCTGACTGCGAGCACCATCAGGCCCTCGTCTCACTACTCGGCGGCCCTAATGAACCGGACGGTGAAGCGAACCGTGCCCCCGACCGCGACGCCATCGACGCTCCGGGGCGACAGGCGCGCGGCGGCCGCAGCTTCCACGGCGGCGCCGCCGTATCCCGCGCCGACAGGCGTTTCATTGACGATGGCGCAGTCCGAGACGCGGCCGTCGGCTTGCACATTACAGGAAAGGTCGGCGTTGCCACTGGTCGAACCCTGTTCAAGAGCCGCCGCCGGGTAGGTCAACGGCATCGGCATCCGGGACCAGCTCGGATTGGTGATCACCTCGGCCTGACGCTGTGCCTCAGGGGTTGGCGTCGGGAGCGGCGCGGGTTCCGACGTCGGCGCGGGCGCGGCGATTGCTCGCGAAGCGACGGACGGCAGGGCTCGCGTCGCGGAGACGACCGACCGAGGCGTGGGAAGCGCACGGCTCACGGTCATGACCGGAGCAGGTTGCGGGGCGACTACGGCCTCCCTCTGGGCCGCGAGGGCATAGGCGCTCGTACCGGCCACTGCCGCGACGGCGACGCCCAGACCGAGGACGGCCAGGCGCTGGCGAACGCCCGAGGTCGGGACCGGGGACAGGATGGCTTTCAGGCGACGCATGACGAGTATCCTTCTGCTGCTGGTGAACGTGAGTGCGGGCGCGTCATCGCCCTTGGGCGAGGCGCGAAGCGCGTCGAGGAGTGAGCGGGCGTAGAGCCTGCGGGCATCGTCTCCGGCGTGAGCGAGGGCCGCAGCGTCGCAGGCCTCCTCCCGCGCGGCGGAGCGATAGTCGCGAATGATCCGGAGGAGCGGGTTGCAGGCCAGAACCGTGAGGAGCGCCTCCTCGATCCACAATGCGCGATGATCGCCGCGCTTCAGGTGCGCCAGTTCGTGGGCGCAGACGGCGCGCAGGGATTGCGGATCCGTCGCGTCGAGAAGGCTGGCCGGCAAGACGAGAACGGGCCTGAGCAGTCCGGCGATGAGCGCCTCGGCTCCGGCCGCGCGCACCCGGACCTCCGGCGTCGGCGCGCCGAGACGCCGGGCCGTGTCTTCAACGATCTGTCGGACGGCGGGCGAGGCCTCGCCCGAAGCACGGATCAGGCGATTCAGGCGCAGGCTGCGCCTGGCCAGCCAGATCACCCTGATAAGAAACAGCAAACCGGCCAGGGCGAGGATGCCGAGCGCCAGCGGTTCGCCGACGGGCGCCACGGCGGCGCCCTGCGGGACGATGATCTCGATCACGTCGGGGCCGGTTGCCGGACCTTCGAGCCCGACGGCGCTCGCAACGGTCGGCGGCGGCAGTAACAGCGCAGCCCCGACGAGGACGATCGGTAAGGCAGGGAGATAGAGCGCCAGAGCCCAGGCGGTATCGCGCAGGACCGGGTCCGGCGCACCGGCCTCGAACAGCCGCACCAGTCCTTAGGCTGCGCCGTCCAGAATCAGCGACAATCCCAGCGACAGCGCGAGCAGTTCAGCCGTTCCCATTGCCGACCTCCCGCTTGGCGACCGGCGCGTTGAGCATTGCCTCCAGTTCGGCAATGTCGGCATCGTTCAGAAGCTGGCTGCCGGTGAAGGCGGCCGCCGGCAACGCCTCGTCCATGTCGAGCAGGGCCGAGAACCGGCGCATCAGTCCAGTCAGGACCTCCACCTTGGGCCGGGTCTGGGAATAGACGGCCACGCCATGCACATCGCTCCGCGAGACCAGGGCCTTGGCCCGCATCCGCTCCAGGACGGTGCGGGTCGTGGACGGCGTCCAGTCCATCTGGGCCGCGATCCGGTCATGGACCTCGCGCGACGACAGATCGCCGTCGCGCCAGAAGCACTTCAGGACCTCCAGTTCGGCGTCCGTCGGGGTCGGGGTTCCGGTCTGCGACATGTCGGCTCCGTACTTGTCGTGTATACGCTACAATTGTCACGCAGACACGTCAAGCGTCGCCGTATTGTCCTTGCGCTCACGAGGCGATCCTGGATCGGGCGAGAGTTCAGGCGAGGCTGGAATTGAACCCTTCTGGCTGGGCATCCAAAGAGGCTTGTCCGTGTGTCGTCTTGCCCGTATAGATTGCGGACCGATCATCTGGAGAACGCTATGAAGTTGCGGATGGTGACCGGCGGCTTTCTTGTGCTCGTCGGACTAGCGGCCGTTGTCTTCGGCGCAGCGTTCGTCAAAGGCCCGCTTTATTTCTGGCTAGACGCCTTCGCGGCGGACAGGGTTCAGCTCCATGCGATCACCGTAGGGGTCTCCGCACTCGTCATCGGGGCCGTCACCATGGCGTCGGCACGATGGAGACCGGGGCCGTCCAAGGCGTAGCATCTCCGGTTGCGAGTTCCGTGACCGGTTCGATGCGGCTCATGGCTCACCCCACCATCAACGACGCCAGCAGCAGCACCAGCAACACGGCGCTGATCCCCTGCCAGAACCGCACCGGCTCGCGCTCCATCAGCGACAGGTCGCGGCTGGGCGGCACGGCGGCGGCGCTGCCGCCTTCGAGGACGTGGATCAACTCCTCGACGTCGGCGAAGCGGTCGCCGGGCTCGACGGCGAGGGTCCGCAGGATCGCGGCCTCCAGCCAGGCGGGCATGTCGGGGCGATGGCTGGTCGGGCGGGTCGGCTTTTCGAACCGTATGCGGTTGAAGTCCTCTTCCTGGCCGCTCGGATAGTCGCCGGTGAAGAGGCGATAGAGAGTCACGCCCAGGGCATACTGGTCGGTCAGGGTGTCGCCCTTGTTCCCGGCGAACATCTCCGGCGCCTTGTAGCCGGGGGTGCCGGGTGTCTCGGCCTCGGCGAACTCCTCGATCCGCGGCAGGCGCGCGACGCCCAGGTCGATCAGCTTGAGGCCGCCGTTCGTCTCCAGAAGCACATTGTCCGGCTTGATGTCGCGGTGGGTGATGCCCTGGCGGTGCAGGGCCGCAACCGCGCGCGACAGACGGATGGCGATGCTCGCGCCTTCCGGGATATCAAACGGTTCTTCGGCGATCCTGGCGTGCAGGGTCCGGCCGACATAGAGGGGCTGGGCGATATAGAGGCGGCTCTGGCGCCCGGCGTCGAGCGTCAGGGTCTTGCCGACGAACGGACTGTCGATGCGCCGGCCGATGAAGCTCTCGCGCAGGAAGGCACCCCGTGCACCGCTCTCGGACAGCAAGGCGGGCTTGGGGAATTTCAGGACCACGGGGCCGCCGCCCTCCTCGTCCTTCGCCGCGAAGACCCGGGTGTATTTCCCGTCGGACAACAGCCGCTCCAGCCGGAACCGGTCGACATTGTCGCCGACGTCGGGCGGCGGCGGGATCGCCAGGCCGGCGGCCTCGGCGCCGATGGCGTCCTGATCCACCGCCCCGATGCGGATGACGTCGATGACGATGGCGGTAGCGTTGTCGCGGGTCTCTTCCTCGCCCGCCTTGTCGACGATGGCCTGGGCGTCGGCCTCGGGCGACGCGCGCCGGGCCAGCAGTCGCGTCAGATCCTCGTCCGACACTGCGCCGTGCACGCCGTCGGTGGTTAGCAGCAGCCGGTCGTGCGCCTTTAGCGCCACCGCCCGCGCATCGAGCCTCAGGTCCGGCTCGATGCCGATGGCGCGGTACAGGACGTGGCTCAGGCCGGGCTGGGCCAGCACATGGTCCTCGGTCAGCAGGGTCAGGACGCCGTCCCGGAAATGCCAGGCCCGGCTGTCGCCCACATGCAGGACCGTCGCCTCGCGCCCGCGCATGACCAGGGCGGTGAAGGTCGTCGCCGCTCCGGCCATCTCCGGATCCGACCGGCCCTTGGCGTGGAGCCAGCGGTTATAGCCCGACAGGGCCGCCACCCCGGCCGCAGCGATGCCCTTCAGCGGGCTTTGGTCCAGATAGCCGTCGATAAAGGTCCTGCCCGCCAGTTCCGACGCGACGCGCCCCGCCTTCGACCCGCTGACTCCGTCGGCGACGATGGCCAGCATGCCATGCAGGGCCTGTTCGGACGGCGTGCCGAGGTGCACCGCGCCGAAATCCTGGTTGTCCTTGCGCGGCCCGAGCGCCGTGGCGAACCCCGCCGCGATCTCCAGCCTGCCCTTCGCGTCCATGGTCGATCCCCCTCCACCCCACCGTGCACCCCGGCGAAGGCCGGGGTCCAGACGGTGGTTGGGATTTAGACACGCGGCCGGCGGCTGTACGCGTCTCCTGGATCCCGGGCCTTGGTTCATCCTCGGGCCGGCGAAGCCCGACCCGGGGGCCGGCTGAACGGAACGGAGAGCGGGGAACTTGGCATTCACCCGCAGGGCCCCTATATTGGCCTTGCCGGGGCTTGCTCCGGATATGGCGATAAACGCGCTTGTAATAAGCGGACCGGACCCGGGTGCGATTCCCGGCGGCTCCACCATCTCTTCCTCCGCGTTATCGGCGGGACAGCATGGGGCCGACTAGCATCGACGGACGTGTAAAGAAGACTGCTTTTGCCCGTCCTGGCCCACCGTATCGGGCCATTTTCTAACTGCGAACGATAACTTCGCTGGAGAAGTCCGCCTCGCCGCGTAATGCGGTTCGGTTGATTTCGAATCTTAAGTCCTAGGGGTTCAGATCCTTAGGCGGGGCCGCCGGAGGGCCTGCCAACAGAACCTCCGGCACTTTCCCTGTTTGAAGAGGCAATCCTTCTGATTCTTGAAGGATGGGGGCCTGCCAACAGAACCTCCGGCACTTTCCTCGCATTCTTATCTTCCGCCCAGGGCACGGTCCCGCTATCTGTCGCCCCGCAGCGAGGATACCCATGGCCGAAGAGACCCCGCCCGTCGACGAGATGCAGTACGAGAAGCTGGCGCAGGACGCTCTGCGCGGGGTGATCCGTTCCGCCCTCGAACGCGCGGCCAGCCCCTCGGGCATCCCCGGCGCCCACCATTTCTACATCACCTTCAAGACGCGCGGCCCCGGCGTCTCCGTCCCGCCTGACGTCATCGCCAAATATCCCGACGAAATGACGGTCGTCCTCCAGCATCAGTACTGGGACCTCGCCGTCGAGTACGACCTGTTTTCGGTCATGCTGAAGTTCGGTGGAATGCCCAAGGTCCTGACCGTGCCCTATACGGCCGTGACCCGCTTCTACGACCCCAGCGTCCAATTCCTGCTTCAGTTCGAGGCGCCCGAGCCGGTGCCAGAACCCGTCGCTGAATTGCCCGCCCCGACCCGCACCGATCCGACGCCGTCCGGCGACGACGGCCCCAAGGTCGTCTCGCTGGACCAGTTCCGGAAGAAGTAAGCCGTGCGCCCCGGCCCCCGGGTCCGGCTTCGCCGGCCCAAGGATGAACCAAGGGCCGGGGGCCGGATCGTGCACGCGATCGCCTGGATTTGAAGCTCGACCCGGACTCCGACTGCGAGATTTTCCATCTGGACCCCGGCCTTCGCCGGGGTGCACGGTGTGAGGTGGATTGGCGTCGGGGGTCGCATGTTCAGACTGGTTTTGTCGGTGCTGCTCAGCATGGCCTGCGCGACGACGACGGCCGCTCAGACCGCGCCCGCCAGCCGTTTCGACGGCTGGGCCTCCGCCGTCGTCGCCGCCGACTGGCGCACCAGCCAGGGTGAGCCGATCCAGGCCTTCGACAACGCCCGCCGCGACCTGACCTCGGGCTTCCTCGCCGCAGGCTTCTCGCGCGCCGACATGGTCGACTACAGCCTGCGTCCCGATGTGACGCCCGTGACCACCGACATGGCGGCCGTCCGGGGCATCGCCGAGGCGACGGCGAGAGCCACGCGAGGCTGCCTGCTCTACATGACCTCGCACGGCGGTCCTCAGGGCATTGTGTTCGGCCCGAACCGGATCCTGAGCCCGACCAGCATGGTGACGCTGGTGCGCGGCTGGTGCCAGGACCGGCCGACAGTGGTGGTTCTCTCCGCCTGCTATTCCGGCATCTTCGTGGACTCCCTCGCCGCGCGTAACCGGATGATCATGACCGCGGCCCGCCGTGACCGCTCCTCGTTCGGATGCAGCGAGGATACGACCTACCCGTATTTCGACGCCTGCGTGATCTCGACCCTGCCGACGGCGACGGACTTCATCGCCCTGGCCAACGGGGTCCGCGCCTGCGTCAAAACCCGCGAGGAGGCTGAGGGCCTTTCACCCGCCTCGGAGCCGCAGGTCTCGATCGGGGCCGACCTGCAACTGCTTCTTCCGACGCTGCGCTTCACCCGGCCGTCGCCTTGACGGATTGCGTCGCCATCATTCCGGGTATAGAACAGAACATGAACGCGGAAGGAGGTTGTCGATGCTGACCGGAGGCTGCCATTGCGGCGCCATTCGCTATGAGACCGCCGAGGAAGCGATCCATCACGCCCTGTGCCACTGCACCGATTGCCGTAAATGCGCGGGGGCGCCCGCGGTCGCATGGGCCCTGGCGCCGTCCGATCAGGTGAAGATCACGGGCGAGCCGGTCTGGTATGCCTCCCGAACATGGACGGCGCGGGTTCTGCGGACGGTGCGGGACCGGCCTGTTCTACACCAACGAAGACATCTTCCCCGACCAGATCGACGTTCAGAGTGCGACGCTCGATAACCCCGACGCCATTCCCCTCCAGGCCCAGATCCAGACTGCCGACGGCATAGGCTGGATGGCCGAACTGCACAGACTCCCGTCGTTCGAACGCTATCCCGGACCGCCGGGCTAGGCCTTGCGCGGAAACGCCCGGATGGTGATCCGCTCGCGTTCCCCCTCGCGCCGCTCGACCAGCAGCCGCGCCACCTGGGCATCGTCGTGGAACAGATAGCCCTTGATCGCGTCCAGCAGCGCCTTGGCCAGGTTGTCCAGGTCCATCCATGGCGGATCGCCGACATGCTCCATCACGATCTCGACGACGAAGTCGCCGTAGGCCGGCCGTGATCCGCGCCATTCCCTGCGGAAGAACTCGTAGACCAGCGGCTTGTAGTATTTGGCCTGGGTGGTCAGGCCGTCGATCATGATGACGACGGCGTCCCCCTCCTCGCGCGCGCGGACCTTGCCGGAGATGATCCAGTCGTCGTTCACGCGCGGCAGACTGCCGGCAGCCCGGTCGACAGGGTAGCCGCCCCGATGACCACCGGGCTGATGAGTTGCTCGTCCTCGGCCGGCGCCGAATGAATCGCCTGGATGATCTCCATGCCGGAGATGACCAGGCCGAACGCCGCGAACCCCTGGCCGTCCGGATTGCGTCCACCGCCGAAATCGAGTGCGGGCGTATCGCTCGTGACGATGAAGAAGCTGGACGTCGCCGTGTCCGGGCCGTCCCGCGCCATCGAGATTGCACCGGCGGAATGCCTCAGGCCGGTGTCGATCGTCCTCTCCAGCGTGATGGGACCCAGTCCGGGATCGTCGCTTCCGGCCGTGGTCGCGGCCTGGATCACATCGATGGGGGCAGGACTGTCGTTGGTCTCCGCCACGACGGTGCGGAAGAATGTTCCCCCGGCATAGCGGCCGGCCTGGACGTAGCGCAGGAAGTTGCAGGTGGTGATCGGCGCCTGCCCGGCGTCGAGACGAACGATGATGTCGCCCTGCGTCGTATGCAGTGTGACGAGGGGCTGATTGTCCTGCGCGAGAGCGGGGCCGCTGGTCATGGCCAGCACCGTCATCGCCAGTATCGTCAGGGTTCTTCTGATCACGCGTATCCCAGTCTCCGACGCCCGTGCGCTTGTCCGGTCATTCCTCCGTGCTACACCGCCGCGCATCCTCCCGCCACGCCCTGAAGAGCCGAAGCCGATGACCGCCTACCGCACCGAAACCGACACCTTCGGCCCCATCGAAGTCGATAACTCGAAGTATTGGGGCGCCCAGGCGCAGCGCAGCCTCGGCAACTTCAAGATTGGCTGGGAGAAACAGCCCCTGCCGGTCGTGCGTGCCCTCGGCATCGTCAAGCGCGCCGCCGCCGAGACGAATATGGCCCTGGGCAAGCTGGACCCGACCATCGCCGACGCCATCATCTCCGCCGCCAACGAAGTGATCGAGGGCAGGCTCAACGACCACTTCCCGCTGGTGGTCTGGCAGACGGGTTCGGGCACCCAGTCCAACATGAACGCCAACGAGGTGATCTCGAACCGCGCGATCGAGATGCTGGGCGGCGAGATGGGGTCGAAAAAGCCGGTCCACCCCAACGACCACGTCAACATGAGCCAGTCGTCCAACGACACCTACCCCACGGCCATGCACGTCGCCTGCGCCGAACAGGTGGTCAACGACCTGCTGCCCGCGCTCAAGACGCTGCACGCCGCCTTGAAGGCCAAGTCGGAGGCCTGGGCCCACATCATCAAGATCGGCCGCACCCACACCCAGGACGCCACGCCCCTGACGCTGGGCCAAGAGTTCGGCGGCTATGCGCAGCAGGTCGAGAACGGCATCGAGCGGATCGAACTAACCCTGCCGAAACTGATGGAACTGGCCCAGGGCGGCACGGCCGTCGGCACAGGCCTGAACGCCCCCGTCGGTTTCGCCGAGAAGGTCGCCGAACAGATCGCCGGCATCACCGGCCTGCCCTTCACCACGGCGCCGAACAAGTTCGAGGCCCTGGCCGCCCACGACGCCATGGTCTTCAGCCACGGCGCGATCAACACGGTCGCCGCGTCGCTGTTCAAGATCGCCAATGACATCCGCTTCCTGGGCTCCGGCCCGCGTTCGGGCCTCGGCGAACTGGCCCTGCCGGAGAACGAGCCGGGCTCCTCGATCATGCCGGGCAAGGTCAATCCGACCCAGTGCGAGGCCCTGACCCAGGTCTGCGTCCAGGTGTTCGGCAACAACGCCGCCATCACCTTCGCCGGCTCGCAGGGCCATTTCGAGCTGAACGTCTACAACCCGGTGATGGCCTACAACTTCCTGCAGTCGGTCCGCCTGGTCGCCGACGCGGCCATCAGCTTCACCGACAAGTGCGTTGTCGGCATCGAGGCGCGCGAAGACAACATCGCGCGCGGCCTGAATAATTCGCTGATGCTGGTCACGGCCCTGAACGGCAGGCTCGGCTACGACACCTGCGCCAAGATCGCCAAGACCGCCCACAAGAACGGGACCACCCTGCGTCAGGAAACCGTCGGTGGCGGCTATCTGACCGACGCCGAGTTCGACGAGGCCGTGCGCCCCGAGAAGATGATCTCGCCGGGTTGAGGATGACCGCCCTTACCCAACCCTACTGGATCGAGGCGTGGTTCGAGCGGCGCGAGGGGTGGGATGAGGGCGTCTATCCGTTCAACCTGCCGGCCGTGCGGTCCCTGCACACGCTGGAATTTCATCCGAACGTCACCTTCCTTGTGGGTGAGAACGGTTCCGGCAAGTCGACCCTGATCGAGGCCCTGGCCGTGGCCTGGGGTTTCAATGCCGAGGGCGGCGGGCGCGAGCACCGGTTCGGGACTCGGCAATCGCATTCGCCCCTGCACCGGTTCGTGCGGCCGATCAAATCACCGCTGCGGCTTCAGGACGGCTTCTTCCTTCGCGCCGAGAGCTTCTTCACGGTCGCCAGCTATCTCGAGGCCGCCGGCACCAATCGCTTCGGGCAGAAATTCCTTCACGAACAGTCTCATGGCGAGAGCTTCTTCGCCCTGTTTGACAATCGCTTCATCGGCGACGGCCTCTATATCCTCGACGAACCCGAAGCCGCCTTGTCGCCGAGCCGGCAGCTGTCGTTCCTGGCGCGGATGCACGAACTGGTGCTGGCCCGGTCGCAGCTGATCATCGCCACCCATTCGCCGATCCTGCTCGGCTATCCGCACGCCTGGATCTACCAGGCCTCGGAGCATGGGCTCGACCGGATCGAGTACGAGGACACCGACCACTATAAGGTCACGAAGAACTTCCTGACGCGGCGCGAGAGGATGCTGGACGTGCTGCTGAAAGACGACTGACCGGCAGTCAGGGCTTGTCCCGGATCGTCGCGCCGACCGGGGCCAGGGCGAGCTTGGCCAGTTCGAGGTCCTTCAGGGCGAAGGGGATGCCGATGAGGGTGATGGCCTCGGCGAAGGCGATCAACAGGTGCGACAGGGCGATGTACCAGCCGGCGAAGAGGAACCAGATGATGTTCAGGCCGACGCCGAAACAGCCGATGTCCTTGCCGTCCGCCTCGCCTCCCCAGACAACTTCGCGTCCGAACGGCCAGAAGGAATAGCTGGCGATCCGCCAGGCCGCGAAGCTCCACGGCAGGCCGACGACGGTCAGGGCCAGCACCGCGCCCCCGATCAGCCACAGCAGGCCGGAGATCCAGCCGCCGAGGATGAACCACAGGATATTCAGGATCAGTCGGATCACGGCGCCTCTCTCCTACCGGCGGAGTCGCCGACGGACCCTAGATAGGCGAAAGGCCCCGCCAATATCAGCGGGGCCCTCGTGAATTCGCGGTTAGTCGTGTGGCGAGATCTAGTGGGATTGCTTTTCGGTCCACTGCGCCTTGGCCTGATCCTTGGTCAGGGTCAGGCGGACCTTGTCGTCATCGACATGGTCGACCCAGCTGGTCGGGATCATGTGATGTTTGAAGCCGCCGGCGAGATCGAGCTTGGCCAGTTCGATCTGGTCGCCGAGTACGTGATCGACGCGGCCCACATGGCCGCCGTCGGAGCCGACGACTTCGAGGTGTTCCTTGATGAGCGTGAGGTCTACCATCGGGTGTCTCCTGTCGAATGGTGAGACCCTGAAACGCCGCTTGCTTCAGCCGGTTGCGAGGAACCGATGGCCGAGATCGTCAATCTGAACCGGGCCAGAAAGGCGCGCGACAAGGCCGTGGCGAAATCCGACGCCGCTGCCAATCGTGGCGCCCACGGCCTGACGAAGGCCCAGCGCGAAATGGCGAAGGCGGAACGCGAGCGGCTGTCGCGGCTTCTCGATCAGACGAAGCGCGAGGACTGACTCATGGGCGCGACCTGTACACCCGGCGCCTCATCCCGGACCCATCATGGGCTGATCGCCCTGATCGCCATCCGCCAGGCCAGGGCCATGCGCGAACGTCGCAAGCTGGAAGAGGCCGAACGCGAGGCAAAGACGGCGGCAAAGGTCGAAGCGAAGCCGAAGAAGCGCGGCTGGTTCCGCTAGGGGACCTTCGGCGCCCGAATTAACAGGGCCTGCCCGGCCAGGACCAGCAACAGGCCAACCAGCGCCGTCCAGCCGAACCGGGCATCCTCGAACAGGACTGACACCAGCATGGCGATCGGGGGCGTCAGGGCCGAGATATAGCTGGCCAAAGCATAGCCGCGCGCTCGAGCAACGGCGAAATAGACGACGAAGGCGACCACCGATCCCAGCACCACCAGGTAGACCAGCGAGATCAGGTACCCGGGCGACGGATCAATGGTAAACTCTGCGCCGGTGACCAGGCCGTGCAGCGCCAGCATGGCCGTGCCATAGCCCATGGCCCAGGCTGTCTGCGGCAGGATCCCGGACCCGAGCTCCTGCCCCTTCCAGGAGAAATAGTTGCCGACGGCCGAACTGCTCACAGCCAGCACGGCCAGGCCGATGCCGGTCAGGGCGCGGGCGTCGAACCCGGCCCCCAGGGCCTCGCCGCCGGACAGCACGGCGACCCCGACGACACCCAGGATCGCTCCGACCCACGCCATGCGCGACGCCTTCTGGCCGACGAAGACCCGGAACATCACCAGATTGAGGAAGGCCAGGGCCGCGAACACCACGGCGACGATGGCGGAGGTTACATGCCCTTCGGCGGCATAGGTGAAGGTGTAGCTGACGGCGAAGACGAACGCCCCCTGCCCCAGCGCCGCCAGATGCTGGCCCCGGTTCAACGCCAGCGACCGCTGCGTCGCCGCACAGCCGACGAACAGGACAAGAGCCGCCAGCCCGAACCGCCAGGTCAGGGACGCCACCGGATCGACCGTTCCCAGTTGCCAGGTGATGGCATACCAGGTCGTGCCCCAGATGACCGCGCACAGCGCGACGCCGGCGATGGCCAGGACGCCGGCGGACGGCCGGCGCAGCTCGGAAAGGGTCAAGGCAGACTCACGAAACGCGGGGAGACGGGATTGCGCTGGATGCGCTCCCGACGGGAACGGTGCAACACCGATACCGAAGACTGCTGACAAGCGCCGCTTATGTCAGCCGCGAAGCTTCAGCGCCGCCAGATTCGCCGCAGGCACAGCGGCGTAAACGGTCGCCGGTCGAATGCCCAGCCGCGCCTGGGCGGTCGCCAGCGGCTCGGCGAACAGGGCCTCGTAATCCAGCCCCGGCAGCCACTGCGCCCGGCGCCCGTTCGACCAGGCCTGCAAGACGGCCCGCCGCGCCGGGATGGACCGCTTCTCGCGCTGGATTTCCCGCGCCGCGCCGTAGCCGATGAAACCGAAGCCGAGATTGTGAGTCTGGGCATAGGAGAAGCTGACCACGCAGGCTTCGCCCAGAGCGTCGGTGCCGTAGCCGGTCAGAACATGCCAGATATCGTGCACGTCCCGGAGCCGGCGCGAGTACCAGATCACCGGATGCGGCGCATCGATCTCGGGCGCCACTTCGCGCGCGGTCTCGGCCAGGCCGTCTGCAGTGAACCCTCGCGCTTCACGGAACGCCTTGTATTCCGCCCCGACCGTGCCCGGCGCGAACCGCGCCAGCCAGACCGGATCGTCCAGCTTCAACGCCAGTTCGTCGCGCAGGAAGGCCTGACGCCCACCCTCGACCGTCTTCAGCATCCGGCCGTAGCCCCTGGCGCCTGACCGGCCGGCCAGGGCCCGCATGATCTCGAACACCTGGGCGGTGTCCTCCTTGTCGCGGATCAGCTTGCGGAAGGCGCGAAACGCGGTGACCGGCCGAATCCGTTGCGGCTTGAGCACCTGGAATTCGTCGGGGTAGACGGCGGCGCCCATCGTCATCGGAAACATCCTGCTCGAAGTCGGGTATCCTATCGCAACCCACCGTCCGCTCAAAGCCGTTCCGCCGGAGATCCTGTGCTCAAGAAACGCTCCGTCGTCCTCGCCGGCCACGCCACTTCCGTGGCGCTTGAGCCCGAATTCTGGGCCGTGCTGGACCGTATCGCCCTGGCGCGCGGTCTCAGCCACGCAGGCCTGCTGGTCTGGGTCGACGAAACGCGCGGCCGCCGCCCCCTGGCTTCCGCCTGCCGCCTTCTGGCGCTGGAATTCGCGGCGTCAGAAAGGGTCATTGGCGAACGCTGAATTCAAGGCGCAGCCTGCCCTTCTCGACAAGGGGAAACCAACGTGCAGATCGACCGCAGCCTCATTCCACCGGCCGTCATCGGCGGCCTCATCGCCTTAGGCCTGATCGGGGCCGGCATCGCCGTCGGCGGGGGCGTGGTCAACGCCAACACCGGCAACCGCCAGGTCACCGTACGCGGCGTCGCCGAGCGCAATGTCGAGGCCGATCTGGCCATCCTGTCGTTGCGGTTCACCGTGGCCGGCGAGGAACTGCCGGGGGTCCAGTCCAAGATCGACGGCGATCTGGCCAAGGTCCGGGCCTTCCTGACCTCACAGGGCTACGCCGACGACATCATCACTATCGGCCGCCTGGAAGTCACCGACACCCAGTCGCAGAGCTATGCCCCGTCCGACGGCACGCCGCACTATATCGTTGCCCAGAGCGTGACGGTCCGCACGACGGACGTCGCCCGCGTGGCCCAGACCGAACGCGCCCTGAACGACCTGGTCCGTCAGGGCGTCCTGCTGGACTTCACCGCCCCGACCTATGTCTTCACCAAGCTCAATGACGTGCGTCCGGAGATGATCGCCGAGGCCACCGCCTCGGCCCGTTCGGGCGCCGAACAGTTCGCCAAGGATTCGGGGGCGCCGCTGGGTCCGATCAAACAGGCGACCCAGGGTTCGTTCGAGATCCTCGCCCGCGAGGACGTCGACAGCGAATCCACCTCGCTGGACAAGCGCGTCCGCGTGGTGGCCACGGTCACCTACCAACTGCGCTAGCTGTTGCAGCGTCTCCTCCCCACCGCTTCGCGGCAGGGAGGAGACATTCAGTCGATCAGTTCGACGGGGCCGGACCCGGCGACGGCAGGGTCGGCGGCTCGATCGGTGGAAGCGTCGGGGCATCCGGAAGCTTCGGCGCTTTCGGCAGACTTGGCAGGTTTACATCGACATCGACGTTGGTGTCCGCCGCGTCCGGCGTGGCCATGCCGCCACCGTTCCAGACGAAGAAGGCGATGACCGCGACGACGACCAGAAGGCCGCCCACGATGAAGGCCATGGCGCCACCGCCCCCGCCACGACGCTCGGGCTGGACATTGACGGTGGTCTGGCGCGGCGGATCGACGACCACGACGCGTTCGGGCGGCATATTCGGGTCCGTCATCTAGTTGGTCCCCGGGACGGCCGGCGCCTCGACCGACGGCAAATTCACGTCGACGTTGACGTCCTTGGTGTCTCCACCCATGCCGCCGCGTGCAAAGACGAAGTACGCCACGATCGCCAGCACGACCACGACCGCGCCAACGATAAAGGCGAGGCCTGTGTTGCCGCCGCCGCTGTTTGTATTCTCAGCCATTGTATTTCCCTCTCAGAAGCTTCCCCTGACCCGACAAAACTCCGGCCACGCTTGCCGGTTCCGGGAGATGAACCGTGAGGGCCTGACTTTGCCTCATGTGCTCATTATGTTCTCGAATCCCGCATCGCTCCCGAGTGCCTCTGTTTGACCGATTCCCTGCCCAATCCTCCAGTGTCCGGGCCGCGCATCTCCGACCTGGCCCGCTCGCGCGGTCCCGGAGGCGTGGCACATGAGACGCCGGACTATCTCAGCGGCCTGAACCCCGAACAGCGCGAGGCCGTCGAGACGACCGAGGGGCCTGTCCTAGTCCTCGCTGGCGCCGGCACCGGCAAGACCCGGGTCCTGACCACCCGTCTGGCCCATATCCTCGCCACCGGCCACGCCCGTCCGTGGGAGCTGCTGGTCGTCACCTTCACCAACAAGGCCGCGCGCGAGATGCGCGAGCGAATCACCCATCTGATCGGTCCGTCGGCCGAGGGCCTGCGCTGGCTCGGCACCTTCCACTCGGTTGCGGCCCAGATCCTGCGCCGCCATGCCGAACTGGTAGGACTGAAGTCGACCTTCACCATCCTGGACACCGACGATCAGGAGCGGCTGCTGAAACAGCTGCTCGAGGGCGCCAACATCGACACCAAGCGCTGGACGCCCAAGTCCCTGGCCGGCCTGATCGACCACTGGAAGAACCGCGGCTGGAGGCCCGATCAGCTGCCCGCCGGCGAGGATTTCGCCAACGGCAAGGGCCAGGCCCTCTACGCCGCCTACCAGTCGCGACTGGCCACATTGAACGCCTGCGACTTCGGCGATCTGCTGCTTCACAACCTTACTATTCTGTCTCAACACGCGGATATCGCAGAAGACTATCGAAATCGTTTCCGCTACATCCTGGTCGACGAGTATCAGGACACCAACGTCGCCCAGTATCTGTGGCTGCGGCTGCTGACGGCCTCGACCGGCAATGTCTGCTGCGTCGGCGACGACGACCAGTCGATCTACGGATGGCGTGGCGCAGAAGTCGACAACATCCTCAGGTTCGAAAAGGACTTCCCCGGCGCCAAGATCGTCAAGCTGGAGCGCAACTATCGCTCGACGAGCCATATCCTCGGGGCCGCGTCCGGCCTGATCGCGGCCAACCGCGACCGGCTGGGCAAGACCCTGTGGACGGAGGACCAGACGGGCGACAAGGTCCGGGTGCGCGGCGTCTGGGACGGCGAGGCCGAGAGCCGGCTGATCGCCGACGAGATCGAGACCGCCAAACGCGATGGCTTGAAATACAAAGACATGGCCGTCCTTGTTCGGGCGTCGTTTCAGATGCGTGCCTTCGAGGAACGGTTCGTCCTCCTGGCCATCCCCTATACGGTGATCGGCGGGCCGCGCTTCTTCGAGCGCGCCGAGATCCGCGACGCCCACGCCTATCTGCGCCTGATCCAGTCCGAGGACGACGACCTGGCGTTCGAACGGATCGTCAATGTGCCCAAGCGCGGCATTGGCGAAACCTCGGTCCAGAAGATCCTCCAGATCGCCCGTCATCGCGGCGTCTCGGCCATGACCGCCGTGCGTGAGCTGATCGGCTCCGACGAGCTTCAGGCCCGCACGCGCACGGCCCTGTCGACCTTCGTGCGCGACCTCGACCGCTGGCGTACCCTGGCCGCCGACACCCGCCACTGGCTGCTGAACGAAACCGTGCTGGAAGAGAGCGGCTACACCGACATGCAAAAGGCCGACCGAGTGACCGGCCCGACCCGCCTCGACAACCTCAAGGAACTGACCCAGGCGATGCAGTCGTTCGAGACGCTCGGCGCCTATCTCGAACACGTCTCCCTCGTAATGGACCTCGATCGCGGCCCGTCGTCGGACGCGGTGCAGATCATGACCCTGCACGGCGCCAAGGGGCTGGAGTTCCCGCTGGTCTTCCTGCCGGGCTGGGAGGAAGGCGTCTTCCCGTCCCAGCGCAGCATCGACGAAAAAGGCGAGAAGGGCCTCGAGGAAGAGCGTCGCCTCGCCTACGTCGGCGTCACCCGCGCCAAACAGGATGCGCGAATTTCGTTCGCCGCGAACCGGCTGGTCTACGGCCGCTGGACCTCGCAACTGCCCAGCCGCTTCGTCGACGAACTGCCTATCGCCCACGTCGAGGCCGAAAGCGACACTGGCTACTACGGCGCCTCGACCGGGATGAAAGAGGCCAAATCCCGCTGGGATGACGCCCCCACCTTCGGCGCCGGCTACACCTCTCCGGGCTGGCAGCGGGCCCAGGCGGTCACCGCGTCCAGAGCCCCCGGCGCACGCCCCGCCCGCAATACGGTCATCGAAGGCGAAGGCCGGCCGGTGGCGACCGCCGACCCGAAGTCGGGCTCGGGCTTCACCAAGGGCCAGCGCGTCTTCCACCAGAAATTCGGCTACGGCTCGGTGCGGATTGTCGAGGGCAACAAGCTGACCGTCGAGTTCGAAAAGGCCGGCGAGAAGAAGGTCATCGACACCTTCGTGGAGAGGGCGGGCGACTAGGCAGTCTTTTCAGTCAGCGTCGCCAGTGCGGCCAAGACGGCGAGGGTCGCGCCGGAGCGGTTTCGTCCAGCACGCCCTTTCCCCGGCTCCGCTTTCCAATCACAGTGACTATTCAATAGCCTGGGGAGGGCTAGCCATGTCCCGGATCATCGCCATCGGCCTCGCCGGCCTCGTCCTCGCGGCCTGCAAACCCGTCGCCGAACCGGCGCCCCCTGCCGAACCTGCGGCGGCCGCCGCGCCGGCCCCCGCAGCCCAGCCTGCCATCGATGCGGCCTGGGCGGCGGAACAGGAGCGCTATCTGGCGGTCAACGTCGAGCCCTCGGACCCCGTCGAGGCCGTGATGTGGCGCGGGGTGCGCTGCGACTTCCTCGGCAGCGAGTTCGGCGGCGACAACTCCGAACAGGATCGCGCCATCAACGCCCGCATGGACGAACTCCGCTGCGGCGACGAACTGCTGGCGGAGGGGCGGGAATTGCGCGCGACGCGGGCGGGCGACCCGGCTGCCGTTGCCCGCCTCGACGCCCTTCTGGCGCGCTGGTGAGGCTAACGGTTCGTTAGCGGCGATGGCCGACCCTGCGGGTCGTGCGACTGCCTGGCGAATCCCCTGACCTGACCGACCCCGGCCCGCCCCTGTGGGAACAGGGGGCGGCTATCGTCGTGATCATGATGCTGACCCAGGCCTTCATCGGCCCGGTGTTCGCCCCGACACAGGTGGAGACGCCGATCCTGCGTCTCGTCTGGCTGCCGGTCTATGCCGTCATCGCGGGCCTGATCGCCCTGCGTCCGGCGGTCCTCGTGCGCGCCTGGCCGGCGTGGCTGATCCTGGCGGTGCTGGTGCTTCAGGCCTTCGCCTCGAAATGGTGGTCCATCGATCCGGGTGTGACCCAGAGGCGGGTCATCGCCATGGCCATCTCCAGCGCCTTCGCCATCTATCTCGGCGTCGCCTTCACCGGCCGCCACCTGCCGCGCATGCTGATGCTGGCCTCGCTGATCATGGGGCTGGGCAGTCTCGTCATGGTCTTCGCCAACCCGACCATCGGCGTGCACCAGATCGAGAACGCCGGCCTGTGGCGCGGCCTCTGGTACGAGAAGAACCAGATGGGGCTGGTCATGTCGGCCGGGGCCGTGGCCGCCGCCGCCTGTCTCGCCTCTGCGGATCAGCGACGACTGCTGCCCGCCATCACCCTGGCCATCACCACGCTTCTGGTGCTGGCGACCCAGTCCAAGACCTCCCTCCTCTGCCTGATGCTCGGCGTCGGCGCGGTTGGAGGCCTTTGGGCCATGAAGCGCGGCGGCGCAGCCTTCTCCATCGTCGCCGTCTGGTTCGGCGTCGTCCTGACGGCGAGCGGGGCCTATGTCTTCATCACCGACCCGGCCATGGTGCTTCAGGCGCTGGGCAAGGACCCCTCCCTGACCGGCCGGACCGACATCTGGGCCGCCCTGATGCGGGAGGTCTCCGAACGGCCGTGGACCGGCTTCGGCTACCAGGCTTTCTGGGGCAAGGATTCGGTGCCCGCCGCCTTCATCCGCGCCGAGACCCAGTGGCCCGTGCCGTCGGCGCACAACGGCTGGATCGATCTGCTGATCCAGCTCGGCTGGCCGGGCGCGATCACGGTCGGCATCACCGTCGCCATCGCTACGGTCGTCACCGTCTTCCGTATCCCGGGCTCGGGCGCCCGCGAAGGCTATTGGGCCGTCGGCTATCTGCTGGTCTTCCTGCTGCTGAGCCTGTCGGAGAGCGTGTTGCTCAGCCACGCCAACCTGCCCTGGACCCTGCTGCTGGCCATCCTGGCGCGCGCCCTGGCGTTCGAGCCCGATCGCGTCCGCGCGCCGCTTGCTACGGCGAGGTCACGGGCCTACCAGACGGCTCCCCGAATCGCCGCACACTCTGCTCATGCCCGCGTCCACCGTCCCGTCCCTGTTCGATGACATGCCCGAAGCGCCGAAGCCGGCGGCTGCGGAACGCGCACCCGCGCCCGCCCCGGAACCGGCCCTGAAGCTGCAGGCCGCAGCGCCTGCGCAAGCCGTCCAGCCTCACGTCCCCGGCAGCTACTCCGCCTCGTCGATCGAGGTGCTGGAAGGGCTGGAGCCGGTCCGCAAACGCCCCGGCATGTATATCGGCGGCACCGACGAGCGGGCCCTGCACCACCTGTTCGCGGAAGTCCTCGACAACGCGATGGACGAGGCGGTCGCCAAGCACGCCAAGATCATCAAGGTCGATCTCGACGCGGACGGCATCCTGTCGGTGTTCGACGACGGACGGGGCATCCCGGTCGATCCCCACCCGAAACATCCGGGCAAGTCGGCCCTGGAAGTGGTCATGACCGTCCTCCACTCGGGCGGCAAGTTCTCCGGCAAGGCCTATGAAACTTCAGGCGGTTTGCATGGCGTCGGCGTCTCGGTCGTCAACGCCCTGTCCGATATTCTCGACGTCACCGTCTGGCGCGACGGCTTCGAGTGGAAACAGTCCTTCTCGCGCGGCATCCCGCTCGGACCCATCCAGCAGCTGCAGCCGTCGAAGAAGAAGGGCACCCTGATCCGCTTCCATCCGGACCCGGAAATCTTCGGCGTCGGCGCGGCCTTCAAGCCCGCCCGCCTGTTCCGCATGGCCCGGTCCAAGGCCTATCTGTTCCGCGGCGTGGAGATCAAATGGACCTGCGCGCCCGAACGGATCATCGACGCGACGCCAGAGACCGCCACCTTCCATTTCCCCAACGGGCTGGCCGACGCCCTGGCCGAGCGGATCGGCGAGCTGGACACGGTCACCCCGGCCTTCTCGGGCCGCGTCGAACGCAAGGGCGAGACAGGTGCCGTCGAATGGGCCGTGACCTGGTCGCCGATCGGCTTTGGCGAGGCCGACGGCTTCGTCCAGTCCTACTGCAACACCGTCTCGACCCCCGACGGCGGCACCCACGAGGCCGGCCTGCGCGCCGCCCTGGTCCGGGGCCTGAAATCCTATGGCGAACTGACCAACGAAAAGCGGGCCACCCAGATCACGGCCGAGGACGTCACCGCCAATGCCGGCGCCCTGATCAGCGTCTTCATCAGGAACCCCGAGTTCCAGGGCCAGACCAAGGACCGCCTGTCCTCCGCCGAGGGCCAACGCCTGGTCGAGGCCCTGCTGCGCGACCCCCTGGACCACTGGCTGACCGAGAATCCGAAACAGGCCAACATCCTGCTCGGCTTCATCATCGAGCGGGCCGAGGACCGGCTGCGCCGTCGCAAGGACAAGGAGGTCCAGCGCGCCCAGGCCACCCGCAAGCTGCGGCTGCCCGGCAAGCTGTCGGACTGCAGCCGCCAGTCCGCCAATGGCACCGAACTGTTCATCGTCGAGGGCGATTCGGCCGGCGGCTCGGCCAAACAGGCGCGCGACCGCCAGACCCAGGCGATCCTGCCCCTGCGCGGCAAGATCCTGAACGTCGCCTCGGCCACCGCCGACAAGCTGCGCCAGAACATCGAGCTGTCGGACCTCACGCTCGCACTCGGCGTCACCCCCGGCCCGCGTTTCGACATCGACACCCTGCGCTACGAGCGGGTGGTGATCATGACCGACGCCGACGTCGACGGCGCCCATATCGCGGCGCTTCTGATCACCTTCTTCTATCGCTCGATGCCCGAGGTTATCCGCCAGGGCCGCCTCTTCATGGCCCTGCCCCCGCTCTACCGGATCAGCGCCGGGCCGCTGTCGGAATACGCCCGCGACGACGCCCACCGCGACGAGCTGATCGCCACCGTGTTCAAGGGCAAGAAGACAGAGATCGGCCGGTTCAAGGGTCTCGGCGAGATGATGGCCTCCCAGCTCAAGGAGACCACCATGGATCCGAAGAAGCGCACCCTCGCCCGCGTCACCGTCCCGGAATCCGAGGACGACATCGAGGACCTGGTCGAGCGGCTGATGGGCAAGAAAGCCGACGCCCGGTTCCGCTTCATCCAGGACAATGCGCAATTCGCGAAAGCCGATCTCGACGTCTAGGCGACGGCACCGCGCGGCGTCAGGCCCGCCAGCTTGAGCTTCAGCTGGCCGCGCAGGAACCATAGCGCTACCAGGCAGTGGATCGCCACCGAGGTCGCCGATAGCCACCAGATGTATTCAAGCTTGGCCCAAGGCTGCCCCGACAGCCAGATCGCCGGGATCGCGAAGGTCGCCAGCCGGCTGAAGCTCCCCCACAGCGCCGGCCGCGTGTCGCCCAGCGCCTGGAAAGTCCCGGACGCCACGAAGATCAGCCCCGTCGCCAGGAAGTTGATCGAGGCGATCCTCAGGAACATGGCCCCGACATCGATGACCGCCGGATCATGGGCGAAGACCGCGATCATGGCGTGCGGCCAGACCTGACAGATCAGCGTCAGCACCAGCATCAACCCCGATGAGATCACCGCCGCATCCCGCACCGTGCGCCGGACGCGATCTGCGCGGCCTGCGCCGAAGTTCTGGCCCGCGACCGGCGCCACGGCGAACGACACCGCCATGGCCGGCAGGAAGATCGACTGCATCACCCGCGCGCCGACGCCATAACCGGCCTGGGCCTCGCTGCCGAACTGACGGATGACGCCATAGACGACGGCGGTGATGACGAACATCAGCAGGAACTCGCCGGCGGTCGGCAGGCCGATGCCGACGATCCGGCGACACACGCTCCAGTCCGGCCTCGGCAGTTTCAGCGGATGTGCAATCAGGGTCTGGGACCGGCCGAACACGAACAGCATGCCCAGAAAGCCGAACAGGGCCGCGATCGAACCGGCCAGACCGGCGCCGAACACGCCGAGCGGAATTCCCGTGCCCCAGCCCGCGATCAGCACAGGCGCCAGCGCCGCGTTCAGCAGCACCGAGGCCGTCTGCAGCAACATGGTCGGCCGCGCCACGCCCGCTGCCCGCAGCGCCGATCCCATGGCGTTGGTCGGGAAGCTCAGTGCCAGGGCCGGCAGGAAGCCGAACAGATAGGCCTTGCCCATGGCCGTCGTCTCCGCGTCCGCCGCAATCGTCGCCAGCGCCGGCTCGGCCAGCAGATAGCCGGCGATCAGGGTCAGGGCGCCGAGCCCGAGCGACAGGATCATCGCCTGGCGATAGACCCCCTCCGAGGCGGCGAAATCCCTGGCCCCGAGCGACCGCGCGATCAGCGACAGGGCGCCGACGCCCACCATCTGCGCGAGCGCGAGACTGAGGAAGAAGGCGTTCCCCGCCAGACCGACGCCGGCGATCGCCGCCGCGCCCAGTCCGGCGACGAAATACAGGTCGATGATGAAATACAGGGTCTGGAACACCAGACCGATGCCGATGAACCCGGCCATCCCCACCAGTTTCCCGGAGATGGACCCTTGGGTCAGATCCTGTTGCATCGCCATTCTCCTCCAAGATCCGGCAAACTCGGATGCGCGGGAGAGGATTTACCCGGACGAAATAGTAACGTCAATATTGCCCGGGTTTTATTATTCGTCTCTCCGAGGGAGGACCCTCGGGTTGCCTATCGCCCCGGCTGCAGGACGTTGGTCACCCGCCGGCCCAGCGGATCGCGCGACACCCAACTCTGGCCAAGGCTGGCCTCGATCAACGGAGAACAGAAGCGCGAGATCATCATGAACGAGGGCCGGATGCCATTCAGACAGATGCGCTCGCCCTCAACGCGCCAGCGGGCCGCCAGCCGGCGACCGTCGGAGGATTCAGCGGAATAGGAACCGTCCTGATTGAACCAGTGCTTGACCCAGCCGCCGTCCGGATAGCGCGACAGGACGGTGTTGCCGAAGGTCTCGTCAATCTCGGCCGAGGCCGTGATCGGGGCCATCACGGCCGCCGCCAGCGCCAAGGCGCCGATCCATTTCCTCATGCCCTACCCTCACGCGGCATTCTAATCCCCATGGTCGATTATTACCGTTCGTTCACGAATTGCCAAGCGGCGCCTTGGCCCGCGAATACTTGACTCTGGCGAGGGGGCTTCTATATCCGGCCCACGTTCGGGACAGGACTGGCTTACCGCGCCACCCGCTCGCCCAAGAGACAGGGTGGTTCCGCGTATTCCCCGCCTCGCCACCGATGGCGCGGCCCTCCTCGATCGATCCGTCTCGCATCGGTCGAACAGTCCCAACCCGGCGCCCCTGGCGACCGGGCCTTAGTCCTAAGGACGCATGACCGAATTCTCCCAGCTGGGCCTCTCGCCCACAACCCTGCAAGCCGTCATCGACACCGGCTATACGATCGCCACCCCGATCCAGGCCCAGGCCATTCCTGTCGCCCTCGCCGGCCGCGACGTTCTCGGCATCGCCCAGACCGGCACCGGCAAGACCGCCGCATTCACCCTTCCCCTCATCGAGCGCCTGTCCAAGGGACGCGCGCGGGCCCGCATGCCCCGCGCCCTGGTCCTGGCTCCGACCCGCGAGCTGGCCGACCAGGTCGCGATGAGCTTCGAGAAATACGCCAAGGGCACCAAGCTTTCTTGGGTGCTGCTGATCGGCGGCGTCTCCATGGGCGACCAGGTCGCGGCCCTGAACAAGGGCGTCGACGTCCTGATCGCCACGCCCGGGCGCCTGCTCGACCTGTTCGAACGCGGCAAGATGATGCTGAACGGCGTCGAGCTCATGGTCGTCGATGAAGCCGACCGGATGCTCGACATGGGCTTCATCCCCGACATCGAGCGCATCTTCAAACTGACGCCGCCCAAGCGCCAGACCCTGTTCTTCTCGGCCACCATGCCGCCCGAGATCACCCGTCTGACCCAGGCCTTCCTCAAGGACCCGACCCGGATCGAGGCCTCGCGCCCGGCCATGACGGCCGAGACCATCACCCAGTATCTGGTCCGCATCCCGTCGGCGGATCCCAAGGCCAAGCGCGCGGCGCTGCGGGCCCTGATGGAGCGTGCGGACGTCAAGAACGGCATCGTCTTCTGCAACCGGAAGTCCGAAGTCGACGTCGTCGCCAAGTCGCTGAAGCAGCACGGTTTCGACGCCGCCCCGATCCACGGCGACCTGGATCAGTCGCTGCGCACCAGGACCCTGGCGGACTTCCGGTCCGGAGCGCTGAAGATCCTTGTCGCGTCCGACGTCGCCGCGCGCGGGCTGGACATTCCCGACGTCAGCCACGTTTTCAACTACGACGTCTCGCACCACGCCGACGACTACGTCCACCGCATCGGCCGCACCGGCCGCGCGGGCAAGACGGGTCAGGCCTTCATGATCGTGACCCCGGCCGACGACAAGTCGCTCGACAAGGTCATGAAGCTGATCAAGATGCAGCCTGAAGAACTGGTGCTGGATATCGATTGGTCCAACCTGGGCGGCGCTCGCCGGTCGGAAGGTCGCCCGGCGCCGGCTCGCCCCGCCGAGCGCGCGGAAGGCCGTCCCGCCCGGGGCCGCAGCCGTGGCGAACGTCCAGCGCCCGAGCCCGTGCCCGAGGTTGAGGTCGCTGTAGCGGCTCCCGCCTCCGCGCCCGCAGCAGCTTCGCCCGAAGGTGAAACCGCGCCGCCCGCCCGCCGTACCCGCAGCCGCCGCTCCAGCAAGCCCGTCGAAGCCGCTCAGGCCGAGATCGCGCCCGCCGAAGTGGTCTCGGCGCCCGTCGTGACGGAAGAAGCCGCCAGGCCCGTCGCTGCCGCCGAACCCCGCCTGCGTCAGGCCGATCGCCGTCCCGGCGGCCGGACCGAAGGCGATGCGCCGCCGGCCCGCGAAGGCGCCGGTTTCGGGGGAGACATCCCTGCGTTTCTGCGTCGCTCGACTTCTCGTAAAGGTTGATTTCTGAGCGGGGTTCGCCGATTTGACGGCCTCGCTTAACCCGGTGTTACGGAACGCCAGCCTAGAGTTCTGACCGTAGAGCGTCAAAAAAGAACGGCGGTCGGGAAAACAGAATGTCCACACAGGTGCAGACTACGCTCCGGGGGCCAGAAGCCTTCTGCCTCGCCCGCAAGGCGGTCGAGGAGATGGAGCGTGCCGGCGTGTGGCCGACCCCGCTCAATTTCGAACTCTGGCTTCACTACCTCGGCGATCCAGGCGGCGCGCTCGGCCAGGAGATGACGCGGCTGCTGGCGGCAGGCGACGCCTTCACCGAAGGTACGGCCGAGATGCTGGCCGCCGAATACCTGCCCCGCGGCCGCCTCTCCGAGGAAATCCGCGACGCAGGCGCCGTGCTGAACCGCGAACTGTCGACCGTCTCGGAGGCCATCGCCAAGGCCCAGAGGTCGCAGGCTGCCTATGGCGAAACCCTGGCCGGCGCCTCCGCCCATCTGGAAGGCGCGTCCGAGCCGACCGCCCTGCTCGGCGTCGTGTCCAAACTGACTTCGGCGACGACCCAGGTCCAGGCCGAGAACGCCACCCTCGAAAAGCGTCTGGAAAGCTCCACCAAGGAAGTCGCCCGTCTGCGCGAACATCTGGAACAGGTCCGCCGCGACGCCATGACGGACGCGCTCACGAACCTGGCCAACCGCAAGGCCTTCGACGAGGAACTGCTGCGGGCCTGCGACGAGGCCGAAAACAAGCGTCAGACGCTCAGCCTCGCCGTCATCGACATCGACCACTTCAAGCGGTTCAACGACACCTGGGGCCACCAGACCGGCGACCAGGTCCTTCGCTACGTCGCCAGCGTCATTGGCCGCGTCTCCAAGGCGCCCCGCGTCGCCGCCCGCTACGGCGGCGAAGAATTCGCCATCATCTTCCCGTCGGAGAGCGCCTCCATCGTCGAGGCCGTGCTCAACACGATGCGCGAGGAGGTCGGCACCCGGGCGCTGCGCCGTCGCTCGACCAACGACGAGCTCGGCGCCGTGACCATCTCGGCCGGCGTCGCCCAGCGTCGCCCCGGCGAGACCGGCTCCTCCCTGCTCGACCGCGCCGACGAGGCCCTCTACGCCTCAAAACGCACCGGCCGGAACAAGGTCACCAACGGCGAGCGGCTGGAACAGGCGGCCTGATCAAACCGATCAAGGTCAGACGCCAATCGGGTGAACCTGATCAACACACTCTGGCAGGCTGATCGCATGCGAAACTTTGCGTTCAACATCGCCTACTGGTTCCTGTCGATCGGCTACGGCCTGACCGCCGCCTTCGCCGCGCTCGCCCCCGGCCGGAACGCCGCCACCTGGGTGATCCGCCGCTATGTGAAGCGCATGGTGCAGGCCATGTGGATCCTTGCCGGAATCCGGATCGAGGTGCGCGGCCGAGAACGTCTGCCCGCCGGCGCCTTCATCATCGCCTCGAAACATCAGAGCTGGGGCGACGGCTTCGCCACCTATGACCAGTTCGATGACCTGGCCTTTGTCACGGGCGACCACCTCGAGAAGTTCCCGCTGCTGGGAACTGTCCTGCGCAAGCTCGGCGCCATCGTCGTCAACAACTGCGGCGGCCGCGAAGCCCGGGATTCGCTCAAGCAGAGCGGCGCGACGGCCCATGCCGAGGGCCGCAAGATCCTGATCTATCCAGAGGGCAATCTGGCGAAGGTCGGCGAGAAGTTCCGCTATCGCTCCGGCGTCTGGCACCTGTACCGCGACTTCGACATGCCGGTTGTGCCCCTGGCCTCCAACCTCGGCCTGTTCTGGCCGCAGGAGGCCTATGAGAAACACCCGGGCACGGCGACCCTTGAGTTCCTCGACCCCATTCCGACGGGTTTGGGCAAGGACGAATTCCTCGCGCGACTGGAAGCTGTGGTCGAGAACCGCACCGCCGAACTGATCGCAGAGGCGCGTGGAGGGCCGGTCATCCAGAACGTTCGCGTGCTTGCCCCTGACGAAGCCGCCCGCGCTGCCAAGGCGGCCGCTACGGCCTAGGCTTGGCTTTTCGAGGCTTCTTCGCCGCCGCCTTGCGCAGCGCCGAGTCGATCGACCGGCGCGCCCAGTCGACGGCCTCGTCCGGGTCGTCGAGCGCCGTCTCGGGCAAGGACCAGTAGGCCATGCTCATTGTCTCGCCGTCCTTGGTCGGATAGGTGAACTGGCGCGACCCGGCCGCCTGCAACAGCGGTTCGTTGATCTCGTCGGCCTTGAGCCAGACCGTCCCGTCGTCCAGCAGGGCGAAGATCAGGTCGTGGGCATAGACGGCCCCGGCGCCGAACATCCGCTTGATCTCCAGCGGCCCAAGCCCTGCGAAATGCTCGCGCACCCATTCGCCGAACTCGGGGTCGTAGGCCATGCGTCAGGCCGCCGGGACGACTGCACCGTCGTATTTCCGGGCGATGAAGTCCTTGACCGCCTGGCTGCGCAGCGCCCGCGCCAAAGCCTGGATGCGCGGGTCATTCTGATTGTCCGGCCGGGCGACCAGATAGTTCACATAGGGGCTGTCACCGCCTTCCAGCGCCAGGGCGTCGGTCTTCGGCTTCAGACCGGCGTCCAGCGCATAGTTGGTATTGATCACCGCCAGGTCGACCTGGTCCAGCACGCGCGGAAGGGTCGCTGATTCAAGCTCGCGAAACCGCAGGTTCCCCGGATTTTCGGCGATGTCCCGCACGCTCTGAAGCGGGTTGGTCGGGTCTTTCAGGCGGATCAGCCCCGCCGTCTGCAGAAGGATCAGGGCGCGCCCGATCGAGGACGCATCGTTCGGGACCGCCACATCGGCCCCGTTCGGCAGTTCGGCCAGCGTCTTGAAGCGGCGTGAGTAGGCTCCAAGCGGCTCGACATGCACGCCCGCCACGGTGATCAGATTCGCACCCCGGGCGGCGTTGAACTCGTCGAGATAGGGCTTGGTCTGGAAGTAGTTGGCGTCGATGCGACGCTCGGACAGCTGGGTGTTCGGCTGAACATAGTCATTGAAGACCTTGATTTCTATCGGGACCCCTTCAGCCGCCAGAGTCGGCTTGATGAACTCGAGAATCTCGGCGTGCGGTACGGCCGTGGCACCCACGATCAGCGGCGCCGATCCGTCGGCGGCCTTTTCCACCCCCTGTCCGCAGGCGGCCAGGGCCAGCGCGGCAGCGGCGAGGATCAGGGAGCGTCGAAGCATGGAAGTCTCTCAGTCTGAAATCAGCGGTGCGAGACCCTAGCGACCAACCGGTCGCCGATCATCTGCAGAATTTGTACGAGCACCAGCAGCAGAACTACGGTCACCACCATGACATCGGTCTGGAAGCGCTGATAGCCGAACCGGATCGCCAGGTCGCCGAGGCCGCCCGCGCCGACCACGCCCGCCATCGCCGTGTAGCTGACGAGCGCGATCGCCGTGACCGTGGCGCCTGCGATAATACCGGGCATGGCCTCGGGCAGCAGGGCGCGGGTGACAATCTGGAACGTCGACCCGCCCATGGCCTGGGTCGCCTCGACCACGCCCTTGTCGACCTCGCGCAGGGCCGTCTCGACCAGCCGCGCATAGAAGGGGGCGGCTCCGACGACCAGGGGAGGAATGGCGCCCGCGACGCCCAGCGACGTCCCAACCAGAAGCACCGTCACCGGCAGCATGACGATCAGCAGGATGATGAAGGGCACCGACCTCAGGATGTTGACCACCAGAGACAGCAGACCGTTCAGCACGGGATTGGCCGCCAGCCGTCCCTTGCCGGACAGGTAGAGCAGCACGCCCAAAGGGACCCCGAACACCACGGTCAGGACCATGGCCCCGCCCAGCATCAGAAGCGTGTCGCGCGTCGCCCGCAGGATTTCGGGCCAGTCGATGTTAACGAAGAACTCCATCACAACGCCTCCACCACGACGCCGCGTCCGGTGAGCTGGGCCACAGCGGCGTCCGCGTCACCCCCCGTGAACGCCACGACCATCTGGCCATAGGGCTCGCCCCGGATGCGGCTGATGCGGCCGGAGAGGATCGAATAGTCGACGCCCGTCGTGCGCGCCACACGGCTGAGTTCGGGCGCGTAGGTCGAACCGCCCCGGAAGGTCAGTCTGGCCAGCCGCCCGCCGGCGGGAACGACCGAGGCGTCATGGGTCTCGCCGCCTTCGCCTTCGGCCAGCATGGCGCGGGTCACCGGTGACTTCGGGTGCAGGAAGACATCGGCCGTCCCCCCCTCCTCCACCAGCCGTCCGTCCTTGAGCACGGCGACCCGGTCGCAGACGCGACGCACGACCTCCATCTGGTGGGTGATCAGGACGATGGTCAGGCCGAGGTCGCGGTTGAGCCCGTCGAGCAGGCCGAGAATCTCGTCGGTCGTCTCCGGGTCGAGCGCGCTGGTCGCCTCGTCGCACAGCAGGACGTCGGGTCCGCAGGCTAGGGCGCGGGCGATGCCGACGCGCTGCTTCTGGCCGCCGGACAGCTGGGCGGGATACTTCTTCGCGTGCTCCGCCAGGCCGAGCTGGTCCAGCAACTCCGCGGTCCGCCGCTCGATCTCGGCGGCCGGACGGCCTTCGAGCTGAAGGGGGAAGGCGACGTTCTCGGCGATGGTCCTGGCGTTCAGCAGGTTGAAATGCTGGAAAATCATGCCGATCCGCCGGCGCGCGGCGCGCAGCTCGGCCGGCTTCATCGCCGTGATCTCCTGATCGCCGACGAAGACCTTGCCCGCGTCCGGGGTCTCCAGCCGGTTGATGGTGCGGATCAGGGTCGACTTGCCGGCCCCGGAGCGTCCGACCACCCCGAACACCTGACCCCTGGCGACAGACAGGTCGACGGCGTCCAGCGCCACGCGCACGCCCGCCGCGCTGCGATAGCGCTTGGTCACGCCTTCAAGCCGGATCATGTCAGTCGGTCTCGAGCGCCGCGGCCGGGATGATGGTGACGCTTTCACCGCAGCCGCAGGCGTCGGTCTGGTTCGGATTGCGGAACACGAATTTGGACGCCAGCCTGGTCGCCTCGTAGTCGATCTCGGACCCGATCAGGAACAGGATGGCCTTGGGCTCAACCAGAATGGTGACGCCCCTGTCCTCGACGACCTCGTCCATCGGGCCGATCTCCTCCGCATAGGCGAAGGTGTATTCCTGTCCGGCGCAGCCGCCGTTCTTAACCCCGACGCGAAGGCCGATGTAGCTCTTCTCTACATTGGCCATGATCTCGCGCACCCGCTCTGCGGCGGCGTCGGTCAACGTCACGACCTTGGGGCGCGGGCGACGCGGGCGTCCCCCGGTCAGGCCGGAGGATGACGATGTCTCGAAGTCGGTCATCGCGTCACCTCAGAACATGTTCAAGGCCAGCTTGGCCTCGTCGCTCATCTTGGAGGAATCCCACGGCGGGTCGAACACCAGGTTGGCGCGCGCCGACTTGATGCCCTCGACCTTCATCACCGCGTCCTCGATCCAGCCGGGCATCTCCCCGGCCACCGGGCAGCCGGGCGCCGTCAGGGTCATGTCGATCAACACGTCGCGGTCGTCCGAGAGGTCGACCTTGTAGATCAGGCCCAGCTCATAGATGTCGACCGGGATTTCCGGATCATAGACCGTCTTCAGCGCTGCGATCAGCGCATCGGTCAGCCGATCCAGTTCGGCCTGGGGCAGGGCGGCCGTCTGCGGTTCCGCCCAGGTCTCGGCGAAGGCGTCGCTGCTGCTGATCTGTCCGTCCATCTCGCTCACACAAAGAACTCCCGCGCCTTGATCAGCGCGTCCACGAAGGCATCTGCATCCTCTGTGGTGTTATATAGGGCGAAGCTGGCCCGCGCGCTCGACGTGATGCCAAATCGCCTCGACAGTGGCTCGGCGCAATGGACACCGGCCCGCACGGCGACGCCGTACCGGTCCAGGATCTGGGCCACGTCGTGGGCGTGCGCCCCTTCCACCGTGAAGGTCAGGATGGCGCCCTTGCCCGGAGCCTCGCCGATGATCCGCAGCCAGTCCAGGCCGGACAGGCGGGCGACGACATGGTCGTAGAGGGCCCGTTCATGAGCGGCGATCGCCGCGCGGTCGAAGGCCATGATCCACTCCAGCGCGGCTCCCAGACCGATGACCTCAAGGATCGGCGGGGTGCCCGCCTCGAACCTGTGCGGAATGCCGGCATAGGTCACCGCATCCTCGGTGACGGTGGCGATCATCTCGCCCCCGCCCTGATACGGCGGCAGGGCCTCCAGAGCGGCGCGCTTGCCGTACAACCCGCCGATACCGGTCGGGCCGTACAGCTTGTGGCCGGTGAAGACGTAGAAGTCGCAGTCCAGCGCCTGGACGTCGGGACTGCAATGCACCGCCCCCTGGCAGCCGTCGACCAGCACCAGAGCGCCCGCCGCATGGGCCAGGTCGGCGACGGCCTTCACGTCGTTCACCGTGCCCAGCACGTTGGACATATGGGTCACGGCGACCAGCTTCGTCCTCGGCCCGATCAGAGCCGCCAGACCCGTCATGTCCAGCGACCCGTCGTCCAGCACTGGCGCCCATTTCAGCACGACGCCCAGCCGGTCGCGCAGCATCGACCAGGGCACGATGTTGGCGTGGTGCTCCATCTGGGTGGTGACGATCTCGTCGCCGGGATTCAGGCTCTGCGCCAGCCCCGCCGCGACCAGGTTGAAAGCCTCGGTGCCGCCCTTGGTCCAGACGATCTGGTCGGGGGTCTCGGCATTCAGGAACCGCGCGACGGTCTCGCGCGCAGCTTCAAAGGCTTCGGTCGTCTCGTTGGCCAGGGTGTGCAGGCCGCGGTGGACATTGGAATAGCTCCCCTCCATCGCCGCCGTCAGGGCGTCAATCACCGCGCGCGGCTTCTGCGCCGAGGCGGCCGAGTCCAGATAGACCAGAGGCTTGCCGTTCACCTTCCGCGACAGGATCGGGAATTGGGCCCGGGCGGCGTAGGGGTCGAAACGGGTGACTACAGTCGTGCCGTCAGCCATGACCTCACCACCTCTCTCGCGCCTTCGTGGGCGATGCGGTCGACGACCTCGAACAGGAAGGCCTGGGTCAGAAGGGCTCTCGCCTCGTCCGCCGGAATGCCGCGCGACTGCATGTAGAACAGGGCGCTTTCGTCCAGATTGCCGATCGTATTGCCGTGGGCGCACTGCACGTCGTCGGCGTAGATTTCGAGCTCCGGCTTGGCGTCGACCTCGGCCCGTTCGCCCAGGATCAGGGCATGGTGGCCCATCCTCGCATCGGTGCCGTCGGCGCCGCGCTCGACGACGATCTTGCCCTGGAACACGCCGCGCGCGGTGTCGCGCACGACGCCCTTGGTCAGCTGCGAGGTGACGCCGTTCAGGCCGTGGTGACGCACCACGCTGGTCAGGTCGGTGTGCCGCTCGCCGGACAGGGCATAGAGGCCATCAATCTGGACTTCTGCCCCCTCTCCCCCGTGCATCAGCCGGGTCTCCTGGCGCTGCAGCTTCGCCCCACCGGTCATCGTCGTCTGGCGATAGACGCCGCCCGGCGCCACGCGGACGTCGATCTCGGTCAGGGAGATCGCATCATGGGGCTCGTCGACCAGGACGATCCGCGTGACCTCCGCCCCGCCGGCAACATCGATGTCGAGGCGGTTGTGGGCGACATAGGCCGATCCCGAACCCTCGTGCGTCTCCAGCAGCAGGAGCCTAGCGCCCGGCCGCGCCACGACCCGCGCGGAGGCGGTGTGGCCGGTCTCCGTGGCCTGCGAGATAAAGCGCAGACGCAGGGTCTGGTCGCCCGAGGCGATGAAGTCGGTGACGCCCACCGCCCGGCCGTTGGCGAAGACGATCGCCTCGCCGCCGAGGTCGTAGAAGGGTCCGGGCGGGCCGATCGCCGTGGTCGGCGAGGGTTCAGGGGCCTCGCGCAGATAGCGGCGCAGGTCGCTGTATTTCCAGGCCTCCTCCCGCCGTGAGGGGAAGGTCGCGGCGTCGGTGAGGTCGATCTTGTGCAGGACGGTCAAGCGGCCTGCGGCAGGTATTTGTCGTACCCTTCCGCCTCCAGCTGGTGCGCCAGTTCCGGGCCGCCCGAGGCCACGATGCGACCAGCGGCCAACACGTGGACCCGGTCGGGTTTGATATAATCGAGCAGCCGCTGGTAGTGGGTGATGACCAGCATGGCGCGGTCGGGCGAGCGCAGGGCGTTGACCCCCTCAGACACGATCCGCAGGGCGTCGATGTCGAGGCCGGAATCGGTCTCGTCCAGGATCAGCAGCGACGGCTCCAGCAGGGCCATCTGCAGGATCTCCATCCGCTTCTTCTCGCCGCCCGAGAAGCCGACGTTCAGCGGCCGCTTGAGCATGTCGAAATCCATCTTCAGCGCTGCCGACGCCGCCTTGACCTGTTTCAGGAAGGCGGGAGCCGACACTTCTTCTTCGCCCCGCGCCCGCTTCTGGGCGTTCAGCGCCGTGCGCACGAAGGTCAGGGCGGGAACGCCGGGAATCTCGATCGGATACTGGAACGACAGGAAGACGCCCCTGGCCGCCCGTTCGGCCGGGTCGAAGTCGAGCAGGCTCTCGCCCCGCCATTCGACCGAGCCCTCAATGGCCTCATAGCCGGGCCGTCCCGAGAGGGCATAGCCGAGCGTCGACTTGCCGGCCCCGTTCGGCCCCATGATGGCGTGCACCTCGCCCGCCGGAACGTCGAGCATCAGCCCCTTGAGGATCGGCTTGTCGCCGATCGAGACGTGGAGGTTATTAATCTTGAGCATTGTTTTTCTTTGTCTTACCCGACCGAGCCTTCAAGGCTGATCGCCACCAGCTTCTGGGCTTCCACGGCGAACTCCATCGGCAGTTTCTGCATCACGTCCCGGACGAAGCCGTTGACCAGAAGGGCCACGGCCTCCTCCTGCGACAGACCGCGCTGCTGGGCATAAAACAGCTGGTCGTCGGACAGGCGCGTCGTCGTCGCCTCATGCTCCAGCTGGGCCGAGCCGTTGCGGGCCTCGATATAGGGCACGGTGTGCGAGCCGCAGTCGCCGCCGATCAGCAGGCTGTCGCACTGGGTGAAGTTGCGCACCCCCGTCGCCTTGGGATGCACCGAGACCAGACCGCGATAGGTGGAGTCCGACTTGCCCGCCGAAACCGCCTTGGCGATGATCCGCGACTTCGAATTCTTGCCCAGATGGATCATCTTGGTGCCGGTGTCGGCCTGCTGATGTCCGTTGGTGATAGCGATCGAATAGAATTCGCCCGAGCTCTCCTCGCCCTTTAGGATGCAGGACGGATATTTCCACGTCACGGCCGAGCCGGTCTCGACCTGGGTCCAGCTGACCTTCGAGCGGTCCCCGCGGCAGTCGGCGCGCTTGGTGACGAAGTTGTAGATGCCCCCCCGCCCTTCCGCGTCGCCGGGGTACCAGTTCTGGACCGTCGAATATTTGATCTCGGCGTCGTCCAGCGCGACCAGCTCGACCACCGCCGCATGCAGCTGGTTCTCGTCGCGCATCGGGGCCGTGCAACCCTCCAGATAGGAGCAGTAGCTGCCCTTGTCGGCGATGATCAGGGTGCGTTCGAACTGGCCGGTCTGGCTCGCATTGATGCGGAAATAGGTCGACAGCTCCATCGGGCATTTCACGCCCGGCGGGATGTAGACGAACGATCCGTCGGAGAAGACTGCGCTGTTCAGCGCCGCGAAATAGTTGTCCGAGACCGGCACGACCGATCCCAGATACTGACGCACCAGTTCGGGATATTCCCGCAAGGCCTCGGAAATCGGCATGAAAATCACCCCGACCTTGGCCAGCTCGGCCTTGAAGGTGGTGACCACGCTGACACTGTCGAACACGGCGTCCACGGCGTATCGCGGAGCCCCTTCGACGCCGGCCAGCACCTCCTGCTCCTTCAGCGGAATGCCCAGCTTCTTGTAGATCTCGAGGATTTCCGGATCGACCTCGTCCAGCGACTTGGGACCGTCCTTCTTTTTGGGGGCGGCGTAGTAGAACAGCGACTGGTAATCGACCGGCGTGTATTTCACCGACGACCAGGTCGGCTCCTCCATCGCCAGCCAGCGCTCATAGGCGGCCAGACGCCATTCCAGCATCCACTCCGGCTCGCCCTTCTTCTCGGAGATGAAGCGGACGATGTCGGCGTTCAGCCCGCGCGGGGCGAACTCGGTTTCGATGTCCGAGGTGAAGCCATGCTCGTACTTCTCCAGCGCGGCGACGGCGTCGATGGTTTCCTGAACGGCGGCCATGATCTTACGCGGTTTCCTTCACGCGGGCGGCCTGACGCGCGCAATGTGTCTCGTATGCCTTGGTCCACGCTGCAGCGAAGCGTGACCAATCGTCTTGCGTGGTGCCCCAGCCGCCCGAGACGCGCACGCCTCCGGTCGCCAGGTCCATCCGGCCCATGGCGACGATGGCGCGGCTGGGCTTGGTCTTGCCCGACGAGCAGGCGCTCCCGGCCGAGACCATGACACCATCCAGATCGAGCAAGATCAGGGCCTGAGGGCTGTCCCAGCCGGCGACCGACAGGAACAGGGTGTTGGGCAGACGCGGCGCCCCCTTGCCCAGGATAGTCGCGCCGGCCGCCTCGACGGCCGCCTCGGCCGCATCGCGCCACGGACGATGCGCCTCGGCCATGGGCAGGTCGCGCGCGGCGCAGTCGGCTGCGACGCCGAAGCCCGCGATGCCCGGCACGTTCTCGGTCCCGGCGCGCAGGCCGCGCTCCTGACCGGCGCCGTGCAGGATGCGAACCGCCGAGGATCCCTCGCCCAGCACCAGAGCGCCCACGCCCTGCGGCCCGCCCAGCTTGTGCGCGGACAGGGTCAGGCTGTCGGCGCCCAGGGCGCGCATGTCGACCGGGATCTTGCCTGCCGACTGGATGGCGTCGACGTGCAGCCAGCCCTTCGCAGCACGCACCAGACGCGCCGCCTCGGCGATCGGCTGGATGACGCCGCTCTCGTTGTTGGCGTGGTGGATGGCGACGACGGCCCGGCCGCCGGTCTGGTTCAGCAGTTGACCCAGCTTGACCAGATCGATGACGCCACGCTCATCGACGGGCAGCGGCTTGACCGACTTGCCCGACGCCATGGCCGCCTCGACCACGCAGGGATGTTCGGTGGTGCAGACGATCAGACGCTCGCACCCGGCCGCCAGCGCGCTCTGCAGCGCCTGGGCGTTCGCCTCGGTGCCGCCGGAGGTGAAGATGACGGCCGTCGGATCGGCGCCGACCAGTTCGGCGACCTTCGCCCGCGCCGTCTCGACCCGCGCCCGCGCCCGCCGACCGGCCGCATGGACCGCCGACGGGTTGCCGTTGTCGGCCAGGGCCTCGGTCATGATGTCCAGAACTTCGGGCCGCACGAGGGCCGAAGCGTTGTAGTCCAGATAGACGCCGCTCATGCCGCTACTCCCACGCTCGCAGGGCGACGGCTGGTGCGGTTCAGGATCACGTCCTCCAGAGAAACACTGGCCAGATAGCGATGGATCTCGTCGCCTAGGTCGTCCCACAGATTGTGGGTGATGCAGCGTTCGCCGCCCAGCATGCAGCCGCGCGGCGTGCCGTGGGCCGCGCAACGCACCGCCCGGATCGGCTCATCGACCGCCAGGACGATTTCGGACACCACGGTTTCGCCGGCCGTCTTGGCCAGACGATAGCCGCCGCCCGGACCGCGCACGCTGAGCACCAGCCCGCTTTTTCTAAGTCGAGCAAACAGCTGTTCCAGATAACTCAATGAAATCTCTTGTCGGGTTGCGATTTCGGCCAGGGACACGGCGCGGCCCGCACCGGCGTCTGACCGACCGTGCCGAGCCAGATCGGCCATCGCCATCACGGCGTATCGTCCCTTGGTCGACAGTCGCATCGCCCATCCTCAAAAATCGCGCGCTTTTCGGAGGTCCTGTGCTATGACCCGCCGCTTCGCGAGGCGGCCGAACGCAGACAGGACTTAGAAAGTCCTACCCCTGTAGTCAAGTATTCGGCGGGCCCGAAATGACAGTTGAACGGATTCCAGAGCCCCATGCCTGAAGTCATCCTGCCCGGCGCCTCCGGTCGCATCGAGGGCCGCTACTCCCCCGGCAAGCGCGCCAACGCGCCGATCGCCCTGATCCTGCACCCGCACCCCAAGGCGGGCGGGCACATGAACAACCCGGTGACGGTCACCCTGTACCAGCTGTTCCAGAAGCGCGGCTTCGCGACCCTGCGCTACAATTCGCGCGGCGTCGGCAAGTCGCAAGGCGAGTTCGACAGCGGCATCGGCGAACTGGCCGATGCGGCCACGGCGCTCGACTGGCTGCAGTCCAACAACCCTGCCGCCACCCAGACCTGGGTCGCCGGCTATCAGTTCGGCGCCTACATCGGCATGCAGCTGCTGATGCGTCGCCCGGAGACGGACGGCTTCATCTCGGTCTCGCCGCCGTCGAACATGTACGACTTCTCCTTCCTGGCCCCCTGCCCGGCCTCCGGTCTGTTCCTGCACGGCACGGCCGACACCATCGTGCCGCCGGTCGAGGTCGAGCGCGTGGTCAACAAGCTGCGCACCCAGAAGGGCATCATCATCGACTACGAACTGGAAGAAGGCGCGAGCCACTTCTGGCAGGACCATATCCCCGCCGTCGACCGCCGCGTGGGCCTGTATCTGGACAAGCGGCTGGAAGAAAAGCCGGCCTGATATCGTCTGACTGCCGCTTCTTCGCGGCTGCGCTTGCCCCTATGGTTCAGCTCGGGATTCGGGGAGCTGACATGATCCGCAACTTCACCGTGGGCGTGCTTGCGTTGGCTGGCGTCTGGCTCGCATCCGCATCCGCCTCGGCCCAGACGAACGATCTGCGTCCCTTCTGCGCCGACCGTCCGGGCAAGGGCGCGGCCAGCTGCGTGCTGAATCAGGGCCATGTGCAGATCGAGGTGGGCGCCTTCGATGGCGCGCGCCAGAGGGATGCCGCGGCCGAGATCGACAGCTGGTCGGCCGGGTCCATCACCGCCCGCTTCGGCGTCGGCCCGGCAACGGAATTCCAGATCGGCGTCACGGCCTTCGAGCGCGAGAAGTTCACCGACCGCGTCGCGGGCGTCGAGGACGTCGCCGAGGGCACGGGCGACCTGTTCCTGGCCGTCCGCCAAGGGCTGATCCGGCCGGATGGCGAGGGTTTCTCAATCGCACTGATGGGATACGCCATCCTGCCGACCGGCGGCGACGAGGTCCGCGCCAGCGGCATCGAGGCCGGCGTCGTCGTCCCCGTCTCGATCGACCTGGGCAATGAGTGGGGCCTCGGCCTGTCGCCCTACCTCGACATCGTCGGCGACGAAGACGGCGAAGGATCGCACGCCGCATATTCGTTCGCGGTCGACGTGGATCGCGATCTCGGCGACTGGATCCTCGGGGCCGAGGTTTGGGTCAGCCGCGACGACGATCCTCTCGTCGAAACGACCCAGGCCAGCGCCGACCTCATCGCCATCTGGACCCCGGCCTTCCTGCCCGACAGCCAGATCGACTTCGGCCTCAACTTCGGCCTGAACGACGACAGCCCGGACGTGGAGTTCGGCGTGGGCGTGGCGCGGCGGTTCTAGGTCAGTAGATCAGGAACGGCTTGCGCGCCTCGACCCAGGCCGCCTCATCCGGCTCGGCGATGGCGTCCAGATCGGCCGCCGTCGATCCGGCATCATCGACCCATTCGCGCAAGCTTGGCCCGCCGTTGATGACATCGATCGGCAGCTTCCCGAACGCGTATTCATACGGGAAGTCCCGCCACAGGTCGTAGTCGGGATACAGCCGCCGAATTGCCTTGAAGCCCAGGGCCTGGACCCGCCACGGCCGGAAGGCGGCGTGGTCATAGTGCGGGCCCTCGACATGGATCTGGACGCCAGAGCACAGCTGGCCGAGGTGTTTGTGGAAGGTCGGCTCGAACCACATGTCGCGCAGGGCACAGCCCTTCACCCATTCGGGCGCGAAGGCCTTCATCTCGGCGATCACGGCCCGGGCGTCGATGTCGGGCGCGCCGAACAGTTCGAGCGGCCGCGTCGTGCCCCGCCCTTCCGACAGGGTCGCGCCCTCGACCATCACGGTGCCGGGATAGGCGCGAGCCATCGACAGGTTGGGCGCATTCGGGCTGGGGTTGATCCAGGCCCGCTCTCCCAGCGGCCAGCCGAGGCCCGGCGCCGCCTCGGGGTCATAGCCCTGCATCTCGATGACGCGATAGGCGACCTTGAGCTTGAAGTGGTCGATGAACCAGTGACCCAGTTCGCCCAGGGTCATGCCGTGCCGCATCGGCATCGGCCCGGCGCCGACGAAACTCTCCCAGCCCGCGACCAGGGTCGTGCCCTCGACCGGCCGCCCGGCGGGGTTGGGACGGTCCAGCACCCAGACATCCTTGCCGTGCTCGGCCGCGGCCTCCAGCACGTACAACAGCGTCGTGATGAAGGTGTAGATGCGCGTCCCCAGGTCCTGCAGGTCGATCAGAACGACGTCGAACGTGCTCATCATCTGGCCGGTGGGGCGACGCACCTCGCCGTAGAGGCTGAACACGGGAAAGCCGTGGACCGGATCGGTCTCGTCCGGGCTCTCCATCATATTGTCCTGCAGGTCGCCCTTCATCCCGTGCTGGGGCCCGAAGGCGGCGCTGATCCGCACGCCCGAGGCGATCAGGGCGTCGATCGAATGGGTCAGGTCGGCCGTCACCGAGGCCGGATGCGCCACCAGCGCCACCCGCCGCCCCTTCAGCGCGGCCTGCAGATCGGGCTCGGAGACGAGGCGGTCGATGCCGAATTTCATGGCAGGTCCAGAACGAAGGAATCGGGATGATGGAAGTCAGGCTTATCGGACGGATGGGCCAGCGCCCACCAGGTCCTGGCCCCGTCGAGGGTCTCGATCACCGCCGACAGGGCCAGCTTGCGAGCCTCGACCGGCAGTTCGATCCGGCCTTCCAGTGCGACGTAGTCCGAGCCGCCGTCGAGCCCCTCGACCACACAGACCTCGTCAGCCGGGCGCATGCCCTCACGATACCCGTCGAACCGGTAGCTGGCCCACTGGCCGGACGGCGACAGGTTGAACTCGCGATAGCCGTCGTCGGTCGTCACGAAGGCCTCGAAACAGGTGTGTTTCCACAGCTCGTCGGCCCGCCCGACCGGCGCCTCGCCGGGCCAGGCGATGAAATCCGGATTGTCGTCAATGACGAACCTCAGCCACAGCAGGCCGTCCTCGCGCTCGAACTCTACCGAGATCGCCTCGGGATAGACCTTGGTCTCGTCGGGAAAGGGGATCAGCGTAGCGCGCATCCTGCACCGATAGCGGCTGGTTGACGCCGGTCAACGCCGGGCGCTACGAACGGCCCATGTTCGCGCCCCGCGCCCTGCCCGGCTTCTATTACCGCCCGCTGATCTAGCGAGCGGCCGCGAACCCACGCGCTGCATTTTGCCGGCGCGACACCCGAGACAGAGCGCCGGCCTCCCTGCTAACGGAGCCGACCATGACCGACCCTGTTTTCCAGTCCGACTTCCTGCAGACGCTTCAGGCGCGCGGATACATCCATCAGATCACCCATCCGGCCGAGCTGGATGCGGCGGCCAAGAACGGCGTCGTGGCCGGCTACATCGGCTTCGACGCCACGGCGCCCAGCCTGCACGTCGGCAGTCTGATCCAGATCATGATGCTGCGACGGCTCCAGCAGGCGGGCGGCAGGCCCGTCGTCATCATGGGCGGCGGCACCACCAAGGTCGGCGACCCGACCGGCAAGGACGCCTCGCGGCCCCAGCTCACCGACGCGACCATCCAGTCGAACATCGCCTCCATCAAGACGGTGTTCGAGAAATTTCTGACCTTCGGCGATGGTCCGACCGACGCGATCCTGATCGACAACGACGAGTGGCTGTCGAAATACGGCTACGTCGAGTTCCTGCGCGACTACGGCGCCCATTTCACGGTCAACCGCATGCTTGCCTTCGACTCGGTCAAGCTGCGGCTCGAGCGCGAGCAGCCGATGACCTTCCTCGAGTTCAACTACATGCTGATGCAGTCGGTGGACTTCCTGGAGCTCAACCGCCGCCAGAACGTCACGCTGCAGATGGGCGGATCGGACCAGTGGGGCAATATCGTCTCGGGCGTCGACCTGGTGCGTCGTGTCGATCAGAAGGCCGCCTTCGGCCTGACCACGCCGCTGCTGACGACGGCGTCCGGCGGCAAGATGGGCAAGACGGCCCAGGGCGCCATCTGGCTCAATGCCGAACAGCTCAGCGCCTACGACTACTGGCAGTTCTGGCGCAACGCCGAGGACGGCGACGTCGGCCGCTTCATGCGCCTGTTCACCGACCTGTCGCTGGACGAGATCGCCCGCTTCGAAGCTCTGGAAGGTGCCGCGATCAACGACGCCAAGAAGGCGTTGGCCGACGCGGCCACCACGATGCTGCATGGGGCGGGGGCGGCGGCCTCGGCCCGCGCGGCGGCGGAAGGCGCGTTCGAGCAGGGCGTCACGAGCGCTGACTTGCCGGTCATCGACTTGCCCAAGGACGAATGGGAGCAGGCGCGCTCAACTCGCGCCCTCGTCAAGGCCGCCGGGTTCGCTCGGTCGTTGGGCGAGGCGGGCCGCCACATGGCCGGCAACGCGATCCGCATCAATGACGAACTTGTCGTCGAAGATCGGATGCACAGCTACGATGAACTCCTGCCCGATCACGGAGCCTTCAAGGTCCAGTTCGGGAAGAAAAAGATCGTCCTGGTTCGCCCCGTCTAACCCCATTCCCGTGCATCCTCGCGAAGGCGGGGACCCAGTGCTTTCGTGAGGCACAGGTGCGCGGGAACGATTGCGGTGGCGAACCGGAAAAGGGCCGGAGCGCCCACAGAACTGGGTCCCCGCCTTCGCGGGGAGGATCGGAGTGTTGAAGTGACCGTTGAAGAAGGCTCGAAAGCCCCCGCGTTCGACATCCCCGCCGACGGCGGCGGCCGCGCGACCGTGTCCGGCCCTACGGTCGTGTTCTTCTATCCGAAGGCCGACACGCCAGGCTGCACCAACGAGGCCATCGCCTTCTCCGCCCACATCGACGCCTTCACGGCGGCCAGCGTTCAGGTCATCGGCATTTCGCGCGACCCGGTCAAGAAGCTCGACCGGTTCAAGGCCAAACACGACCTCAAGGTCATCCTCGGATCCGACGAGGCCGGGGCCGTCACCGAGGCCTATGGCGTCTGGGTCGAGAAGACCCTCTACGGCCGCCAGTATATGGGCGTCGAGCGGGCGACCTTCCTGATCGACGGCGCAGGCGCGGTCCGCAAGGTCTGGCGCAAGGTCTCGGTGAAAGGCCACGCGGAGGCGGTTCTTGCCGTCGCAAGAGAGGTTTGATCCGAGGCCGGACGGATCCGTGAAGTCTAGCCGGCGCCCTCCACAGTCTATCGGAATACGCCCAGCACGCGAATCTTCGCCTGAATAGATTCGTTTTGATCGCTCAGGACGGGCAACGTGGTTAACATTGCGTGAACGGTATTGCCCACAGGCAACAGTTCGCGGATAAAGCCTCCAGTGCGTGGGGGCGTGTTCAAATGGATGAAGAACAGAGAGTGGTCAGACGCTCTTTGATCGAGCGTTGGTTTCCTGAGCGCCATGTTTATCTGCGCTCGAACGGCGACACGCGCGGTTACGTCCTGACAAGCGGCCGCCAGATGATGATGGCCGGCGTCGCCTGCGCCGCCGCCGCATGGACCCTGGTCGCCTCGGGCGGCTTCGTCTTCGACATCATCGCCCGCAGCCAGGCGGACACCCAGGTGGTCCGCGCCCGCGCGGCGTCCGAACGCCTGAACGCCGACCTGCAAGCCCGCCTCGAGACGGCCGTCGTCCGCATGTCCGCCACGACGGGCGGCTTAGACGAGATGGCCCGGATGGTCGAGCGCCGCCACGCGGCCCTGACCAACGTCATGGGCATGTTCCACGGCGTCGACGGCGCCGAGGCCGCCCTGGCGCCCTCCCCGGCCCTCAGCGCCACCGAAGCCCGTCCGGTCCAGCGGATCGTCGCGGTCCGCATGGACCAGGAGCGGCTGATCGAACGGGCCGGCGACTTCGCCCAGACCCGCGCCGAACGCTTGCGCCTCGCCTTCCGCCTCGCGGGCCTGAACCCGGCCGCATACGGCGCGGCCTCCGGATCAGCTCTCGGTGGACCTCTGGTCGAGGCCAGCGATCCCAAGGCCCTGGCCACCATCCTCGACGTGGACGAGCCCTTCGCCGTCAGAATCCGCCGCGCCGCCGACAATCTGTCGGAGATGCGCAACCTTTCGGACGCCGCCGAACACCTGCCGTTCGACCGCCCGACCCAGGCCCGCACCACCTCGGGTTTCGGCGTCCGTTTCGATCCCTTCAACGGCCGTCCGGCGGTTCATCAGGGCCAGGATTTCGCCGCCCCCCTGAACACGCCGATCTACGCCACCGCTCCCGGAATCGTGTCCTTCGCCGGCGTTCGTTCAGGGTATGGCAACACCGTTGAGATAGACCATGGTCGCGGTTTCAAGACCCGCTTCGCCCATTTGAACGCCATGGCCGTCCAGCCCGGCCAGCGCATTGCGCTGGGCCAGCGGATCGGCGCCATGGGTACGACAGGACGCTCCACCGGCGTTCACCTGCACTATGAAGTGTGGATGGACGGCCGACCCCAGAACCCCGCCCGCTTCTTCCGAGCAGGAGACCAGATTGTTCAATAAAACCAGATCCCCCGCACCCGCCACGCCGGACCGTTCGTCCAACGCGCCGCCGATCCCGCCGCTGCCCGACCTGCCGTCGCCCGGCATGGGCCGCAGCCCCGTCGCGGCTCCGGCCCCCTCGCCCATCGCCTCCTCGCGCGGCCTGTCGACCCTCTCGTCCGACCTGCAGTTCGAAGGCAATATCTCGGGCGCCGGCGATCTCCAGGTCGACGGCTCGATCAAGGGCGACGTCCGCGTCGGCCGTCTGATCATCGGCGAGACCGGCGCCGTCGAGGGCAATGTCACCGCCGACTATCTTGAAGTTCGCGGCCGCATCGTCGGCGCGGTCAACGGCAAGCAGGTGAAGCTGGTCTCGACCGCCTATGTCGACGGCGACATCACCGCCGAACAGCTGTCGATCGACATCGGCGCCTATTTCCAGGGTCGCGTGCTTCAGAGCCGCCGCGATGCGCCCGCCGCGGTCGCCACTGCTCCGCGTCCTGCTGCCCAGGCGTCGGCCGCCGCCGACTTCGAAGCGCCCGCCGCTCCGGTCGAGGACAAGCCGCAGATCATCGACCTCAAGACGGTCTGATCCACGGTCCAGGACTGAGATAAGGGCGGCTCCTTCGCGGAGCCGCCCTTATCTTTTAATCCACCGTTGATCCGCGGGTCTCGCCGACCCGCTGCGCCAGGGCTGCGCCCATGAAGGCGTCCAGGTCGCCGTCCAGTACGCCCTGTGTGTCCGAGGTCTCGACCTCGGTCCTCAGATCCTTGACCATCTGATAGGGCTGCAGGACGTAGCTTCGGATCTGGTGACCCCAGCCGATGTCGGTCTTGGCGTCCGCCATGGCCTGGGCCGCGGCCTCGCGCCTCTGAAGCTCCAGCTCATACAGACGCCCGCGCAGCATCTTCCACGCCTGTTCGCGGTTCTGGTGCTGCGATCGCCCGGCCTGACAGGCCACGACGGTGTTAGTCGGGATGTGGGTCAGACGGACAGCGGAATCGGTCTTGTTGATGTGCTGTCCGCCCGAGCCGGAGGCGCGATAGGTATCCGTGCGCACGTCGGACGGATTGATGTCGATCTCGATCGTGTCGTCCACCACCGGCGAGACCCCGATCGAGGCAAAGGATGTGTGCCGCTTGGCCGCGGCGTCGTACGGGCTGATCCGAACCAGACGGTGCACGCCCGATTCCGACTTCAGCCAGCCATAGGCGTTGGGACCTGTGACGAGGATCGTCGCCGACTTGATGCCCGCCTGATCGCCGTCTTCCGACGCCTCCATCTCGACCTCATAGCCGTGCGCCCTGGCCCAGCGCGAATACATGCGCAGCAGCATCCCCGCCCAGTCGCAGCTCTCCGTGCCGCCGGCGCCGGCGTTCACTTCCAGATAGGCGTCATTGCCATCGGCCTCGCCGGACAGCAGGGCTTCCAGCTCGGCCCGCGCCGCGCGGTCCTTGATGGCCTTCAGCTGGGCGCGCGCCTCTTCCAGCGTCGCCTCGTCGCCTTCCTCATCGGCCATTTCGGACAGCATGACACCGTCCTCGAGCTCGCGCTCCATGGCCTTGACGGTGTTGATCTGGGCTTCGAGCTTCGAGCGCTCGCGGCTCACGGCCTGGGCCTCGTCGGGCTTGTCCCACAGGGTCGGGTCTTCGACCCGTGCGTTCAGCTCATCGAGCTTTCGGTTGGCGACATCCCAGTCAAAGACGCCTCCTGAGCAGAGCGACGCTCTGCTCGATGTCGGCCTTCATGGCCTCGACATCCGGTCTCATATGCAAATCCTTACGGTGCGAAGGCGCGGAGATAGGGGGGATCGAAGGCAGTAGGCAATAGGCAGCAGGCAGTAGAGGAGGTTTTCTTCCCGCCGGCGACGCTCGCCCTTCCTGCTGCCGACGGCCTGACCCCTGCTGCCCAGCGTCCTAGAACAGCCCGTCCAGATCCTCGGCCGGCTCCTGCTTCGGCGCAGGGGGCGCGGTTGGCGGGGGCGCGGACGGTCCGGGCGTGATGCCGGCGGCCGCCTGCTGCTCGCGACGGATGACTTCGTTGTAGTTCTGCGGCCCCTCCGGCACGGCGGGGCCGGTATCGCGACGCTCTTCCTCGCGGCGACGCTCTGTGCCGGGGCGGAAGGCCTCCTCGATGCCGTTGATGTTGCGGAAGATGGCGCCGCGCGGACGGACGAACGGCCGCGCCGGCCGCTCTTTCAACGCGTCTTCCATGAAGTCGATAAAGATCGGCACGGCGGCGGAGGCGCCGGCTTCCCCGGATCCCAGCGACCGGTTGTCGTCGAACCCGATATAGACCCCGACCACGATGTCGGTGGTGAATCCGACGAACCAGGCCGAGCGATATTCGTTAGTCGTGCCGGTCTTGCCGCCGACCCAGCGGCCCAGTCCGCGCGCGCTGGCGGCGGTGCCCCGCTGGACCACGCCTTCCAGCATCGAGCTGATCTGATAGGCGGTGATCGGATCGATTACCTGGGTTCCGCGCGCGTCCAGATAGGGGGAGGCCTGGCCCGAGAAGGCGCGGCCGCAGTCGCGGCAGCGGCGCTGGTCGGCGCGATAGATGGTCTCCCCGTCCCGGTCCTGGACGTATTCGATCAGATAGGGATCGACGCGCCGCCCGCCGTTGACGAAGGCGGCATAGGCGGCGGTGAGGTGATAGGCCGTGACCTCCCCTGCCCCCAGCGACACCGACAGATTGGGCTGCAGATTGTCGGCCACGCCCATGCGGGCCGCGAGGTCGACGACCCTGTCCATGCCGATGGTGTTGGCCAGGCGCACGGTCATGACGTTGCGTGACAGCTCGAGGCCACGCCGCAGTGTCGAGGGACCGTAGTAGCGACGGCTGTAGTTTTCGGGCGTCCAGCGTTGACCATTCGCCCCGCCGGCGAAGCTGATAGGCCCGTCGACAACGATCGAGGCCGGGGTGAAGTCGCCCTCCAGAGCGGCGGCATAGACGAAGGGCTTGAACGAAGACCCCGGCTGACGCTGGGCCTGGGTCGCACGGTTGAAGCTCGACAGGGCGTAGGAATAGCCGCCGACCATGGCCAGGACCCGACCCGACTGCGGCTCGATGGCAACCATGGCGCCGTTCACGGCCGGGACCTGCTTCAGGGCGAACTGGCCGTTGCGCGGCTCGACGAAGATCAGGTCGCCGCGCTTGAGCGGCCGGTTGGCGTTGGCCCAGGCGGCATCGGAGACGATCAGGCTGCCGGTCGTGTCATCACGGGCAGTGCGGATCTGGACCGTGTTGCCCGACACGCTCTCGACCGCGGCGGCGCGCCACTCGCGCCGTTCCGGCGGAGCGGTCTGGCGCAGGGCCACGGCCTGCCAGCCCGGCGCGAAGTCGGTCGTGCCCCAGGCCCCGCGCCAGCCATGGCGGCGGTCGTAGTTCTCGAGCCCGCGCATCAGGGCGTCGCGCGCCGCCGTCTGCAGCGAAGGATCCAGGGTGGTGCGCATGTAGAAGCCGCCGGCGTTCAGCTGGTCGCCGAACTCCGGATTGGCGGCGGCCTGACGACGCGCTTCCTCGACGAAGAAGTCGGCGTCCTGGTATTCGGCGCGGCGTGGGGCGGCGCGGGTCGTCAGCGGACGCGCGATCGCCTCGACGTACTGCGCCTGGGTGATGAACCGGTTCTGCGCCATCTCGCCCAGAACCCAGTCGCGACGTCCCTTGGCCGCCTCGGGGTGCCGCTTCGGATGATAGTTGTTGGGGCCCTTGGGCAGGGCCGCCAGGAAGGCCGCCTCGTCCGGCGTCAACTGGGCCAGCGACTTGCCGAAATAGTTGTAGGCGGCCGAGGCCACGCCGTAGGACCGGTAACCCAGGAAGATCTCATTCAGATACAGCTCGAGAATCTGCTCCTTGGACAGCGTCGCCTCCAGGCGGCTGGACAGGATGGCTTCCTTCAGCTTGCGGCCGATGGTCGATTCATTGGTCAGCAAGACGTTCTTGGCGACCTGCTGGGTGATGGTCGAACCGCCCTCCAGCCGCCGTCCGGTGGCAGCGTTGAAGACATTCTTGAGCATCGCCCGGCCCAGGCCCGACACGTCGATACCGCCGTGCTGGAAGAAGTTGCGGTCCTCGGCGGCCAGGAAGGCCTGCACGACCGGCGTCGGAATCTGCTCGTAGGGCACATAGATGCGGCGCTCGTCCGAGAATTCGCCGATCAGGGTCCCGTCGCCGGCATAGACCCGCGTCGCGGTCGCCGGCCGATAGTCGGCCAGCTCGGATGCGTCGGGCAGGTCATGGAACAGCCAGGCGGCGTAAACCGCCACGATCAGCCCCGCGAGCGCGATCGCGCCCAAAAGGCCGATGCCCGCAATCACGAACCACCGTTCGGCAACCTTCACCAAGACTTCTCCGACTACGCCCTTGGCCCGATGTAACCCGCGCCGGGTCCGGCGGGAAGGCCGGAATCGTCCAGGATCAGCCGCCCGCGCTCGGCATGCCGGCGATCTGGGTTCCTGCCGACGGTTCACGGAAATAGCGGTCGATCCCCTCGGCCACGGCGCGGACCAGCGTGCGTCGCTGACCGGTGTCGCCCAGCGCCCGCTCGTCGTCGGGATTGGTGATGAACCCCATCTCCAGCAGCACGGCCGGCACGTCGGGGGCCAGGAGCACGGCCAGACCGGCGTCGCGGTGGCTGCGGCGCAGCAGCGGATGGTCGGCGGCCTCCAGGTGGGTCAGCAGGACGCGGGCGAACTGGGCCGAACGATTCTGGGTCGCCCTCTGGGTCATGTCGAGCAGGATCCGGTCCACCGAAGGATCCCGCCCCGGAAGATGCAGGTCGCGGTGCCAGTCATCGCTGCGTGTCACTTCGCGGACGGCCCGCGTCGCCCCCTGTTCGGACAGGGTATAGACCGACGCCCCGCGCGTGGCCGGATCGGCCCCGGCGTCGGCGTGCAATGAGATGAACAGGTCCGCGTCGGCCTGACGCGCGATCCGCACCCGGCGGTACAGGTCGACATAGACATTGGTCTCGCGCGTCAGCATGACGCGATAGCGGCCTGTCCGGGTGAGTTCGTCGCGCAGGGCCAGGGCGGCGGCCAGGGTGACCTCGCTCTCGCTGCGCTGTGCGCCTTGCGCGCCCGGATCGCGGCCGCCGTGACCGGCGTCGATGACGATCAACGGGCGCCCGGCGCGGCGCTGTTCGGGACGCGGGGCCTGGCGCGCAGCCGCCGGAATCGCAGCCGATCCGGTCGCGGCGATATCGATGACATAGCGATAGTAGGGGACCCCGTCGCCGGGCGGCAGCAGGAACCGACGCTCGATCCGCGCCGTCCGGGCCAGGCCCAGTTGCACCCGCGAAGCCGTGCCCGATGCAGTGACGCGCCAGTCGCGCACCAGTCCCGAGCCCGCGCCGTCAACGCCGCGACCGGCGCCAACCCCGGCCAGGGTCAGGACGACCGATCCGCGGTCCCCGCTCTCGATCACCTCTCCGCGAGCGGACCGGTCCAGATCGATGACGACCCGGGTCCGCTGCACGTCCCCGCCGAAGCGCACGCCGCGCACGTCACCGCTCGCGCCGGCCGCCAGACCGCGCGTACTGACCAGCAGCACCACGCCCAGCACCAGCAGGGCGAGCGCGGTCATGGCCCACTCACGCGGGCCCCAGCCGGACAGGTTAAAATACTTGCGACCAGTCATTCTGACGGCGGGCCCACCTTTATCGTTGGTTCCGTTGTGGCAGGGCCCGGTTTGGATTGGGTTAAGCGACAGCGCTTTCTGCGCATTCGCCACCCAAAGCCGAGGGCTGCCTTTCCATTCCGTGACTTGATGCTTATGCTTGTATCCGTCCGCGAACGATCGCGCCGCCGCTTTGTCGGTTTGGCGCGGCCCCGGCGCGGTGCCGACTTCCCGCCTTCGCGGATCGTGTCGCCCCCCGTCTCTGACCGTGGTCACTGACTGACTGGCCCATCGATCGACAAAGCCGGGCCTATTCCGAACCGGACCTTGCGACGCCCTCGGCGCGTGCGGGTCGAGGACCTACCAGAACCCATGGGCATTTCCGCCTGCTTCTCCCGTGAACCGACAGCCCTCTTCGGGCCGGTCGCAGTCGTCTTCGGCCATCGCCGCGACGACGGGATGACGCACGCGTCCGCCCCTTACCCCGTTCGGCGAGCCGCCGTTGCCTCCCCCGGCAATGGCCGAGCGCGCCAGAGAGATACCTTCAATGTCAAAGACGATGCTAATCGATGCAGCGCACGCGGAAGAAACCCGCGTCGCTATCGTGGACGGCCGCCAGGTTGAGGAATTCGACTTCGAGTCGAAAACCAAACGCCAGCTTCGCGGCAACATCTACCTCGCCAAGGTCACCCGCGTAGAACCCAGCCTGCAGGCCGCCTTCGTCGAATACGGCGGCAATCGCCACGGCTTCCTGGCCTTCAACGAAATCCACCCCGACTACTACCAGATCCCGGCCGCCGACCGCGACGCGATCATGGCCGAGGCCCATTCGGCCGAGGACGATCACGACGACGAGCACGCCCGCGACTCGGACGACGGCGATTCCGAAGGCGGCATGGCCGAGGAAGAGCGGCTGAAGCGTCGCCTGATGCGGCGCTACAAGATCCAGGACGTCATCAAGCGCCGCCAGATCCTGCTGATCCAGGTCGTCAAGGACGAGCGCGGCGGCAAGGGCGCGGCCCTGACCACCTGGCTGTCGCTGGCCGGCCGCTACTGCGTCCTGATGCCCAACACCGGCAAGGGCGGCGGTATCTCCCGCAAGATCACCCAGGCCACGGACCGCAAGCGCCTTAAGGCCGCCGCAGCCGCCCTTGACGTCCCGCGCGGCATGGGCCTGATCATCCGCACGGCCGGCGCCAAGCGCACCAAGGCCGAGATCAAGCGCGACTACGAATATCTGCTGCGCCTGTGGGAAACGATCCGCGAGACCACCCTCGCCTCGCACGCCCCGTCACTGATCTACGAAGAAGAAAACCTCGTCCGCCGCGCCGTGCGCGACATGTTCGACAAGGATTTCGACGGCATCCAGGTCGAGGGTGTTGAAGGCTTCAAGGAGGCGCGCGACTTCATGCGGGTGCTGATGCCCTCGCAGGCCAAGAAGGTGCATCTGTACCAGGGATCCAGACCCCTGTTCGCCGCCAACGGCATCGAGGAGCTGCTGACGCAGATCCACCAGCCCATCGTGCCGCTGAAGTCCGGCGGCTATCTGGTGATCAACCAGACCGAGGCCCTGGTCGCGATCGACGTCAACTCGGGCCGCGCCACCAAGGAACGCAACGTCGAGGCCACGGCCTTCAAGACCAACTGCGAAGCCGCCGTCGAGGCCGCCCGTCAGTTGCGCCTGCGCGACCTCGCCGGCCTGGTGGTCATCGACTTCATCGACATGGACGAGTCCAAGAACAACCGGACCGTCGAGCGCATCCTCAAGGATGAACTGAGCCACGACCGCGCCCGCATCCAGATGGGCCGCATCTCCGGCTTCGGCCTGATGGAGATCAGCCGCCAGCGCCGCCGCCTCGGCGTGCTGGAAGGCGCCACCGAGGTCTGCCCCCACTGCCAGGGCGCCGGTCGCGTCCGCTCGGCCGAATCCGCCGCCCTGATGGTGCTGCGCGCCGTCGATATCGAGGCCGGCAAGAACGGCGCGGGGTCGATCAACCTGAAGGTCTCCTCGGCCGTTGCCCTTTATATCCTGAACCACAAGCGCGACTATCTGCAGCGTCTGCTGGAGCGTCGCGGCCTGGCCGTGATCATCCAGATCGACGACCGTCTGGGTCAGGGCGAGAGCGCAATCGAGCGCACCGAAACCAACGAGGACTTCACCCCGCCTGAAGCCATCGTCTCGCTGGCCGATCTCGACGACGATTTCGACGACAACGCCTGGCAGGACGAAGACGACGACGACGAGGACGACATCATCGCCGGCGACGACGACGAGGACGCGCTGGATCGCGAAGACTCCGACGACGACGAACCGCGCGAGCGGGCCGAACGCGCCGAGCGTTCGGAGGGCGACAAGGGCCGCGGTCGGGGTCGCCGCCGTCGGGGCGGCCGTCGTGACGAGGAGGCCGCTCCCGTGGCCGCCGACGCCGAGGTCGAGGGTCTGGCCGCCGATGACGATGACAGCGAGGCCGGCCGCCGCCGTCGTCGGGGTCGTCGGGGCGGACGTCGCATCCGAGAAGACGGCGACACCGCTGGCGCCGGCGCCGGCGCGGGATCCTTCTTCTGGGTCCGGGGCCGCACGCCGTCGCTGGACGATCCCTATGTCTGGTTCGACCCGATCAACCCCGCCCCGCGCGCCGAACGCCCGGCCGCGCCAGCCCGTGACACAGCCGAGGCCGCGCACGACGTCGAGGAGCTGATCGGCGAACGTCCCGAGGGCGAAATGGCCGGGGACCGCGAAGGCGGTCGCTCGCGTCGCCGCCGTCGCGGCCGGGGTCGCGGCGAACGCGCCACGCCGCAGGATCTGAGGGTCGAGGGTCGCGCCACCAACGAAGGCATGCCCGCCGACGGCGATCCCGAGACCCCGATGGCCGTGGTCTTGTCGGATGACGCCTCCGAGGCGGTCGTTCCGGTGATCGCGCCCGAGCCCCAGCGTCGCCGCGTCCGTCGCAAGACGACCGGCTCGCCCGTTGAGACCGAAGTCGTTGCTGCCGAAGCCGTCGAGGCTTTCGCGCCGCCGCTGGAGCCCGAGATCGCCTTCGTCGAGGCGGAGCCGGAAACCGCGCCCGTCTCCGTCGAGCCTGAGCCGGAATCGGTCGTCATCGGGACGGAGACCCTGGTCACCGCCGAGGCGTCTGTCGCACCGGCCCCCGAGGCCGATCTCAGCGCGATCATCGCCAACGATCCGAACCAGATCACCGCGCCACCCGCCAAGCCGAAACGCGGATGGTGGCGTCTGTGATGAACCGCGCCTAGATTAGACCGTGGGGCGGGGGCGCCCGTCGAAGGAGTTCGCCATGATCCGGCCGACCCGCGTCACGTCCTCCCTCCTCGGGCTGGTCGCCGCGTCCGCCGCCGTCCTCGTGATGGCGGCGGCCGGCCCTGTTTCCGCCCAGAGCACGATCCGCGATACCGAGGTCGAGGGCATCATCCGCGGGTGGTCGGACCCGGTGTTCGCGGCCATGGGTCTCGAACCTTCCGAGGTCGAGGTCCTGCTGATCAACGATCCCGAGTTGAACGCCTTCGCCACGCGCGGACGGATCATCGGCATCAACACGGGGCTTATCCTGCGCACGCGCGATCCCAACGAGTTGCTGGGGGTGCTCGCCCACGAGGCCGGTCACGTCAAGAACCGGCACACCCTGCGCGACGGCGCCCAGAGCGCGGGCATGCAACCCATGCTGATGTCGATGGCGCTCGGCGCCCTGGCCGTCGCGGCCGGTCAGCCGGGCGCCGGCATGGCGCTGATCGGGTCCGGCCAGTATTTCGGTGCCCTGGGCTCCCTGCGCTACATGCAGGGCCAGGAAGGCGAGGCCGACATCACCGCCGCACGCGGCCTGGAGGCCGCCGGCGAATCCGGTCGGGGCCTGGTCGAGTTCTTCGAGAATTTCCGCAGTCAGGAAGTGTTCTCCGACGCCCGCCGCTATCCCTATTTCCGCAGCCACCCCCTGTCCGGCCAGCGCATCGAGGCCCTGCGCAGGCCCGTCGAGGCCGCGTCCCACTACAGCCACAGGGACAGCCCCGAGAGGCTGGCCGAGCACGCCCTGATCCTGGCCAAGGTCCATGCCTTCATGGATGCGCCGACCCAGACCCTGCGCACCTATCTGGAGAGCGACACCTCCTTCCCGGCCCGCTACGCCCGCGCCATCGCCTGGTATCGCGACGGCCAGACCCAGCGCGCCCTGGACGCGACCGACGCTCTGATCGCCGGGGACGTCGACAACCCCTATCTGTGGGAGCTGAAGGGCCAGATCCTGTTCGAGGAAGGCCGTCCGCGCGAGGCCATCGACGCCCACCGCGAGTCGACCCGGCTCAAGCCCGACGCCCCCCTGCTGCGCATCAACCTGGCCCACGCCCTGATCGAGACCAACGATCCCGCCAACCTCGAGGAAGCCGTCGATCAGTTGAAGCGCGCCACGGCCCGCGAAGGCGACAACACCCTGGCCTGGCGCCTGCTCGGTCAGGCCTATGCCTCCCAGGGCAAGGAGGGCGAGGCGCGTCTGGCCTCGGCCGAATACTATTTCGCCGCCGGGGCTGAGGAACAGTCGACCCAGTTCGCCCTGCGCGCCCGCGACATGCTGCCGCCCGGCTCGAACGAGTGGCGGCGCGCCATGGACATCGTTCTGGCGTCCGGGGCCACGATGGACGACATCGCCGACGTCGATCGGCGCAACGAGCGTCGCCGCGAACAACAACAGACCGTCATCGCGCCCGGCGCCTGACCGCCCCTTTTCCGAGACCTGAATGACCGACCAAGCCCCCGCCCCGTCCCCGGACGACAAGCCGACTCGCGACCCCCTGGCCTGGTTCGCGTCCGGTCGCGGCGGCGCGGCGGCCCTGGCGGTGTCCCTCGTGGCCCTGGGTCTGGCGGCCGCCCCCTATGTCACCGGAGGCGACTTCGGCGGCAAGGTCCGCGCCTATCTGCTCGCCAACCCCCAGGTCATGACCGAGGTCCAGGCCGCGTTCGAGACCCGGGCCGAGACCGTCCGCGTCGACACGATCAACGCGGCCGTCGCCGCCAACGCCGCCCTGATGGCGCCCGACCCGCGCGATCCGGCCTTCGGTCCCGCCGATGCGAAGGTCACCGTGGTCGAGTTCTTCGACTACCAGTGCCCGGGCTGCAAGGCCGTCTCCGAGGACTATCTGGCCCTGATGCGCGCCCATCCGGACGTCCGTTTCGTCTTTAAGGAGTGGCCGATCCTCGACCGGGGCGACAGCACCACGTCCAACTACGCCGCCCGCGCCGCCCTCGCCGCCCATCGCCAGGGCAAATACCTCGCCGTCCACCAGGCCCTGATGGCCGAACGCAGCCTGACGCCGGAGGCGGTGGATCGCATCCTCGCCGCCAACGGCGTCGCCCTGGACCAGGCCGCCGCCGTCATCCGCGACACCGGCACCGACCGCCTGCTGGCCGACATCCACACCACCGGCGCCACCCTCGGCCTCATCGGCACCCCGACCTTCCTGATCAACGGCAAGACCACGGCCACCATCAACCCGCAGGAAGTGGCGGCGGCGATTGCGGCGGCCAAGGCGGGGTAGAAAGAAGCAGCTGTGCTTGGGGACAAGGCAGAACCGCGAGCTGACGACGCTGTTGCGCCCGACCCGGTCATTCACCGAGCGCCGGAAACACGACATTCAGCCATGCCGTCTGAGCCTGGGAACGTCCGCTTTTCGGTCCAACGCCTTTGACCGCTTCCGACCGAGGCTGTGTGAAAACGCCTGCCATCCGAGCGAATTAGCTTATCCTTCTGAGGTCAGCAGGAGGTGGGTATGAGCCGCTTCGTACAGGGTGCCGATCGCCAGCAGCAGACGCTGCTTCCCGAGTGTCTCGACGACTATGTGGCCGAGGATAATCCGGTCCGGGTGGTCGATGTCTTCGTCGACGAACTGGACCTCAGGGGCCTGTGCTTCGAGGGCGTAACCCCGGCGGCGACGGGCCGGCCGGCCTATCACCCGGCCATGCTGCTGAAGCTGTACGTCTACGGCTATCTGAACAAGGTGCAGTCGAGCCGGCGGCTGGAGCGCGAGGCTCAGCGCAACGTCGAGCTTATGTGGCTGACGGGACGGCTGGTGCCGGACCACAAGACCATCGCCGACTTCCGCCGCGAGAACGGTCCGGCGATCCAGGTGGCCTGCGCTCAGTTCGTCGTATTGTGTCGCCAGCTCGGCCTGTTCGGAACGGCCCTGGTCGCCATCGATGGCTCCAAGTTCAAGGCGGTGAACACCCGTGACCGCAACTTCACCGCCTACAAGGTGAAGCGGCGGATCGAGCAGGTGGCCGAGCACATCGCAGGCTATCTCCAGGACCTCGACACAGCCGACCGGCAGGAGAGCGAAGCAACTGAAGCGCGGTCCGGGCGGCTGGTGGAGAAGATCGACCGGCTCCGCACTCAGATGGCGATGCTCAAGGCGATGGAGGCCGAGGTGGAGGCGTCGCCCGACGGACAGGTCTCCCTGACCGACCCCGACGCCCGCGCCATGGCGACGTCCGGCCGGGGCAGCGGCATGGTCGGCTACAACGTCCAGTCCGCCGTCGAGGGCGAGCATCACCTGATCGTCGCCCATGAGGTGGTGATGACGGGAAGTGACCGCGAACAGCTGGCGTCGATGGCGGGCAAGGCCAAGGACGCCATGGGCGTGGAAGCGCTCGATGTACTGGCCGACCGGGGGTACTTCTCCGGCGAGGAGATCCTCGCCTGCGAGGCCATGGGCGTAACGCCCTACGTCCCGAAGCCCCAGACGTCAGGGGCCAAGGCCGCGGGCCGCTTCGGCAAGCAGGACTTCGTCTACCTGCCCGATCAGGACGTCTATCGCTGCCCGGCCGGCGCGCTGCTGCCGCGCCACATGACGACCGTCGAGAAGGGCATGACTTTGCACCGATACTGGGATCGGGCCAGTTGCACCGGCTGCTCGCTCAAGAGCCAGTGCACCCCCAGCATCGAGCGTCGGGTCACCCGCTGGGAGCATGAAGCGGTGATCGATGCGCTGCAGGCCCGGACGGACCTGGCACCGCGCGCCATGCGCATCCGACGACGGCTGGTCGAACACCCCTTCGGCACCATCAAGGCCTGGATGGGACACACCCACTTCCTGATGAAGCGCCTGCCCAACGTGAAGACCGAGATCAGCCTCCACATCCTCGCCTACAACATGAAACGCGTGATGGCGGTGCTCGGAACGAAGCCACTGATCGAGGCGATCAGGGCCTGAGGCGATGACGCTTGGCGTCTAACGCCAACGACGCCCCGCCACTGCCCGACCCGTTTTTACACGGCCTCGACCCATTGCGGACATGCGCTTAGGGGCATCGGAACTCGAAACCTATCATGCGCCTTTCCGAGTAGGGCGTCAGCTAACCGCCTAAGGATCCGAGCATGATCACCATCACAGCCTTCAAGTGGGTCGCGCCATTTGCCGCCGGACAGGTCCGCGACCACCGGGTGCGATGGATCCTTAACGAAGCGGGCTGGTCCTACGAGGTGCGCTTGCTTGATGCCGTGGATCAGAAGTCAGCGGCCCACCGGGCCAAGCAGCCCTTCGGTCAGGTGCCCACGCTCGAAGAGGACGGCAGGCCACCGATGTTCGAAAGCGGTGCCATCGTGTTGACGGTGGCGGAACGGGCGGGCGTTCTTATCCCGACCGATTCTGTGCAACGCGCTCAGGTCTTGGAATGGTATTTCGCTGCCCTCAACACGATCGAGGGGGCGCTGATGAATGTCGCTGAAGCAGAGTTTTTTCTGCCCGACGAGGCGGCCAAGGCCGTGCGGCGACCGCAGGTTTTGCCTTTCGCACATCAGCGTCTGGCCGAGCTTCAGGCTGCTCTCAGCAACCGCGACTGGCTGGTTGGCGACGAGTTCTCAGTCGCCGACCTGATGATGAGTTCCGTGCTCAAGATCGCCGTGTCGCTGGACCTTCTGAAGACCTATCCTGCGCTCAGAGCCTATCAGGAACGCTGCCTGGACCGACCTGCCTATCGCAAGGCAATCGACGATCAATGCGCCATCATCGCCGCCCATGGGCCAGGGGACATGCGCTACAAAGAAGCCCAGTCGGCCTGATCCGAACTCTTAGCCTGCGCTACTGTCGTCCTTTTGCGGAGTCCGCTACCCACCCCCAGCGGCGGTTGGGACCTCTGTTCTCGGACCTGGCGGTCAATGTCTGGTTTTCGGCCTGACGTCGATGTCGTGGTCCGACCCATAGCGGTCCTTTACGCCAGTCTGTAGCGTGAAGGCAGCAGCAATCAGGAGGCGTTCGAGTGGATCACGTGGGGATTGGCGTTGCGGACCTAGAGCACTTTGCGATCTGATTGAATCGCAGGGATTCCCAAGGGAGCCGGGTTCTGATTCAACATTCCTGCTGGAGGCGGAGGCCAGCATGAATGAGCAAGGCGCTTTCGGTGGATCTGCGGGATCGTGTGATCGCCGCGATTGAGGACGGGATGTCGTGCCGTCAGGCGGCGGCGCGGTTCGGGGTCAGCGCGGCCAGTGCGATCCGCCGGCGGTCACGGATGCGGACGCAGGGCGATGTACGACCTGGACCGCTGGGCGGGGACCGTCGATCCGGTCGCATCGAGAGCCACGCCGGCCTGATTCTGGGTCTGCTGGATCGGCAGACGGACATCACGCTTGCGGAGCTTCGGGCGGCGCTGGCGGAGCAGGGCGTGGCGACCAGCCTGTCGAGCCTGTGGCGGTTCTTCGTGCGCCGCCGGATCACGCTCAAAAAAAGTCGGCGCACGCGGACGAGCAGAGCCGTCCCGACGTCCTGATGCAACGGCGAGCCTGGTTCGAGAACCAGCTCGATCTCGATCCGGAACGGCTGGTCTTCATCGACGAAACCGGAGCCTCCACCAAGATGGCCCGCCGCCACGGGCGTGCGCCGCGCGGCCAGAGGCTGAGGTGCAGCGTGCCCCATGGTCACTGGAAGACCACCACCTTCGTCGGCGCCCTGCGGCTGACGGGCATGACCGCCCCGATGGTGCTCGACGGCCCGATGAACGGGGCCTGGTTCCTGGCCTATGTCCAGCAGGTGCTGGCCCCGACCCTGAATCCCGGCGACGTGGTGATCATGGACAACCTCGCCGCCCACAAGAGCACGCCCATCAAGGACGCGATCGAGGCCGTCGGCGCACGACTGCTGTTCCTGCCGCCCTACAGCCCTGACCTTAATCCGATCGAGAACGCCTTCGCCAAGCTCAAGGCCCTGCTGAGAAAGGCCGCCGCCAGATCCATCGAGCAGCTCTGGGACGCCATCGCCCGCATCATCCAGACCTACTCACCGCAGGAATGCGCAAACTACTTCGCCGCCGCAGGCTACGATGCAGACTGATCCGAAAATGCTCTAGAAGTCGCGCTTGCGTTCTACGACGCGGCTCTCGCACCGCTCGGGATCAAACGACTGATGTCCTACGGAGCGACAGAAGGACAGGTCGATCACGTCGGCTATGGAAGTGGCTCCAAACCCTACTTTTGGATCGGTCGTGGCGAAGAGATTGGTGGCTATGTCCATCTCGCCTTTCCCGCGCCTGATCGCCCGTCCGTCGATGCCTTCTATTCAGCGGCTCTCCAAGCCGGTGGGCAGGACAACGGCGCCCCCGGCCTAAGACCTCAATACCATCAGGGTTACTACGGAGCGTTCGTGCTCACCCCGGAGGGCCTTAACCTTGAAGCCGTGCATCACACGTTCACGGCCTAAGGCTGCGACCTCCTCTTGGACGTCTGCTCCCCACCCTAAGTCGATACCCAGCGCGTCTGCTTTCCGGGCGCAAGCCGAAAAGCGATGTCGACCCGTTGCGGACATTTTATCAAGCTGTTCGACCGCTCGCCGACACGACCACGGCTGAAGCGCGAGCCGCGACAGCCACGGCGAACCAATTCTTTTTCCATATGTCGGTGAGTTGACTGACGCGACGCCGGCGAGGTGAGCCGCTGGTGCGGGGGATCCAAGCCATGCAGTTTGAACGACTAACCTACGTCAGCCACGCGACGGACCCGGCGGAATCGGTAATGGCTGCCTCCGACATTCTTGAGCAGTCGGTCCGAAAAAACCCTCGCAACAACATCACCGGCGCACTCGCCTTCACCCCGTCGCGCTTCGTTCAGGTGTTGGAAGGCTCACATGGGTCGCTAGACGTCCTGCTGTTGAAGCTCGCTATGGACCCGCGCCACCACGACATGATCGTCCTAGCCCGCATTCCGATCCAACACCGGCTCTTCAGCGATTGGTCGATGATCGCGCCTGTCTTCACACCTCAGGGGCGGGCTCGCCTGGTGGCCTTGGTGGCGGATCAGACGCCGCCGTTCGGGGCTCTCAACGAACTCATCTATGAGATGTGGGCCGAACAAGGGTCCGCAACGGCCCGGTCCCCTAGTCCGGAGGTTCAGTGACGCCACCCTCGATCCGATGCCTGTAGTTTCCGACCGCTAACCACCGAATGAGACCTGGGCAACGTCCGCTTCCGGCGCGCCTGTCCAATGTCTGCTTTCCGACATAGGGCTAATGACGGGGCGCGACCGGTGCAGACATTGCTGGGTTCCGCTTTCGGCGTTGAAGCCAAGACTATCCGGCCACTGCGACCGATGCCGAATAGTTCTACGTTTGGGTCCGTGGCGGCACCCTACGACGCAGTATGCCAAGGCGCGCGGATCTGCGATTTCCAACGACCGACCGTGGCACGGAGCTGGCCGAATGCTCTTTGATCGTCCGCGTCACCCGGCACACGGCGGGGCTCCAAGATAATGGACAAGGGCGGCCAGTTTGTCGGGGTTGCGAAGGACAAAGATGTCCGAGACTTCTTGGCCGTCGGTGCTGGCAAACCAGATCAGCACCACAGGCGTGTACCCGTCAGACATCAGAAACCCCCGACTCCGGGCGAGATCTACCGGTCGCCACACGTAGTGCGGCCACCACGCCCTCGCCTGTGCCAGGAAGGCTAGGGCCTCTTCCGATCCGCAGATTGCCCCCACTGACGGCGCCTTGCCGCCGCTGTCGGCGGTCAGCCTGACGTCCCGGGACAGGAAGGCGCCGAACTCCGCCATGTCGTCGGTCCGGATCGCCCGTTCGAACGACTCGAGGAGGGCGCGATGACGGCCAGGCTCGACGACGACGCGAGGCGCATCGGCAGAGATGGCAGCGCGGGCCCGCGACACGAGCTTGCGGCTGGCACCGGGCGTCAGGCCGAGCGCCACAGCGACCTCAGTATGAGGCATGTCGAACACTTCGTGCAGCAAGAAGGCCGCGCGTTCGCGGGGTGTGACCCGCTCAAGCAGTGTCAGGAAAGCTGTTTCGAGACTGTCAGACAGCGCCGCCGGCTCATCAAGCGCTGCTGCGTCCATCGGCTCCGGCAGCCACGGGCCCACGTAATCGGTTCTTGAGCGAGCGGCGGACCGCAGCACGTCGATACAGCGTCGGGTGCATGCGGTCACGAGCCACGCCGCGGGCTCCTGGATGGCCTCGCGATTAGCCGCCTGCCACTTGAGGAAGACATCCTGAAGGACGTCATCCGCATCAGACCGCGATCCCAGCATGCGGTAGGCTAGGCCGAGCATGGCGCCACGGCTGTCCTGAAAGGCGACTATGTCCCGCGGTCCGACGGATTGGGTCACGAGAGACCCTTTACCCATTTCGCCTGTAGAACCTCGACCTGCGGAGGGCCGTCCAGCAGCGGAGTAACCTCCAACTCATAAGCCTCGTAGGCATCGGAACGGAGGAACGCCTGGGCCTCCTCCGCCGACATGTAGACCTGAAAGGCGCAGATGCGGTCCTCATCGACTCCAAAGGCGTAGATGTAGGCGAGGTGGCCGGGATTGGTGGCTACGGCGGGCCGCACATGCTTGTTCCAAACGGCCTGAACCTGCGCACGAGCGCCGGGGCGGGTGCGGTGTTCAAGGAAAATGGTGTGCATGTTCGTTGTCCTGCTGGAGACCTCAGACGGGTCTCGATCAGATGACGATCCGCCGTCCCGTATTGTGACGTCGGTCAGCCAAAAAGCGAAAACTGCCGAGCAACACGGCGCTGAGTTCCTTCAGGCTTGGGTGGCGGAGGTCACCGGTGCGCCCGGCGTGATTACGCCTGAAAATTTGTCCGACGCTGTCCGCCAGCGATTCGGGGAAGCCCTTGACGATCTGCTGCGAGACCCGTGAACGCATCCCCTCAGGGTCCGGATTGCCAATGCACGCTCCCCACCCGTTACCGACGTTGGAAGCGTCCGCTTTCAGGCGCATCGATGTATGCGATAGCCCTGATACCAGGGCGCGGATCGTCCCCAAACCCCTTTAAATTCAACGCCCGGCTCTAACGAGAGCCATTTTACGCGCCCTGGTTCGAAACGGCCGGACAATGCCGGGCATGACCCAGACCGAACACAGACCGCCCCGCCTCACCGCCGAAGCCTGGGCCCGCGCCCGCGAGGACTTCCTCGCCGGCATCAGTTGCGCCGTCATCGCCGAACGCTACGGCACGACCGACCGCAGCGTCCGCCGCCGCGCCGCCATCGAGGGCTGGCGACGCCGTGATTTCCTTCCGGCGCGCCCCGCCGCGCCGCCGCCCTGGATGGCGGCGCCGCGCACCAAGGACGATGAGATGGAGATCGATCCGGCGCTGGAGGAGGTGGACGCGGCCGAGTCGACCTCCCGCTTCGGCCTCCTGTTCAACCCCCATCCCCGGACCCTGCGTCGCTTCGCCTTCCGCCAGGCGGCCGAGAACGCCGCCGTCGACCGGCCGCAGCAGGCCGTCGCCTGGATGCGACTGTGCCAGCTCGTGGAGCGCTGCGGCGACGGTCTGGACAGCGACGCCGCCGCCTTCCGCGACGTCGACTACGTCCGCGCCGCCTATCTGCACCGGCTCAACGAGGCCATCGCCGAGGGGCGGGTGGAGGACGAGGCGGCGGCAGCGGATGCGGAAGACGCGGCGGAAGGAGCAGCGGAGACCTGACCTCCCTTAACCGTGCACCCAGGCGAAGGGCGGGGGCCAGATCACAAACCGAAGCGGCCGGGATTTCGCACCTGAACGACTGATCGACAGACAGCGTCTGCCATCTGGACCCCGGCCTCCGCCGGGGTGCACGGAGATCAGGAAGGCCGACCTGGCGGTTTCGTCCGTTTCGTCAGGGTGTTTTTCGTCCGGACCAATGGACGAAACGGGACAGACCCGCGGCCCTAGGCCAGTTTCAGACTCATCTCCCCGCCGATCCATTCGACCCGCGCCTGCGCCCGCGCGGCTTCTGAGGCGGCCGTGTTGCCCAGGGCGGCCTCGGCCTCGGCCAGGACGAAATAGCTGTAGGGGTCCATCGGCCAGTCGGTCAGAAGTTCCTCGATCCTGGCCTTCGCTCCGGCGGCATCGCCGTTGGCCAGCATCGCCGCGGCCAGGCTGCGACGGGTCGGGAACCAGATGATCGGCGGGTCGCCGCCCTCCTCCTCCTGGCCCTGTGTCTCGGCGGCGCGGGTGAAGGCGGCCACGGCGGCGGCGGCATTGCCCTCCAGCATCGCCGCCCGACCCTCCAGCACCCGCTGCGAGACCTCGATGAAGTCCTTCATGTCGGCGGCCTGGGCGCCGGTGATGGCGTCGCCTTCGCGGATCGCCCGGATGGCCTCGGCCTCGGCGCGGACGGCGCCCGCGTCGCCGGCCCGGGCCGCCGCCTCGCCGCGCCCGTAGCGCCAGTTGGCGCGCTGCACCGGCTTGTCTTCCGGCGGTTCCGGCAGGGCCGCGACCTGGGCCGCCGTGCCGAAACGGCCGAAGATCGCATAGGCGTCGTTGGCCATCAGCTGACGCCACAGGTTCTCGGCCGGGATGTCGGGATAGGTCGACAGGAAGCCCTCGGCCAGCGCCAGCCCCTCCTCGGCCCCGCCCGCCATCAGGGCGCCGCCCATGCCGAAGTGGATGTTGTGGGCGTGCAGGGCCATGCCGGTGATCCCGCCCGGAGGCGCGGCCAGCCGGTCGTAACGTTTGTCCAGAGCCACGGCCTCGACGTTGGAGCCCATGGCGTCCCGGTAGCGCCCGACGCGATAGAAGGTGTGCGACGGCATATGCACCAGATGGCTGGCCGAGGGCGCCAGTTGGGCCAGCTTCTCGCCATAGGGAATGGCCTTGTGCGGGTCGTCGGACCACTCGGTCAGGTGGATGTAGAGGTGGATGGTGCCGGGGTCGTCGGGCGCCTTCGTCAGCGACGCCTCGAGGATGTCCATGGCCCGGACAATGCCGCGGTCCTTGGGCGCGCCGTCGTCGTCGAACCACTCATCGGCCTGCAGCATCCAGGCGTCGGCGGCGATGGCGGCGATCAGAGGGCTGTCGGGATTGCGGCGAACGATCCGGTCCATGGCCCGGGCGAAGCGAACGCCCTGGCTGGCCTTGGCCCCGGAGTAGCGCTGGATCAGCGCGTCGATCATCTGGCGCTGGACCGCAGTGGCGCCTCCCGCCTCGCGCCGGGCCAGCTGGGCCAGCCTGAGCCCGGCCCGCAGGGAGTCGTCATCCGTGCCGCCGCCGTTGAGGTTGGGCCCGGTCGCCCAGGCCTCGCCCCAGGCGCACAGGCCGCAGTCGGGATCGATGGCCCGCGCCCGGCGGAAGGCCCGGACCGATTCCTTGTGTTCAAAGGCCCAGCGCAGCCGCACCCCGTGGTCGAACCAGGCCTGGGCCTCGGGATTTGTGGTGTCGACGGTCCAGCTCGCGACCTCGCCGAAACCGGGCACCAGGACCATGGAGGCTTCCGGCGCGGCGTCCAGCACCGACCCGACCCGGCCGCATCCCCGGGGGTTCTGCAACAGGGAGGCGCTCGCCTCTGCATCCGCCGCGGCAGAGGTCGCGTCCGCGACGGCGGCCGGCCCCGCCAGACAGAGGGCGACGGCGGTGAAGGTGAGCAGTGTCAGTCGCATCGTCTTCCCCTCGATCCGAGGCGACGATCCTGCACCAGTCGAAGAGCGCTTCCAAGCGCCCCGATCGTCTCAGGGGTTTGGCAGGCTGTAGCTCAGGTCGTAGCGGTGTTCCCCGCCTTCGAGCGTCAGGGCGAAGTCCCCGCTGATCCCCGCCAGCGCTCCGGTGCCCGAGTTCGGCACCACGGTGATCGACAGCGTATAGCCCTCCGGGCTCATGTCGCCGCGATGGGCCAGCAGGAAGGCCCCCTCCTTGCCATCCAGCGTGCCGACCACGCGTTCCAGCGCGATATAGGTCCCGGTCGTGTCGCCCGGAGGCCCTCCCGTCAGCATCTGGCCGCTCGACACGCCCTGGATCCCGCCGCTGAAGGTCTTGGACAGGATGTAGCGGGACAGACCCAGACCCGCCTCGATCACCTCGGCATCGGCGGGCGCCATCGCCACCTCGAAAGTCCCCACGGCGTGATGCACTGTTGTCTCCTGGGCCTTGGCGCTTCCTGCGGCCATGACCCCGATCGCGATCAACAGGCCGAGAACAGCCACGGCGAGATAGCCTCGGAGAGTCAGGGTGCGCATCGGTCGCTCCGGAACATTACAGGAACACCCTGTCGCCAAACCCGCGTTCCGTCAAGCTCAGATCAGCCCGCCCAGCGGCGACGACGGATCGGCGTACATCTTCTTGGCCATCCGTCCCGCCAGATAGGCCTCGCGCCCGGCGATGACGGCGTGCTTCATCGCTCGCGCCATGCCGATGGGATCGCGCGCCCCGGCGATGGCCGTGTTGGCGATCACGGCGTCGCAGCCCAGTTCCATGGCGATGGTCGCGTCCGAGGCCGTGCCCACGCCGGCGTCCACCAGCACAGGCACGGTCGCCTGCTCGACGATCAGCCAGATATTGACCCGGTTCTGGATGCCGAGACCCGATCCGATCGGCGAGGCCGCCGGCATGATCGCCGCCGCGCCCGCGTCTTCCAGCCGCTTGGCCATGACCACATCGTCGGTGCAGTAGACCATGACGTCGAAGCCGTCCTTGACCAGCAGGTCCAGCGCCCTGAGCGTCTCGATCATGTCGGGATACAGGTGCGCCGAGTTGGACAGAACCTCCAGCTTGACCAGGTCCCAGCCGCCCGCCTCGCGCGCCAGCCTCAGGGTGCGGACCGCGTCCTCCCCGGTGAAACAGCCGGCTGTATTGGGCAGAAAGGTGAACCGGTCTGGCTTCAGATAATCGACCAGCATCGGCTGGGACGGATCGCTGAGGTTCACCCGGCGCAGGGCCACGGTGACGATGTCGGCGCCCGCAGCCTCGGCCGCCGCCGCGTTCTGGGCATAGTCGGCGTATTTGCCTGTGCCCACGATCAGGCGCGAGTTGAAGCTGCGCCCGGCGACGGTCCAGCAATCGGTCGGGGAATCGGCGGTCGGTGCAACGAAGGGAGCGTTCATCGCCTTAATCTAGGCCTGCGCGCTGGGGAACGGAACCCGCTCACCCGCCGCCGACGAACTGGACCAGCTCGATCCGGTCGCCGTCCTCCAGCGCCGTCCCGGCATGCAGCGACCGGGGCACAATGGCCAGGTTGCGCTCGACGGCGACCTTGCGAACGTCGAATCCGAGCTCTTCGACCAGCGCCAGCACCGTCCGTGCGGCCACATCCCGCGTATCTCCGTTGACTTGAATGCGCATGTCGTTACGTCAACCTGACCTGTCCGGCGCAACCTCGGCTTTGACGAGCGACGCCGTTCCGCTAAAAGGCCCGCCCACCGAAGCGGCGAACCACTCTCATTGGCCCCGTCGCCAACCCATCCGGAGCGAATGCCCGAAACCCCCGTCCTCTACGTCCTGAACGGCCCCAACCTCAACCTCCTGGGTGAGCGGGAGCCGCACATCTATGGGCGCGAGACCCTGGCCGACGTCCAGGCCCTGTGCGAGACGGCCGCTGACGGCGCGACCGTGGTCTTCCGCCAGTCGAATCATGAAGGCGAACTCGTCGACTGGATCCAGGAAGCGCGCACGGAAGCTGTGGCGCTCGTCATCAATCCGGCGGCCTACAGCCACACCTCCATCGCCCTGCTGGACGCGCTCAAGGCCCTGACGATCCCGGTCGTCGAGTGCCACCTGTCCAATCCGGCGGCCCGCGAGGAATTTCGACGTCACTCCTACGTCTCGCTGGCGGCCACGGGCATCGTCTCAGGCTTCGGCGCCCATTCCTACGAACTGGCCGTCAAGGCCGCCCTCCGGCTGGCGCGGGAACGCTCCGCATCGCCTGCCCGTTGAACCCAGACCACAAGGCATAGCTCTCATGGCGACCGACAAGAAACTGGATAACGAGCCCTCGGTGGAGATCGACACCACGCTGGTCCGCCAGCTGGCCGACATTCTCAACGACACCTCGCTGACCGAGATCGAGGTTGAGCGTGGCGAGCTGCGCATCCGCGTCGCCCGCGAAATCACCGCCGCCCCGGTGATGCAGTACGCGTCGGCTCCGGCCTACGCCCCGCAGGCCGCCGCAGCGCCTGCGGCCAGCGCCGCGCCTCTGTCCATGCCGTCGGACCCGGCCACGATCGTCGCCAAGTCGGGCGAGCAGGTGAAGTCGCCGATGGTCGGCACCGTCTATCTGCAGGCCTCGCCCGAGGCCCCGCCGTTCGCCAAGGTCGGCGACAAGGTCAAGAAGGGTCAGACCCTGCTGATCGTCGAGGCCATGAAGACGATGAACCCGATCCAGTCTCCACGCGACGGCGTCGTGCAGGAGATCCTGGTCGGCGACGCCCAGCCCGTCGAGTTCGGCGAACCTCTCGTCGTCCTCGAGGCCTGATCCCGTGTTCACCAAAGTCCTCATCGCCAACCGCGGCGAGATCGCGCTGCGTATCCACCGCGCGTGCAAGGAGATGGGCATCTCCACCGTCGCCGTGCACTCGGAAGCCGACCGCGGCGCCATGTGGGTGCGGCTGGCGGACGAAAGCGTCTGCATCGGCCCGGCCCCGGCCGCGAAATCCTATCTGAACATCCCGTCGATCATCGCGGCCGCCGAGATCACCGGCGCCCAGGCGATCCACCCGGGCTACGGCTTCCTGTCCGAGAACGCCCGCTTCGCCGAGATCGTCGAGGCTCACGGCATGACCTTCATCGGTCCAAAGCCCGAGCACATCCGGGTCATGGGCGACAAGATCAGCGCCAAGCAGACGGTGCTGGAAGCCGGCATCCCCTGCGTGCCCGGCTCGGCCGGCGAGGTCGAGACGATCGAGGCCGCCATCGAGGCGTCGAAGTCCATCGGCTTCCCGCTGATCGTCAAGGCGGCGGCGGGCGGCGGCGGACGCGGCATGAAGGTCGCCCTGACCGCCGAAGATCTCGTCGAGGCCGTCCAGACCGCCCAGACCGAGGCCAAGGCCGCCTTCGGCAACGGCGCGGTCTACATGGAGCGCTACCTTCAGAAGCCCCGCCACATCGAGATCCAGGTTGTGGCCGACAGCCACGGCAACGTCGTCCACCTGGGAGAACGCGACTGCTCGTTGCAGCGTCGTCACCAGAAGGTGCTGGAAGAGGCCCCGTCGCCCGCCCTGTCGGCCGCCGAACGCATCCAGATCGGCGAGGTCGTCAACAAGGCGATTGGCAAGATCGGCTACCTCGGCGTCGGCACCATCGAGTTCCTGTGGGAGGACGGCGAGTTCTTCTTCATCGAGATGAACACCCGGCTGCAGGTCGAACACCCGGTCACCGAGGCCGTCACCGGCGTCGACCTGGTCCGCGAACAGATCCGTATCGCCGCCGGCCTGCCGCTCTCGTTCACGCAAGACGATATCCACTTCGAGGGCCACGCCATCGAGGTCCGGATCAACGCCGAAAACTCGGAAACCTTCGCCCCCTCGCCCGGCACGGTCACCGACTTCCACGCCCCCGGCGGCCTCGGCGTGCGGCTGGATAGCGCCATCTACGCCGGCTATTCGATCCCGCCCTACTACGACAGCCTGATCGGCAAACTGATCGTCCACGGACGCGACCGCGCCGAGTGCGTCGCCCGGCTCAAGCGCAGCCTGAACGAGATGGTCATCGGCGGCATCGACACGACCATTCCCCTGTTCCAGAAGCTGTTGAACGAGCCCGACATCCTGTCCGGTGACTACGACATCCACTGGCTGGAGAACTGGGCCAGGCGTCAAAAGACCGACGCCTGACGTGACCGATCCGGCGGCCAGCGCATTCACGCCGCCGGATCCGTTCGACGCCCACGCCCTGTTGCAGTGCTATGCCCACGGCGTCTTTCCGATGGGCGAGGACCGGGACGACCCGCGCGTCTATCTGGTCGAGCCCGAGCAGCGGGGCGTTATCCCGCTCGACTGCTTCCACATTCCCGCCCGTCTGCGCCGCACGATCCGCAGCGAACCGTTCGTCGTGCGCGTCGATACGGCCTTCGACGCGGTCCTACATGCCTGCGCCGCATCGGGGCCAGGGCGAGAGGACACCTGGATCAACGACCCGATCATGGGCCTGTATCTCGATCTGCATATGCGGGGTCACGCCCACAGCATCGAATGCTGGAGAGACGAGGTCCTGGTCGGCGGCCTCTACGGCGTCACCCTGGGCGGCGCCTTCTTCGGCGAGAGCATGTTCAGCAGTACCACAGACGCCTCCAAGGTCGCGCTCGTCCATCTGGTGGCGCGGCTTCGGCTCGGCGGCTGGCGACTGCTCGACGCCCAGTTCCGCACGCCGCATCTGGATCAGTTCGGTCTGCTGGAAATCCCGCAGCGCGCCTATCTGAAACGCCTGGCCGACGCCTTGCCCGCGATCCCGGACTCGTCCGCCCTCACCCGGCCGCTGTCAGGCACGGAGGCCGTGACCTATGCCTTGCAGCCCACGACCCAGGCATCATAGATCGGGTGTTGCAGTCCGCTGATGGCCGGGCTCGACGAGAACATCCAGCCCCGGAAGATCTGGCGCGCCGCGGCGCCGGCTGCCTTCGGCTGCAGAGTCACATCGACATAGGCGATAGCGTCCGAGACCAGTTCGTTCTCCGCCGAAACCTCGCAGGCGCGGGCGGTGAAGATCAGCGCCTGGTTGAAGCGTACCGGGCGACCGCCGACCTCGACCTCGAACCGCATGCTTTCGGCCGTGATCTTGTCGATCGCCTCGATGATGGCGACGCGGCGACGCTGGCGCGGGAGCACGGTATCGGCGGCCAGGCGTTTCGCCTTGTCCACTTCAGACTCGGCGTCCTCGTCTTCCTTGTCCGCATCGGCGTCGGCCTCATCCCCTTGCAGGGCGACCGTCTCGATCTGAATCGCGGGCGTCGGCGGGGTGATGGCGATGGGCACGGCCGGGGCGGGGTCGCCGGCGGGCGCCGTCTCTTCCGTCGGCGCGGTCGATCTCAGGACGTCGCCGATGGAATCGGGCGCCGGGGTCGCATCCTGGGCCGGCGCATTCTGCCAGCCGCCCGCGACCACGCCGCCCGACACGGCCAGTCCGACGACCGCCGTACTGATCAGCAGGATGCGAGCGCGGTTCATTCGGGCTTCCAGGCCTCGTAGTCGCCGGTCGCTGCCGGGCGCACGCCCTCCTCCAGCAGTGACCCTTGAGGATGCCAGGCCAGCGGCGTTCCGGTCATGTTGGGGCGGTGATCCAGTTCCCAGCGACGGCGCGGCAAAGGCGCCTCGGTCGGCGGCTCATCGAAAGTATAGTGCAGCCAGCCGTGCCAGTCAGGCGTCACCTTCGACGCCTCGGCGTAGCCGTCGTAAACGACCCAGCGGCGCTTGCGGCCGTCGTAGCTGACGTTGTCGCGCGACTGATAATAACGGTTGCCGTTCTCGTCGGTCCCAATCAGTTCGCCGCGCTTGGCGATTGTGAAGAGGGTGCCGATCGTCGCGCCGGACGTCCAACCGAAGATTCTGCCGAGCACGAGGCGATTCCAGTCCAGATTCGGATCGGCGGGAGCCCCGATCCACTCACCCGATCATAGAAACCGGCCGCGTCCGCGTCCAGCGTCCAACCCAAATCACATGGAGCAACATCTTGGGGGTAACCTCGCCTCAACCCGCTACATCTATTGCGGCGACCGTGCGGAGCGCCCTAGGCTGGCGAACCGATCCAGTCCGGGCCTGCGAATGCGTTTCACCCCCTTCCTGACCGACCTGTCCGCCTCCGTCGTGTGCGAAGCGCGCGAGATCGAGCGCGCCGACCGGGTTATCAGGGTGCTGGCCCCCGCCGGCTGGAGCGACGCCAGGGTCGAGTCGTGGCTGGACTGGTACGACCAGTCGCCCGATGACTGGCCCCGCCTCGAGGGGGCGCCGACCCGCACCGCGGCCGCCGGACCGCCCGTCCTGGACGGCGCACTGGATCGCTGGGCCGCCCGCCTCGCCGCCTGGGGCCGCTCCACCGGCATATTCCCGTCCGCGATCGCTGCCGACACCTTCGCTTCGGAACTGGTCGCCAGCGTCATTCTGGGGCTGGCCGCGCCGTCCTCAGTCCTGGCTGAGGGCGCGCGGACTCCCCCTGCAGCCGAGGATCAGCCCGGTCCGACGCGCAACGCGACCGTCTTCGATCTCGGCGACGCGGGGGTGCGCGCGCGATTTGAAAGCGACACGGCGCGGCGGCGCACCGCGCGCGTCACCGCCCACGCCCTGTCCGGTGTCACCCGTACCCTGCGGGCCGTGACCGACGCGGTCAGGCGTTGCGACGGCCCGGCGTCGGTATGCTCCGACCCCGCCGCCAACCCGGTCCTGGGCCGCGCCGCCCTCGCCGCCCGCCGGGCCGGCGCCGACGACACGGCCATCCTGGACGCCATCGCCGGACGGATGTTCTCCGCGCCAGAGCCCGAGCCGTTGAAACAGACGCGGGTCGTCGCGGTATCCGATCCCGACTCACCGATGGATGCCCCGCTGCGCGCCGCCGCCGACGGCTGCCTCGCCGATGACCTCGTCGTGGCCTTCTCCGTGCGCGACGCCGAGGCCGCTGCGGATCTCGCCATCGCTCCGGGCTGCGCCATCGCCCTGCCCGCCGTGGCCGCTGCCCTGCCAGACATGATCGCAGCACTGGACGCCCTCGCCCGGCTGTGGACGACGGCGCTGGAGATCGAGGTCGCCTGCGGCTTCGCTCCGGACGGGCGTCTGGCCCGACGGCGTCACGCCGTGCGTCCCGTGGTCCTGACGCTGGTGGGCGGGCTCGACTGGCTGGCCTCCCGGGCCGCCGGAGCGATCAACGAGACCGAGTTCGTGGCCGCCTCCAGCCTGCTGGCGGCGTCAGCCTCCCTGGCCTCCAGCGAACTGGCCGAGACCCTGCGCCCCGCCGCCGACTGGCCCGTCGCCGCCGAGGCCATCCTGGCCGCACTTGCGGCGCGCGAGGCGCGCCTCGCCGACCTGACGAGCGATCTGGGGCGCGCCGCGGCCCTGCGTACCGCCCAGGCCCACGCGGCCGCAAGCGCGTCCGGTCGCCGCCAGTGCCTTATCGCCACCCTGGCGTCGGACGCGGAGCGGGATCTGCGGCTGGGCGTCGCCCCCCTGTCCGGCGTCGAAGTCTTCCAGACCCGCGACGGCGAGATCGTTCGCCGCCTGCATCCGACGCTGGCCGTCGCCATCGCGGCCCAAGGCGGCGACGTGGAGGGCGCCGAGCGCTGGCTACTGGGCCGTCGGACGTTGGGGGACTCGCCGGCCCTCGGCCATGCCGAACTCTCGGCGAAAGGGTTCACAGAATTGGAGCTGGAAGCCGTCGAGACGGCTCTGACCCATGTCGAGCGGCTCGAAGACGCCTTTAGACCGCCGACGCTGGAAGCCGGCTTCATCCGCGACGTCCTGGGCATCGATCAGGAGACCCTGATTCAAGGCGGACTGCTGGCCCAGCTGGCGTCCCCCGATGAAATCGCGGCGGCGACGGAGCATGTGTTCGGGCATCAGGACCTGTCCGCCTGGCCCAGCACGCCCATGCGGCTGAAGACCGTTCTCGCTGACCTCGATGGCGCGGCCGCCGCCCTCATCCGCGCGGCGGAGCCGTCAAGCGACGTCGGGGACATGACATCGGTGGAGCTGCCCAGCCGGGCGGGCATCGGCGCCGCCATGGCGATGCTGACCCAGGCCGCATCCGAGGGCCGCCGCGCGATTCGTCTGTCCCGCCGTCAGGCAGCGAACCAGCCCCTGCTTCTGCTGCCGGATGTCGAACCGGCCCGGCGCGCGCCGGAACCCGCTCCCTCGCCCCGTCCCGCCAAGACCGAGCGGGTGGTCGAAAGGGTCATCGAGCGCGTCCGCACTCGCCGCAAACTCCCCGACCGCCGCAAGGGCTATATCCAGAAGGCCGCTGTCGGGGGCCACAAGGTCTATATCCACACCGGCGAATACGAGGACGGCGAGCTCGGCGAGATCTTCATCGACATGCACAAGGAAGGCGCCGCCTTCCGCAGCCTGATGAACAATTTCGCCATAGCGGTCTCGATCGGGCTGCAATACGGCGTGCCGCTGGACGAGTTCGTCGACGCCTTCGTCCTGACGCGGTTCGAGCCGGCCGGGCGGGTTACCGGCAACGATTCGATCGGCTCGGCGACCTCGATCCTCGACTACATCTTCCGCGAACTGGGCGTCAGCTACCTGGATCGGCACGAGCTGGCCAACGCCGACGCCGAGCCCCTGGACGCCGACGGTTTGGGCTCTGGCAAGGCTGACGAACTGGTCCCGGCGGCCCGTTTCATCTCCAAGGGCTTCGCGCGGGGCGCCACGCCTGACAATCTGGTCGTCCTGCCCTTCGGCCGCCGCACCGAGGCGCCCTTCGTCAGCGGCGACCACAGCGAGGCCGATGCCTGCCCCGCCTGCGGCGACTTCACCCTGCAACAGCGTGGGGCGGCCTGGATCTGCGACACCTGCGGGATCGCGCCCCAGATGCGTGGATAGGCGCAAATGTCCGGGTTCAGTTGCCCGCTCCGCGTCCGCTGGGGCGAGGTCGATGCCCAGGGCGTCGTCTTCAATCCCAACTATTTCGCCTATGCCGACGTCGCCGCGACCGAATTCTTCCGCGCCGCCGGGGTGATGACCGACGACCATCCCGACATGGCCCAGAGCTATGTCGTCGATGCGCGGGCCAGCTTTCGCAGTTCGGCCCGGTTCGACGACCTTCTGGACATGGAGGTCTCCCTGCCCCGTATCGGTCGCTCCAGCTATGAGCTTCGCGTCGATATCCGGCGTGACGGCCAGATCCTGACCGAGGTCTCGTTGACCTATGTCCGCGCCCTGGAGGGCAGATCCGAACCGCTCTCCGACGCCTATCGCGCCATGCTCGCCCGCGTGGCTGCTCCCGACCGAGCTCGGTTCAACAGATCGTAAGCACCTGTGCGCTAACCAAAGGGCGACGACTGCCGCCGGTTCGCCGGCTTCGGAGCACGACCGCCGTGAAACGCCTGATCCTCGCCGCCGCCCTGACCCTTATCGCCGCCCCGGCCCTTGCCCAGAACGCTGGCCAGATCGCTCGTGTGCGCGGCGGCGCCAGCTGTTCCGGCTGCAATCTGTTCCAGGGCGACTTCTCGGGGCTGGAGGCGCGCGGCCTGAACCTCAGCGGCTCCCGGCTGCGCCAGGCGGACCTGAGCCTGGCGGTGATGAACCGCACCCGGTTCTCCAGCGCCGATCTGCGCGATGTAGAGGCCTATGGCGGCGTCTTCTCCAGTTCGAACTTCAACCGCGCCGATCTGACCAACGCCAGCTTCGTCGGCGCCTACCTGGAGGGGGCAAGCTTTTCGGGCGCGACCCTGACAGGGACCAACTTCTCCGGCGCCCAGCTGGCGCGCGCCACGGGCCTGATCCAGAGCCAGCTGAACCGGGCCTGCGGCGACGCCGCGACCTCCCTGCCCGGAAGCCTGCGCATTCCCGCCTGCTGAAGACCTCTATCCTTACCGCGATTTAAGTAGGGTTTCGCGTGATCAGGGATCATCTAGAGGGCGTGAATCAAGCCTTGGTCTTCTCCCGCCGTTTTTCCACCGCCTTGTCGGCCCTGGCGCTCTTCGCCGGCCTCTCGGCGCTCGCGGCACCGGCCGCGGCCGAAGTGAGCCTGCCGTTCCAGGACCGCGACGTAACCCGGATGATCTCACTGGGGGGGGCCTGCCACCGCTGCGAACTGTCGGGCCGCAACCTGGCCGGCGCGACCTTCACCGGCGCCAGCTTCATCAGCGCGACCCTGGTCGGAGCGGATCTGCGTGGCGCCGAACTGGTCGGCTCAAACTTCTCGAACAGCGACTTCACCGACGCAAACATGACCGGTGTGCAGATTCAGGGATCGAACTTCGGCGGCGCGGTCTTCATCAACGCCAATATCAGCGGAGCGGAGGCCCAGGGCGCCGTCTTCAGCCGCGCTGATCTCAGCCGGGCCAACCTGTCGGGCGCCGAACTCATGGGCGCGAACATGAACGGCGCGGTGCTGTCAGGGACCAATCTGTCCAACGCCGAGCTGTTCGGCACCACCCTGGCCAACGTCAGTGCACGTGGAGCCTCCTTCGCCAACGCAGAGCTGAACGCCGCTAACATGGCCAACGGCGACTTCAGCGCCGCCAACTTCAGCAACGCCCAGCTGGACGGAGCCCGCCTGTCCCAGGGGACCTTCGGCCGGGCCCGTTTCACCGACGCCTCGATGCGCCGCGCCGACATCCGGGGCGCCGACCTGTCGAGCGCCCGGGGCCTGACCCAGGCCCAGATCGCGCAGGCCTGCGGCGACTCCTCGACCCGCCTGCCGAACGGTCTCAGCGTCCGGAGCTGCGGCTCCCGGGTCATGATCCGGACGCCTGCGCCGCCGTTCCCGCCCGCGCCTCCGGCGGCGCCCTCGCCGCGCCGCAACTTCGCCAGCGCCGACCACTGATCGCGGCGGCCGTCGAAGCCGCCGCTCTGTGGGCGGAAGCCCTACTTCAGCGGCAGGCTCTGGCGGATGTGCAGTTCCTTGTACTGACGGTCCTGCGCCTCGGCCGGGGCGCTCATCAGCAGATCCTGCCCCTGCTGGTTGAGCGGGAAGGCGATGACCTCACGGATGGCGACCTGGTTGGCGAGCAGCATGACGATGCGGTCGATGCCGGGCGCCAAGCCCCCGTGCGGGGGCGCGCCGTAACGGAAGGCGTTCAGCATGCCGCCGAACTGCTCCTCGACCACCGAGGCATCGTAGCCGGCGATTTCGAAGGCCTTGAGCATGATCTCGGCCTTGTGGTTCCGGATCGCGCCCGAGCACAGCTCATAGCCGTTGCAGACGATATCATACTGATAGGCGCGGATGGTCAGCGGGTCCTGGGTTTCGAGAGCCTCCAGCCCGCCCTGCGGCATCGAGAAGGGGTTGTGCGAGAAGTCGACCTTCTTCTCTTCCTCGGACCATTCGAACATCGGGAAGTCGACGATCCAGCAGAACTTGAACTGCGCCTCGTCGACCAGCTTCAGCTCGGTGGCGACGCGGGTGCGGGCCAGACCGGCGAATTTGGCGAAGACCGACGGCAGACCGGCGGCGAAGAAGGCGGCGTCGCCCTTGCCGAGACCCAGCGCAGCCATCAACGCGCCGGTGGCCTCGCCGAGGTTCTTGGCGATCGGGCCGCCCCAGGCGTTGTTGTCATCCGACCAGAAGATGTAGCCGAGGCCGGGCTGCCCTTCGCCCTGGGCCCAGGAGTTCATGCGGTCGCAGAAGGCGCGCGAGCCGCCGGTCGGGGCCGGGATGGCCCAGACGGCGTTCTTGGGGTCGGCGCCGAGGATCTTGTTGAACAGGCCGAAGCCGCCGTCGCGGAAATGCTCGGAGACGTCCTGCATCTTGATCGGGTTGCGGGTGTCCGGCTTGTCCGTGCCGTACCACTTCATCGACTGTTCGTAGGTCAGGCGCTCGAAGCCGGCGTGCTCCAGCGTCTGGCCGAAGTCGTTGGTGAAGGTGTGCGACGCGCTGATCGGCGAGACCGGCTTGCCGTCGGCGAACTCCTCGAACACGCCGTGCATGACGGGTTCGATCGCTGCAAAAACATCCTCTTGCGTGACGAAGCTCATCTCGACGTCGAGCTGGTAGAATTCCAGCGAACGGTCGGCGCGCAGGTCCTCGTCGCGGAAGCAGGGGGCGATCTGGAAATAGCGGTCGAAGCCCGAGACCATCAGCAACTGCTTAAACTGCTGCGGGGCCTGCGGGAGCGCATAGAACTTGCCCGGGTGAAGACGCGACGGCACGAGGAAATCGCGCGCGCCTTCGGGGCTGGAGGCCGTCAGGATCGGGGTCTGATATTCGAGGAAGCCCTGACCGACCATGCGCTGGCGGATCGAGGAGATCACGCGGCTGCGGAGCACGATGTTCTTGTGCAGGGTCTCGCGGCGAAGGTCGAGATAGCGGTGCTTGAGGCGGATTTCCTCGGGGTATTCCGGCTCGCCGAAGACCGGCAGCGGCAGTTCGGCGGCCTCGGACAGGATCTCGACGCCCGTGACGCGCAGCTCGATCTCGCCGGTCGGCAGGTTCGGGTTCACCACCGAGGCGTCACGGGCGACCACTTCACCGTCCACGCGGATCACGCTTTCGGCACGCACGCGCTCAACGGCTTCAAAGCCCGGGGTCTCGGGGTGGAAGACCAGCTGGGTCAGGCCGTAGTGGTCGCGCAGGTCGATGAACAGCAGACCGCCGTGGTCGCGCTTGCGATGCACCCAGCCGGACAGACGCACATTGGAGCCCGCGTCCGAAGACCGGAGGGCGCCGCAGGTGTGGGAGCGATAGGCGTGCATGTCGGACATCGGGGGGAAATCGTCTGAATCGGCCGCGAAACGGCGGGAATTGGAAGCGGCGTAAGGCGCATCCGCGCCCCCGAAAGTCAAGGTCGGACGCCGGTTTCGGGCCCTGCGCGACTCCAAAAACGGAGTCGATAGAGTCGACGGAGTCTACACGTTCGCGGCCGACGTCCGAGCCAGCCCCGTAGTCTATACCCGCAGACCGCCAAGGCGCGGACGAGAGGCCTCGATGCCCGCCCGCCGGGAAGAGGCGCCTTCCAGAGCGTCGAATGACTTTTTATGTTTGACGTCAGAAGCGGTCGCAGCGGTCCACAGGGCCGGATCGTCTGTCCACGTCGCAAGACAATCCCGTATCAGGACAATCCGGGCGATCTGCTATGGTGAAGCCATGTCGGTGCGCCGTCCCCTTCGCGAACAGCTCAGACTGCCCCTGACCCGGGAGGCGTCGCATGGCGCGATGGCCTTTGTGCGCTCGGCGTCCAACGCCTTTGCTGTCGATGCGCTCGCTGCCTGGCCGGACAGCGCGGGTCAGGTCATGGCCATCTGCGGTCCCGCCGGATGCGGCAAGAGCCATCTGGCCGCCCGCTGGGCTGAACGGGTCGGCGCCATCCCTCTGAACGGGGCCGAGGCGGCGCTGGCCGATCCGCTCGAGCTGGAGGGCCGCCCTGTCCTGCTCGACATCGCCCAGGACGCCGACGACGAGACCCTGTTCCACCTGATCAACCTCGCCCAGCACGACGGCGGCGCCCTGTTGATGGTCTCGCGGCCATCGCCGCGACGCTGGGATGTGGCGGTGCCGGATCTGCGGTCGCGGCTCGATGCCGTGCGGGTGGTGGCGATGGAGGCGCCGGACGACAACGTCCTGTCAGCCATCCTGACCGCCCGTTTCGCCGAACACAGCATCACGCCGGGTGAAGGCGTGATCGACTACCTGGTCAGACGCATCGACCGGTCGGCAGCCGCCGTCGCCGACGTGGTCGACCGGCTGGATGCGGAGCACAGGCCGGTCACGCGGACATTGGCGCGGCAGGTGCTGGAACTCTCGTCTCCGTCATCCTTGGACGAAGCGTAGCGGAGATCCGAGCGGGACCGAGGGTGGGGGCGAGGATGACGGAGAGTTATGGGAAGGGTTGCAGCCGTAACAATCGCGCCCCACAACCGGCCCATGTCCGACGCCGCCATTGCCGACGCCACCCGGGGCGAGGAAGTCCCCTCTTCCCGAGCGCCCCAGCTGCACCTGGACGAGGCCCTGATGGCCTCGCCCACACGGTTCTTCAATCGCGAGATCAGCTGGCTGGCCTTCAACGCGCGGGTTCTGGAAGAAGCCGCGAACCCCAGCCACCCGCTGCTGGAACGGCTGCGGTTCCTGTCGATCTCGGCCAATAACCTCGACGAGTTCTTCATGACCCGCGTCGCCGGTCTGAAGGGTCAGGTGCGCGAACGGGTGCGGGTGCTGTCCGCCGATGGCCTGACGGCCGCCGAACAGCTGGAAAAGGTCAACGTCGCCGCCGGCGAGCTGATGGACGAACAGCAGGAACGCTGGCGCCAACTGCGCAAGGAACTGACCGGGGCCGGGATCGAGGTTGTTCAGCCAGGCAAGATCACCAAGACGGACAAGGAACGGCTTGAGCCCGAATTCCTGAACCAGCTGTTCGCCGTGCTGACGCCGCTGGCCATAGACCCGGCGCACCCCTTCCCCTTCCTGCCCAACCTCGGCTTTTCCCTGGCGCTGAAGCTGCGCCGTAACCGGGACAACAAGACGCTCTATGCGCTGGTGCCCGTGCCGACCCAGGTGCGGCGCTTCTGGGAACTGACCGGCGACGGGCGGTCGGTGAAGGGGCGCAGGCGGTTCATCTCGCTCGAAAACGTCTTGCTGCTGTTCATTGAGCACCTGTTTCCGGGCCACGAGGTGCTCGAGAAAGGCGTGCTGCGCCTGATCCGCGACTCGGACATCGAGATCGAGGAGGAGGCCGAGGATCTGGTGCTGGAGTTCGAGGAGGCGCTGAAGCAGCGTCGTCTGGGGTCCGTCGTGAGGGTAAAGATCGAGGCGTCGATGCCGGCCGATCTACGCGATTTTATCATCGGCGAACTGGAGGCCGCGCCCCAGGATGTCGTTCTGGTCGACGGCATGCTGGGCCTGGCGCAGATGGGCGAACTGATCCCCTCCGGCCACCCGGACCTGAAGTTCCCAGGCTATGAGCCCCGCTATCCGGAACGGGTTCGCGACCAGGGCGGCGACGTTTTCGCCGCGGTACGCGAGAAGGACATCCTCATCCACCACCCGTTCGAGAGCTTCGATGTGGTGGTGCAGTTCCTGCGTCAGGCGGCGCGCGACCCCAACGTCATCGCCATCAAGCAGACGCTCTATCGCACCTCCAAGGACAGCCCGATCGTAGCAGCCCTGATCGAGGCGGCCGAGAACGGCAAGAACGTCGTGGCCCTGGTCGAGATCAAGGCCCGGTTCGACGAGGAGGCCAACCTGCGCTGGGCCCGCGCCATGGAGCGGGCCGGAGTCCACGTCGTCTTCGGCTTCGTCGAATACAAGACCCACGCCAAGCTCAGTGTCGTCGTGCGGCGCGAGGGCGATGCGCTGAAGACCTACTGTCACTTCGGCACCGGCAACTATCACCCGATCACGGCCAAGATTTACACCGACCTCAGTTTGTTCTCCTCCGATCCCGTGCTGGCCCGCGATGCGTCGCGGGTGTTCAACTACATCACCGGCTATGCCCAGCCCGAGGATCTGGAAGCGCTGGTCGTCTCGCCCCTCAACATGAAATCGACCCTGATCGAGCTGATCGGCAAGGAGATGTCGGCGGCGGCCAAGGGCAAGCCGGCGGCCATCTGGGTCAAGCTCAACGCCCTGGTCGATCCCGAGATCATCGATGCTCTGTACCGCGCCAGCCAGTGGGGCGTGCGGATCGAACTGGTCGTGCGCGGCATCTGCTGCCTGCGTCCCGGCGTACCGGGGCTGTCCGAGAACATCCGAGTCAAGTCGATCGTCGGGCGGTTCCTGGAACACAGCCGCATCATCTGTTTCGCCAACGGCAAGGACCTGCCGCACGACAAGGCAAAGCTGTTCATTTCCTCGGCCGACTGGATGACCCGCAATCTCGACCGGCGCGTCGAGATCATGACGCCAGTGTTCAACGCCACGGTCCACGACCAGGTGCTGGACCAGATCATGGTCGCCAACCTGAAGGACGACGCCCAGAGCTGGGTTCTGGGCGCCGACGGCGGCTACACCAGGGTCACGCCGGCCGATCCGGCTCGGCCCTTCTCGGCCCACAAATACTTCATGACCAACCCCAGCCTCTCGGGCCGGGGCCGAAAGGTGAAGACCCGGCCGGAAGCGCTGCGCTACGATCGGCCCGGTCAGTGAACGCACTCTATGCGACGCCGCGCGAGGCGGCGGTGATCGACATCGGCTCGAACTCCGTCCGCATGGTGCTGTATCGGCTGGAAGGCCGCGCCATCTGGACCGTGTTCAACGAAAAGGTCCAGGCCGGCCTCGGCCGCGACCTGCCGGAGACCGGCAAACTGTCGCCGGCGGGCGTCGAGTTGGCGATGACGACGCTGCGCCGGTTCGCGGCCGTGCTGGAGGGGGTGCGTCCCGCCTACACCTTCGTCGCCGCCACCGCCGCCGTGCGCGAGGCCGCAGACGGCCCGGAGTTCTGCGACCGCGTCGCCGCCACGACGGGCCTGCGCGTCCGTGTCCTGACCGGCGAGGAGGAGGCGAAATACGCCGCCCTGGGCGTCCTCGCCGGAGAGCCGCGCTCGACAGGCGTCGCCGCCGACATGGGCGGGTCCAGCCTGGAGCTTATCAAGGTCGGCGACGGGACCGCGTCGTCAGGCATCACTCTGCCGCTCGGGCCATTCAGCCTGGCCGATCCGAAAGGGTTCGACGCCGGGCGACTGCGCGCCACGATCGCGGAACGGCTGAGACCGGCGGCGAAACGATTCGCCGCCGACGAACTCCATGCCGTGGGCGGCGGCTGGCGCTCTCTGGCCCAGTTGCACATGGAGATGAGCGGCTATCCGCTCCGCATCGTCCACCAGTACGCGATGAGCGCCGAAGACGCGCGCGGGGTGGCCCGACTGGTGGCTCAACAATCGAAGGCCTCGCTCGACCGCCTTCCGGGCGTCTCAAAACGCCGCGCCGAGACCCTGCCCTACGCCGCCCTGGTGCTGGAGGGACTGATCGATACCCTGGGACTGAAGACCCTCACCTTCTCCGCCTGGGGTCTGCGCGAAGGCCTGCTCTACGAGACGCTCGATCAGGACGAGGCCCCCGCCGATCCGCTGATCGCCGGAGCCGCCGCCCTGGGCGCGCGCCAAGGCATTTCGCCGGCCATGCCGGCCGCCCTTAACGCCTGGCTCGCCGATGTCATCGCCGCCTTGCCCGTGGCCTTCGACCGCGAACGCGACGCCGTCCTGGCCGCCGCGGCCTGCCGCCTCGCTGACCTCGGGGCCCGGCTGCATCCCGATCACCGGCTGGAACTGGTGTTCGATCAGGTGCTGCGCGCGCCGATCCCGGGCCAGACCCACCCCGAGCGCGTGTGGCTCGCCTGCGCCCTGAACGGTCGCTACGGCGGCGGGGCTTCGACGCCCGCGCCGGCTGCCGTCACCCGCCTTCTCAGCGATGACGCGCGGGTCAGCGCCCGGGCCCTGGGCCTGGCCATGCGGCTGGGCTGCGACCTGTCGGGCCGCTCGCCCCAATTACTGGCCAACGCCTCGGTGACCGTGAAGAACGGCGCGCTGAAGCTGACCGCGTCGCCCGGCTATGCCGACGTGCTGCTGGGCGAACAGACCCGTCGCCGCGCCAAGGCCCTGGCCGAGGCCATGGGGCTGAAGCTGGAGATCTGAACGGGCGGCCTATTCGATCTCGACGACCTCGACCCGGGCGCCATTGAGGACCAGGGCGATCTCGCCGCGCTTGAGTTTCAGCGCATCCTCGCCGAACAGCTGACGCCGCCAGCCGGTCAGGGCGTCGACCCCGGCATTGTCGTCGATGGCGATCCGCTCGAGGTCGGCGACGTTGGCGATCAGCTTGGACGCGACGCCGGCATTGTCGCTCTTGGCCTTCAGCAGCACCTTGAGCAGTTCGACGACCGAGGGCGGCGCCGGCTGGTTGTGGGCCGGGCGGTCCAGCTTGGGCGCATGGGCCTCCGGATCGGCCATGACCCGCTTCAGCTCTTCCGTCAGTTCGAGGCCCAGGCGCGAGCCGCCGAAGCCCTTGGGCACGGAGCGCAGGCGGTTGAAGGCCTCGACGTCCATCGGGGCCTGGGTCGCGATCTCGTCGATCGCCTCGTCCTTGAGGATACGGCCGCGCGGCTGGTCGCGATCCTGCGCCGCCTTCTCGCGCCACACCGCCGTGGCCTTGAAGGCCGCGAGGTACTTCGCGTTGTACTTCTTGGGTTTCAGCCGCTTCCAGGCCTTCTCCGGATCGGTGTCGTAGAGGGCCGGATCGACCAGATCCTCCATCTCCGAGGTCACCCAGTCGAGCCGGCCGTCCTTCTCCAGCCGATCCCGAAGCTTGGGATACAGGGCCGCCAGGTGGGTCACGTCGCCGATCGCATAGGTCAGCTGGGCGTCGGAAAGGGGCCGACGCGACCAGTCGGTAAACCGGCTGCCCTTGTCGAGGTCGATGCGCAGCATCTGGCGGACCAGCCCGTCATAAGCGACCTGATCGCCGAACCCGGCCGCCATCGCGGCGACCTGGGTGTCGAACATCGGCCTGGGCATGGCGCCCAGCTTGACGAAGATTTCCGTGTCCTGCCTCGCGGCGTGGAAGACCTTCACGATCTTCGGATCGCGCAGGATGTCCAGGAACGGCCCCAGGTCCAGGCCCTCGGCCAGCGGATCGATGATGGCCTCATGCTCCGGCGTGGCGGCCTGGATCAGGCACAGCTTGGGCCAGTAGGTCGTTTCCCGCATGAACTCGGTATCGACCGCGATGAACGGAGCGTGGGCGACGGCCGCGCAGAACTGAACCAGCGCGTCATTAGTGGTGATCGGCGTCATTGAAATGCTATAGCCCCCCGCGACGCGGTCGTGGCAAGAGCCGCGACCATATTTCCGCACCGATTCCAGGCCCGTGAGCGATGAGCGACAATAAAGACCCATTGCCGAACGGCCTGACCTACGCCGATGCAGGGGTCGATATCGACGCCGGCGACATGCTGGTCGAGCATATCAAGCCCTTGGCCAAATCCACAGCCCGCCCCGGTTCGGAGCCCTCGCTGGGCGGATTTGGAGCCCTGTTCGACCTGAAGGCGGCCGGGTTCGTCGACCCGTTGATCGTCGCCACAACCGACGGCGTCGGCACCAAGCTGAAAATCGCCATCGAGACGGGCCGTCATGACGGCGTCGGCGTTGATCTGGTCGCCATGTGCGTCAACGATCTGCTGGCCCAGGGCGCCGAACCGCTGCTGTTCCTCGACTATTACGCGACTGGTAAGCTCGAAATCGACGCGGCTCGCCGCGTGGTTTCGGGCATCGCCGAGGGTTGCCGTCAGGCCGGCACCGCCCTGGTCGGCGGTGAAACAGCCGAGATGCCGGGCATGTATTCGGGCGGCGACTACGACCTGGCCGGCTTCTCGCTGGGCGCCGTGGAGCGTGGTCACGCCCTGCCCCGGCTGGATCTGCAGAACACCGGCGACCTGATCATCGGCCTGGCGTCGTCGGGCCCACACTCCAATGGTTATTCGCTGATCCGCAAGGTCGTGGACCGCTCGGGCCTGGCCTGGGGCGACGACGCGCCGTTCGCAAAAGATCGTTCGCTGGCCCAGGCCTTGATGGAGCCGACCCGAATCTATGTGAAGCCGGTCCTGCCGCTGATGAAGGCGGGCCTGATCAAGGGCGCGGCCCATATCACCGGCGGGGGACTGATCGAGAACCCGCCCCGCTGCATCGCCGAGGGCCTGACCGCCTCGTTCGACTGGAACGCCTGGCCGATGCCGGCGGTGTTCCAGTGGCTGGCCGAGACCGGCGGCATCAGCGACCACGAGATGCGCCGCACCTTCAACTGCGGCATAGGCTTCATCCTGATCGTCGCGCCGGAGAACGCCGAGGATGTGCTGGCCGGGCTGCTGGAGGCGGGTGAAGCGGCGTTCGTCTGCGGGCAACTGGTCTAACTTCCCTCTCCCGGTGGGAGAGGGCTTGAGGCCCGCAGAGCGTTAGCGATGAGACTTGGCCGAAAGGGTGAGGGCCGCGCCCTCACCGGTTATCGCCAACCCCTCACCCTTTCGCGTTTCCAATCGATTCGCTCCTGGACGCTCAAGCCCTCTCCCGCCGGGAGAGGGATATGGTTAGGTTGCCGCTGAAAACGGAGTCGTCCATGCGTCTGATCGCCCTCGCCGCCCTGCTGGCCCTGCCCGCCGTCGCTCACGCCCAGACGCCGGCGGCGGTCGAACAGCCGCTGCTCCACACCATCGTGTCCCAGGTCGAGGCCGACCGGATGCACGCCGACATCACGGCCCTCGTCGGGTTCGGCACCCGCCACACGATGTCACAGACCGATTCGGACACGCGGGGCATCGGCGCCGCCCGCCGCTGGGCCGAGAGCCACTTCCGGACCATCAGCATGGAATGTGGCGGCTGCCTCGAGATCGCCCTGCCCGCCGACACGGTCACCGGTCCCCGCGTTCCGACGCCGACCGAAGTCGTCAACGTCGTGGCCATCCAGCGCGGAACCGGCGACCCGAACCGCGTCATCATCATCTCCGGCCACATCGACAGCCGCGTGACCGACGTCATGAACTTCACCGCCGACGCACCGGGCGCCAACGACGACGCCTCGGGCGTGTCCGCGGTGCTGGAAGCCGCCCGCGTCCTGTCGAAACACTCGTTCGACGCCACACTGGTCTACGCCGTCCTGTCGGGCGAGGAGCAGGGTCTGCTGGGCGGCAAGATCCTGGCCGACTATGCCAAGGCACAGGGCTGGGTCGTCGAGGCCAATCTGAACAACGACATCGTCGGCAACTCCGAAGGCCAATCGGGCATCCGCGACACGACCCGGGTGCGCGTGTTTTCCGAGGGCACCAAGACTGTCGAGACGGCGTTGCAGGCCGAACGCCGTCGCTACAACGGTGGGGAGGTCGATAGCTCCTCGCGCAATCTCGCCCGCTACGTCGACGGAATCGCTGACCGCTACCTGACCAATTTCGACGTCGACATGATCTATCGCACCGACCGTTTCGGCCGGGGCGGCGATCAGGTGGAGATGCTGCGCGCCGGCGTCCCCGCCGTCCGCATCTCCGAGGGCTCCGAAAACTACGACCGCCAGCATCAGGACCTGCGCACCGAGAACGGCGTCGAGTACGGCGACACGATCGAGGGCGTGGACTTCGACTATCTGGCCCAGGTCGCCCGGCTCAACATCGCCACCATGGCCGCCCTGGCCTCTGCGCCCATGGTCCCGGCCGACGTGACCATCGAGGGTGCGGTCAAGCCCGACACCACCCTGCGCTGGTCAGCCGTACCGGGCGCGGCCGGTTATCGCGTCTGGTGGCGTTCGACGACGGCGCCGCAGTGGACGTTCAACCGTTCGGCCGGAACGGCGACGTCGCTGGTCCTGACCGGGGTGCCGATCGACGACTATTTCTTTGGCGTCTCGGCCCTGTCCGACGACGGGTTCGAGAGCCCGGTCGTCTATCCCGGCCCCGCCGGCGCCTTCGTCTCCGTGGGCGATCCGCCGGCGCCCGCCACCCGATGAACCAGCCGTCGGGCCGCGTACGTGTGGCCGTGATGATCTCCGGGGCCGGGTCGAACATGGCCGCCCTGATCGATGCGGGTCAGGCGGCAGATGCGTCGTTCAAGGTGGTTCTCGTCCTGTCCAATGACCCCGAGGCGGGCGGCCTGTCCGTCGCACGCGCCAAGGGCGTGCCCACCGCCGCGATCGACCACAGGCCGTTCGACAAGGACCGCGCCGCCCACGAGGCTGCGATTGAGGCAGAACTGATGGCTGCGGGGACCGATGTCGTCGCCCTGGCCGGATACATGCGGTTGCTGACGCCCTTCCTCGTGCACCGTTGGGAAGGCCGGATGCTGAACATCCACCCCAGTCTGCTGCCGAAATATCCGGGGCAGGACACCCATGCCCGCGCCCTGGCCGCCGGTGACGCCGAGGCCGGCTGCACCGTCCATCTGGTCACCGAGGGCGTGGACGAAGGCCCGATCATCGCCCGGCAGGCCGTGCCCATCGTCGACGATGACACGTCCGCGACCCTGGCCCAGCGCGTCCTGCAGGCCGAGCATATCCTCTATGCCCGCGCGATGGACGACTTCTGCCGGGCCCGGATTAGAAGTTTGTAATCATCGCGCTTTGCCCGCGACAGGCCGACGTGACGGAGTCAGTCTGCCGCGAAATTCCATCGGGGTATCCTAATGTCCAGAATTCGCCTCATGGCGTGCGCCGCCGGCGCCGCCCTCCTGCTGGCCTCGCCCGCCCTGGCCCAAACCACGCCCCTGCCGGTCGAGATTCCGTCCGAGGACCAGGCCGAGATCGGCGCCTTCGGCGTGGACCTGAACGGCATGGATACGTCGGTGAAGCCCGGCGACGACTTCAACCGCTACGTCAGCGGCAACTGGCTGGCCAACACCCCGATCCCCGCCGACAAGCCGTCCTACGGCATGTTCACCGTGCTCCGGGACCGCTCGGACGCCGATCTGCGCGCCATCATCGACGAGAGCGCCGCTAACCCCGGCGCCAGCGCCGATGCGACCCGCATCGGCGCCCTGTATTCCGCCTTCCTCGACGAGGCTGCCGTCAACGCCCTCGGCGCCTCGCCGCTGCAGTCGGACCTGGCGGAGGTCCTCGCCGCCGACACCCGTGAAAAACTGGCCGTCCTGATGGGCCGCACCCAGTACGGATTCGGCTCCAGCCTGTTCGGCGTCCAGACCTTCGAGGATCTGCGGACCCCCGACCGCACCTCGGCCTATGTGGTCCAGGGCGGCATCGGCATGCCCGACCGCGACTACTATCTGGAAGACCGTTTCGCGACCCAGAAGGCCGCCTATCGCGTCTATGTCGAACAGGCCCTGAGCCTGGCCGGCTGGGCCGAGCCCGCCGCAGCCGCCGACGCCATCCTGGCCTTCGAGACCGCCATCGCCCAGGAGCACTGGACGGCCGTCCAGAACCGCCAGATCGACAAGATCTACAACCCGATGACGGTAACCGAACTGACCGCCGCGGCCCCCGGCTTCGACTGGGCCGGCTGGGCCGCAGCCGCCGGCGTTGGAACGAATCGCACCCTGATCGCTGCCAACAACACCGCCTTCCCGGGAATGGCGCGGGTGTTCGCCGAGACCCCGATCTCGACCCTGCAGTCGTGGGAAGCCTTCCACGTCATCGATCAGGCCGCCCCCTATCTGTCGCAGCCCTTCGTCGACGCCCGCTTCGAATTCTTCGGCAAGACCCTGAGCGGTCAGCAGGAAATCCAGCCCCGCTGGAAGCGCGGCGTGACCCTGGTCGAGGGCTCGCTCGGTGAATCCCTGGGGCGCGAATACGTCGCCCGCCACTTCCCGGCCGAGTCCAAGGCCCAGATGGAGGACCTGGTCGCCAACCTGCGCGCCGCCATGACCATCCGCATCCAGAACCTCGACTGGATGAGCCCGGAGACCAAGGAACAGGCGCTCTACAAGATGAGCCGGTTCGGGGTGAAGATCGGCTATCCGGACGAGTGGCGCTCCTATGACGGGCTGAACCTCGTGGCCGGCGACCTCTACGGCAATGTCGAGCGCTCGGCGGCCTTCGAATGGGCGTTCAACCTCTCCAAGCTGGATCGCCCGGTGAACCCGCTGGAATGGGGGATGACGCCCCAGACGGTGAACGCCTACTACAACCCTCCGCGCAACGAGATCGTCTTCCCGGCCGCCATCCTGCAAGCGCCCTTCTTCGATCCGCGCGCCGATCCGGCGGTCAACTACGGCGGCATCGGCGCCGTCATCGGTCACGAGATCACCCACGGCTTCGACGACCAGGGCCGCAAGACCGACGGCGACGGCGTGCTGCGCGACTGGTGGACGGCTGAGGACGCCGCCAAGTTCGAGGAGCGGGCCGCCGTCCTGGGGGCCCAGTATTCGGCCCTGTCGCCGGTGGAAGGCGCCAACGTCAACGGCGACCTGACCATGGGCGAGAACATCGCCGACCTGGGCGGTCTGCTGATGGCGCTGGACGCCTATCACATGTCGCTGAACGGCCAGCCGGCGCCGGTGCTGAACGGCCTGACGGGCGATCAGCGCGTCTTCCTCGGCTGGGCCCAGGTCTGGCGGACCAACAGCCGTGAGGAATACCTGCGTCAGCAGGTCACGACCGACCCGCACTCGCCGGGCATGTACCGCGCTGCAGTCTCGCCCCGGAACATCGACGCCTGGTACCAAGCCTTCGGCGTCCAGCCCGGCGACGAACAGTATCTGGCCCCAGAAGCCCGGGCGCGGATCTGGTGAATGCGAAAAAGGCCCCGGATCGCTCCGGGGCCTTTCATTTTGGTCTCGCTAACGCGAGGCTCGCGGAGCCCCGCTGCCTGAGGGACGGTTCTGCCTAGTTCGGACGACGCGGGGTGGTCGCAGCGCCGGCCACGCCGCCGATCGCGGCGCCGGCCACGGTCGAGCCGGTGTTGCCGCCGATGACCTGGCCGGCGACAGCGCCGCCGATGGCGCCGGTGGCGGCGCGTTGTTCCATCGTCGTTCCGCAGGCGGCCAGCAAGGCCATCGCGCCGACCAGCGGGGCCATCTTCAGGATCGTCTTCATGGTCAAATCTCCAGTTTCGCTTCGGGGACAGCGTGGAGATCAAACGGAAAGGCCCGCGTCCGGTTCCGGACGCGGGCCTCTTTGTTAAGTGTCGCTATCGTTCGCCCCCGGTCCGATCTCCGATCGGCCGGAGCACAGGCTTGCGGTCGCTCTCTGCTTGAGCGACGTTTTATATCAGCCGCTTAGCCGACGATGTCGGCGTCCGTGAAGAACTGGGCGATCTCGAGCGCGGCGTTCTCTTCGCTGTCCGAACCGTGGACCGAGTTCTCGCCGATCGACAGGGCGAACAGCTTGCGGATCGTGCCGTCGGCGGCGTCCTTCGGGTTCGTCGCGCCCATGACGTCGCGGTATTTTGCGACGGCGCCTTCGGCTTCCAGCACCTGGACGACGACGGGCTCGGCGATCATCTGGCCGACCAGTTCGCCGTAGAACGGACGCTCGGCATGGACTTCGTAGAATTTCTTGGCCTGGGCCTCGGTCAGCTTGATGCGGCGCTGGGCCACGATGCGCAGGCCTGCGCCCTCGATCACGGCGTTGATCGAGCCCGTCAGGTTGCGGCGCGTGGCGTCGGGCTTGATGATCGAGAAGGTACGGTCGGTCATGGATAGACTTCTTGTTGGGAGTTTGAAGGTCGCGGGCTTATAGACGCCGCCTCCCCGGTTTCCAACATCATGTTGGCTCCTATCGTTCCCCGCGCGGCGGCTCGCTGCTTGAGGAGCGGATTTTCGCCTTTCGGACGTTTTCTTTCGCCATGCTCCAGATCACCAACCTGACGTTCAACGCCTGGGGTCGCCAGTTTCTGGACGACGCCTCGGTCAGCCTGCCCCCGGGCTCCAAGGTCGGGCTGGTCGGCCGTAACGGCATCGGCAAGTCGACCCTGTTCAAGATCATCCTGGGCGAGCTGGCCGGCAATGGCGACGAAGTCTCCCTGCCCAAGACCGCCCGGATCGGCTCTGTCGATCAGGAGCACCCGGCGACGCCCGTCAGCGTGGTCGAAACCATTCTCGAGGCCGATACGGAGCGCCACGACCTGCTGGGCCGTCTCGAAACCGCCGAGCCCGAGGAGATGGGCGAGATCTGGACCCGGCTGATCGAGATCGACGCGGACGGCGCCCCCTCTCGCGCGGCCGAAATCCTCGCCGGCCTCGGCTTCGACCACGAGAACCAGCAGCGGCCGATGTCGGAATTCTCCGGCGGCTGGCGCATGCGCGTCGCCCTGGCCGCCGCCCTGTTCGCCCAGCCCGACATGCTGCTGCTCGACGAACCGACCAACTACCTCGACCTGGAAGGCGCCCTGTGGCTCGAGGCGCGGCTGAAGAAATATCCGGCGACGGCCCTGATCATCTCCCACGACCGCGAGATGCTGAACGAGGTCTGCACCCACATCCTGCACCTCGCGAACCGCAAGCTGGAGATTTACACCGGCAACTACGACCAGTTCGAACAGGCGCGCGCCGAAAAGGCCCGCCTGCAGCTGTCGGCCAAGGCCAAGCAGGACGCCGAACGCGCCCACCTCCAGTCCTTCGTCGACCGGTTCAAGGCCAAGGCGTCGAAGGCCGCGCAAGCCCAGAGCCGCATGAAGCGCCTGGCCAAGATGCAGCCTGTCTCGACCACGATTGAGGAGCGCGTCGCCCCCTTCACCCTGCCCTCGCCGCCCCGTCCCCTGGCGCCGCCGCTGATCCGGCTGGAGCGCGCCAATGTCGGCTACGAGACCGGCCGGCCGATCCTGCGCAATCTCAACCTGCGCATGGACCTCGACGACCGCATCGGCCTGCTGGGCGTCAACGGCGCCGGCAAGTCGACCTTCGCCAAGATGATCGCGGGCGCGCTCAAGGTCACCGAGGGCGAACTGCATCGCGACAGGAAGATGCGGGTGGGCTGGTTCCACCAGCACCAGATCGAGGCCATGGACCCGACCGACACGCCGCTGGAGATCATCCGCCGCGCCATGCCGGAAGCCACCGAGGCCGGGCGGCGGTCCAAGCTGGCCCAGTTCGGCCTGAACTACGAGAAGCAGGAGACCACGGTCGACAGCCTGTCCGGCGGCGAGCGCGCGCGCCTGCTGCTGAACATGGTCGCCATGGAGGCGCCGCACGTCCTGATCCTCGACGAACCGACCAACCACCTGGACATCGACAGCCGCCGCGCCCTGCTTGACGCGCTGAACGACTACACGGGCGCGGTCATCCTGATCACCCACGACCGGTCGCTGATGGAGATGGTCGCCGACCGGCTGTGGCTGGCTGCCGACGGCACGGTGAAGCCCTTCGACGGCGACATGGACGACTATGCGAAATTCGTCCTCGACCGCGCCAAACAGGCGGCGGTGAAGCCCAGCCAGATCAAGAAGGAAGAGGCGGCCGTCGCCTCGACCCCCAACGCCAGGCCTCAGAAGCAGAAGGGCGGCCCTTCTCCCTCGACCCTGCGGCATGCGGTGAAGAAGGCTGAGGAACGGGTCGTCGCCCTGACGGCGGAGATTTCCCGAATCGACGACGACCTGGCCAACGCCGCCGTGTCCAATCCGAAGGCGCTGGAAGGGCTGACCCGCGCCCGCGCAAAAACCCAGGTCGACCTCGACGCCGCCGAAGCCGCCTGGATGACGGCGGAGGAAACCCTGGCCGAGATTTCCTGATGAAGCCGATCGTGTTTTCGAAGGAAGAACAGCGCGACCTGATCCCGCGCATCAAGGCCTTCGTGCGCGACGAACTGGATCTGGAGATCGGCGACCTGCAGGCGTCGATGTTGATGGACTTCTTCGCCAATACCCTGGGCCACGCGGTCTATAATCGCGCCGTTTACGACGCCCAGGCCCTGATAGCGACCAGGGCCGAGGAGATGGCCGAGGCGCTCTATGCGTTGGAGCGGAAGCCGTAATTCAATCACCGTGCACCCCGGCGAAGGCCGGGGTGCAGATGGAAGTCCGCAGCCCAGATCAGCTGGACCGGTGCGAAATCCCAGCTGGCTCGGTCTGTGACCTGGACCCCGGCGTTCGCCGGGTGCACGCAGGCTGGATCGGCGGCAGGGGCCCAATCATGTCGCGCAAATTTTTCTACGCGACGCTCAGATCACGATCTGGTCAGTCACAGCGGGACCCGCACCGCGATTTGCGCGCCTTGGTCCCCCGAGGCCCTATACTTCCCAATCACGGTTCGCGGAGAGAGCGAACAGCGGCGACTTCGTCCGTTTCGTCCGTTTCGTCAGGGTGTTTTTCGTCGGGATGAACTGACGAACCTCTTGCCGGCAGCCGGGACGTCAGTGCTCGAACACCACCCGCCCGCCGACGATCGTCATCTGCACCCTGCCCTGCAGCCTGCGCCCGTCGAACGGAGAGTTCTTCGACTTCGATCGCAGACTGGCGGCGTCGACGATCACCGGCGCGCCCGGATCGAACAGGATCAGATCGGCCGGCGCTCCGGCCTCCAGTACCCCCGCGTCCAGCCCCAGAAGGCTCGCAGGCCCATGGGTCAGCGGCCGCAGCACGTCGAGGATATCGAGCCCCTCCTCGTGATGCAGGCTGAGGGCGGCAGGCAGAAGTGTCTCCAGACCCACGGCCCCCGGCGCGGCCTCGGCGAACGGGCGGCGCTTGTCCTCGGCGGGCGCGGGGGTGTGGGCCGAGGTAATGGCCTCGATCAGCCCGTCGCGGACCGCCTCGATCAGGGCGCGACGGTCGCTCTCGGGGCGTAGCGGCGGCTCCAGCCGGAAGAAGGTGCGGTAGTCGCCGATGTCGATCTCGTTGAAGCACAGGTGGTTGATCGAGACCGAGGCCGCGACCTCAAGCCCCCGGCCCCGCGCCCGCGCCAGCACCTCCAGCGCCGCCTCGGTCGAGATTTGATCCACAAGGAACCGCACGCCCGTCTGTTCGACCAGGGCCAGATCCCGCTCCAGCTGGATGCGTTCGGCGATGGCGGGCGCGCCGCTCAGGCCCAGACGGGTCGCCAGCTCGCCCGACGTCGCCACCGAGCCCTCCGTCAGCCACGGATCGGCTGGACGACAGGCGATCAGGGCGTTGAACGCCGTCGCATAGGCCATGACCCGCTGCAGCACGCGGCTGTCGGCGATGACGTGGTCGCCGTCGGTGAAATACAGGGCGCCGGCCTCGTGCATCAGGCCGATCTCGGCCATCCGCTTGCCGTCGCGGGCCTTGGTCGCCGCGCCTGCCGCCCGCACGTTGACGAGGTTCAGGGCCGCGCCGCGCCTCTGGATGAAATCAACCATGGCCGGATCATCCACAGCCGGGTCGGTGTCCGGCTGAATGACCACCGTGGTGACCCCGCCGGCCGCCGCAGACAGGCTGGCGGACTTCAGGGTCTCCTTGGGCTCGGCGCCCGGCTCGCCGGTGCGGACGCGGATGTCGATCAGACCGGGCGACAGGCAGAGGCCGCGCGCGTCGAGGATTTCCGTGGCCGAGACCGCGATAGACCCGCGCTCGACGCGGGTGATGACGCCGTCCTCGATGACCACCGAGCCGGGGCCGTCGTAGTCGCTCGCCGGGTCCAGCAGGCGGGCGTTGATGATGGCCTGCGAACTCATGCCGCGCCCTCCAGACGGGCCGACAGCGAGGCCAGGACCGCCATTCGCGCGGCGACGCCCATCTCCACCTGATCCTGGATCAGAGAGACGGTAAGGTCGTCGGCAACGTCGGAATCAATCTCCACGCCCCGGTTCATCGGTCCGGGGTGCATGACCCTAGCGCCGACGTTCGCCCAGGCCAGCTTCTCGCGGTCGAGACCCCAGAAGCGGAAATACTCGCGCGTCGACGGCACCAGGGCCCCATCCATCCGCTCCAGCTGCAGCCTCAGCATCATGACGACGTCGCAGCCGGCCAGACCCTCTCGCATGTCGTGGAAGACCTCGCAGCCCCAGCGGTCGGCGTCGCCGGGCACCAGGGTCGGCGGCCCGATCAGCCGCACCCGCGCCCCCATCATCGACAGCAGGGCGACATTGGACCGCGCCACCCTGCTGTGGGCGATGTCGCCGCAGATGGCGACGGTCAGCCCGCCCACGTCGCCGAAGGCGCGGCGCAGGCTCAAGAGGTCCAGCAGGGCCTGGGTCGGATGCTCGTGTCGTCCGTCGCCGGCGTTGACCACCGCGCAGCCGACCTTCTGCGACAGCAGGGCCGCCGCGCCCGACGCGCCGTGCCGGACGACCAGAATGTCGGGCTTCATGGCGTTCAGGGTGACCGCCGTGTCGATCAGGGTCTCGCCCTTCTTCACCGAACTGGCCTGCACCGGCATGGTCACGACGTCGGCGCCCAGCCGCTTGGCCGCGATCTCGAACGAGGAACTCGTCCGGGTCGAGTTCTCAAAGAACAGGTTCATGACCGTGCGGCCGCGCAGCAGATCGAGTTGCTTGGTCGACTGGCGGTTCAGGTCGACGAACGAGTCCGCCAGATCCAGCAGGCTCAACACGAACGGCGGGTTCAGATCGCCGGCGGCGAGGAAATGGGCTTTCGGAAACGGGACCAGCCGGTCGGCGATAAGGTCGGCGGCGGCATAAAGCTGGGTCATCAAAGCCCGGCTATACGGACGTCAGGCCTCGACCTCAAGACAATGGCCTCAAGTCAGGTGATGCAGGAACAGCAGCAGCGGCATCATCAGGGCGCTGATCACCGTCGTCAGAGCGATCACACCCGCCATCAGGGGCGCATCGCCGCCCATCTGGCGGGCCAGCAGATAGGCCGCCGCCGCCCCCGGCGCCGCCCCGCACAGCATGGCCACGCCCTGAGCCAGATGATCGCCGCCGAACAGGATGCACAGCCCCCACATGAGGGGCGGCATCAGGAACAGTTTGACGAACGACACCCCGGCGATGGTGAACTTCCTGCGCGCCACCTCGGCGAAGCTCAGGCCCGCGCCGGCGATGATCAAGCCCAGCGGCAGGGCGGCCGAGCCCAGCAGCTCCAGCGTGTCCGAAATCCCCGGCAGGCGCGGCACCCGTGCGAAGTTCAGCGCCAGGCCGATCAGACAGGCAAGCAGGATCGGATTGGCCAGCATCGCCTTCAGGAGCTGGAACGGTGTCACGACCCGCTGATCGGCGCCCCATTTCGCCAGCACGGCGACGCAGGCGATATTGGTCACAGGAATGATGCAGGCGATCATCACCGCCGCCAGCGCCAGCCCCTCGGCACCGAACGCGGTCTGGATCACAGGCAGGAAGACGAAGCTGTTCCACCGGATCACGCCCTGGAACACGGAGGTGTAGGCCGGCCCCTCGATCGTCATTAGAGGCTTGGCCAGCAGCGTCGCCGCCGACACGATCAGGACCGCGACGACCGCTGCCGCCGCCGCTGCCCGGGCGCTGCCGCCCGAAAGGTCGGCGCCCCAGATCGCCGGGATCAGGAAGCCGGGATACAGCAGGTTGATCGACAGTTTCTCGATCGGCCGCCACGTCGCGTCGGGCAGAAAATCCGTCTTCCTCAACCCGTAGCCCAGGGCGATCAGGATGAAGACCGGGACGACCCCGGCGATCAGGCCGATCATGTCCAGGTCTGCTGGTCGCGCACCCGGTCCAGGGCTCCCTGCAGGATCCAGGCGGCGGCCGTCCGATCGACCACCCCGGCGCGACGCTTCCGTGACAGGTCCAGCTCGTCGATCAGGAACCGCTCGACGGCGCTGGTCGACAGCCGCTCGTCCCAGAAGGCGACGCTTGTCGGTCGAAGCCTGTCCAGATTGCGCGCAAACGCCCGGCACGACTGGGCGCGAGGTCCCTCCGTGCCGTCCATATTGACCGGCAGGCCGATGACGAGGCCGGAAACCTTGCGGGCGTCCATCAGCTTGAACAGCGCGGCGGCATCGTCGGTGAACTTCGATTTCCGGATCAGCGACAGCGGGCTGGCGATCAGCCGCGTCGTATCCGACACCGCGACCCCGATGGTCTGCTCGCCGAGATCCAGCCCCATCCAGGCGGTGCCGGGCGGGCAGGCGGCGGGCAGGTCGAGGATGTCTAGAACTGGCACACGCGGGCGGTAGGCGTTGCCATTCTCCCTGTCAAAGGCGACTGTGGCGTATCACCGGTCCGGGAGAGATCCATGTCTACGCGTTCTTCGGTTATGAGTATCACCGTCGCCGCCGCCCTGTCGCTCGCGGCCTGCGACGCCACCCCGGCTGTCAAGACAACCAAGACGACGGAAGGCCCGGCTGAGCCGGCCCAGGCGGCGCCGCGTGCGCCCTCGGGCGCGCCGGAGCCTCTGACCGTCGCCGACGCCTCGGAACGCGACGACGGACTGCAATGGGCGGCGGGCGTGGTCCGGGTCGACGAGGTCCCCGGCGAGAACGCCAAACTGTTCGGCACGGCCGGTGGCGATCCGGCCATGAACGGCCTCTACACCTACATCGCCTTCTACCTGTCTCCGGCCGAGGGCTGGGCGGTCTACAGGATCGGCGATTTCCTCGACTACACGGTCCTGTCCAGCGCCAACGGCCGAGTCGATCTCGACGTCCAAGAGAGCACGATGGACGAGGCGACCGGCAACATTGGCGACCGCCACCGCAAGATCATCGTCCAGTGGACGCAAGCCGCCGAGGAAACCGCGCCGACCGCAGTCACGGTCACCCCGGGGCAGTAGGTCCTGCGGTCCTTGTGCAGCGCGGCACGGGCGGCTAATCCCGCCCGCTTGCACTGAGACTATCGGAGGGCCGGATGGCCATCGACGCAGAGACGGTGAGGAAGGTCGCGCACCTCGCCCGCATCAAGACCCCCGACGACCGGCTGGAGCCACTGGCCGGCGAGCTGAACGGCATCATGGCCTGGATCGACCAGCTCAACGAGGTCGACGTGGTCGGCGTGGAGCCGATGACCTCGAACGTCGCCCAGCCGCTGCGCCTGCGTGACGACGTCGTCACCGACGGCGCCAGGGTCGGGGCGGTCCTGTCCAATGCGCCCAAGTCCGCCGACGGCTTCTACGTCGTGCCCAAGGTGGTCGAGTAGATGTCTGACCTTACGAAACTGACCCTCAAGGCCGCCGTCGACGGCCTCAAGGCCAGGGCCTTCTCGTCCGAGGAGATCACCCGCGCCTTCATCTCGAACATCGAGGCCGCCAACCCGACCCTGAACGCCTTTGTCGTGGTCACCGCCGACAAGGCGATCGACATGGCGAAAGCTTCCGACGCTCGCATCGCGGCCGGAACCGCCGGCGCCCTGGAAGGCGCGCCGCTGGGGATCAAGGACCTGTTCTGCACCGAGGGCGTCCAGACGACCGCAGGCTCCAACATGCTGCGCGGCTTCGTCCCGCCTTATGAGTCCACCGTCACCGGCAACCTGTGGCGCGACGGGGCGGTCATGCTGGGCAAGCTCAACATGGACGAGTTCGCCATGGGCTCGTCGAACGAGACCTCGGCCTTCGGTCCGGTCGTGAATCCATGGAAGTCAAAGAGTTCAAACGCTGACTTAACTCCGGGCGGCAGCTCTGGCGGGTCGGCCTCGGCCGTCGCCGCCGACCTCTGCCTGGCCGCCACAGCGTCCGACACCGGCGGTTCGATCCGCCAGCCTGCCGCCTTCACCGGCACGGTCGGGATCAAGCCCACCTATGGCCGCGCCAGCCGGTTCGGCATGGTGGCCTTCGCCTCGTCGCTGGATCAGGCGGGGCCGATCACGAAGACGGTCGAGGACGCCGCCCTGATGCTGCAGTCGATGTGCAGCTTCGACGTCAAGGATTCGACCAGCCTCGACATCCCGACGCCCGACTGGTCCGCCTCGGTCGGCAAGTCGGTCAAGGGGCTGCGCATCGGCGTGCCGCGCGAATACGTCGTGGACGGCATGCCCGCCGAGATCCAGGCCCTATGGGACCAGGGCGTGGCCTGGCTGGGCGACGCGGGCTGCGAGATCGTCGACATCTCCCTGCCGCACACCAAATACGCCCTGCCGACCTACTATATCGTCGCCCCTGCCGAGGCCTCCTCGAACCTGGCCCGCTATGACGGCATGCGCTTCGGCCATCGGGCGTCGAACACAAGCTCCCTGACCGACCTGTACGAGACCAGCCGCGCCGAGGGCTTCGGCGCCGAGGTCAAGCGCCGTCTGGTCATCGGGGCCTATGTGCTGTCGGCCGGGTTCTACGACGCCTACTACGTCCGCGCCCTGAAGGTCCGCCGCCGCATCGCCGAGGATTTCGACAAGGTCTGGGGCCAGGTCGACGCCATCCTGACGCCATCGACGCCGTCGGCCGCCTTCGCCATCGGCGACAAGCAGATCGACCCGGTGACGATGTATCTGAACGACGTCTTCACGGTGACGGCGAACCTCGCCGGCCTGCCGGGGATTTCGGTGCCGGCGGGCGTGGATGCCAACGGCCTGCCGCTGGGTTTGCAGGTGATCGGCAAGGCGCTGGATGAGGCGACCGTGCTTCAGGTCGGCGCCGCGCTGGAACAGGCGGCGGGCGGCGTGGGTCGGGCGGAGCGCTGGTGGTGATCTCTTCCCTCTCCCCTTGCGGGAGAGCGAGCCCGCGCACGGCGGCGTAGCCGTCGTCCTTGCACGGTCGGGTGAGTGGTTGCACCGGCAGCTGGAATGGCCGGATCGAGCGCTGACCGTCGACGTCAGCGTGACCCCTCATCCGACCTTGCTTCGCTCGGCCACCTTCTCCCGCAAGGGGAGAAGGGATTTCCCCTCCCCTCGCAATCCCCCTCGGTGAACGCTACATCCGCTCCACGTCATTGTGAGAGCCTGTCCATGTCCGATCCCGTCGTCATCGTCGCCTTCGCCCGCACGCCCATCGGCGGCTTCCAGGGGGCGTTCAACGGCGTGAAGGCGACCGAGCTGGGCGCCACGGCGGTCAGGGCGGCGGTCGAGCGGGCGGGGGTCGATCCGGCAAAGATCGAGCAGATCTATATGGGTTGCGTCCTGCCCGCCGGCCTCGGCCAGGCCCCTGCGCGCCAGGCCGCCATCGGCGCCGGCCTCGGCCAGCACGTCGAGGCGACGACCGTGAACAAGATGTGCGGCTCGGGCCTGCAGGCGGTGATGATGGCCTCGGACAGCCTCGCGGCAGGCAGCGCCGACATCATCATGGCGGGCGGGATGGAGTCGATGACCGGCGCCCCCTACCTGATGAACAAGCATCGCGGCGGTGCCCGCATCGGCCACGATGTGATCGTCGACAGCATGTACATGGACGGGCTGGAGGACGCCTATACGCCCGGCAAGCTGATGGGGAATTTCGCCGAGGACTCGGCCCGGACCTATCAGTTCACACGCGAGCAGCAGGACGCCTATGCCCTGGAGAGCCTCAGCCGCGCGCTGAAGGCCATCGAGACCGGGGCCTTCAAGGCCGAGATCACCCCGGTCGAGGTCACGGGTCGCAAGGGGACCGTGACGGTCACCGAGGACGAACAGCCCGGCAAGGCCATGCCCGAGAAGATCCCGACCCTGAAGCCCGCGTTCTCGAAGGACGGCACCATCACCGCCGCCAACGCCTCGTCGATCAGTGACGGCGCCGCCGCCCTGGTCATGACGCGCGAGAGCGTGGCCAAGGCGATGAACCTGCCCATCTTGGCCCGCATCGTCTCCCATGCCGCCCACGCCCACGAGCCAGGCCTGTTCACCACCGCCCCGGTCCCGGCCATGCAGAAGGCGCTGAAAAAGGCCGGCTGGTCGGTCGAGGACGTCGACCTGTGGGAGATCAACGAGGCCTTCGCCGTCGTCCCCATGATCGCCATGCAGGAGATGGGCATTGAGCACAGCAAGCTGAACGTGAACGGCGGCGCCACGGCCCTGGGCCACCCCATCGGCGCCTCGGGCGCGCGCGTCCTGACCACCCTGATCTCGGCGCTGCAGAACCGGGGCAAGTCGAAGGGCGTGGCGTCCCTGTGCATCGGGGGCGGCGAGGCCGTGGCTGTTGCGGTCGAGCTGGCCTGATGATCGATCTCAGCCGCCGTTCCCTCCTCGGCGCGGCGGCTGTCACCGCAGCAGCGGCGGGCGCCGCCCGGGCGCAGACCATCGCCCCGGCCGATCCCACTGAAGTCGTCCATCTGTGGCCAAACGGCGCGCCAGGCGGTGAGACTGTCACCGTCACGCCGATCGTGCCGGAGCGCTCGACCGACCCGGCCTTCCACGACCGCTTCGCCCAGTACACCACCGACCCGATCCTGACCGTCATGCGGCCGGAGCGACCGAACGGCGCCGCCCTGCTGCTGATCCCCGGCGGCGGCTATCGCTGGGCGGTGGTGGACAAGGAGGGGATGGACTGCGCCCGCGTGTTCGCGGCGGCCGGGATCACCTGTTTCGTCCTGCGCTATCGTCTGCCCGCCGACGGCTGGGCCGCTGGACCGAACGCGCCGTTGCAGGACGCCCAGCGGGCCTTGCGCCTGATCCGCGCCGATGCCGCCGTCTATGGCGTCGATCCGTCCCGCATCGCCAGTCTGGGCGCCTCCGCAGGCGGTCACCTTGCCGGCCTGCTCGCTGCCCGTCATGACGCGAGCTACGCGGCGATCGATGCTGCGGACCATGTCTCGCATCGCCCCGACCTGAACATCCTGCTCTATCCGGTCGCGACCATGGCTAATCCATTCGTTCATGCCGGATCGCGTGAACACCTGCTGGGCCTGTCGCCAACGCAGGAACAGATTGCACAGTGGTCACTGGACAGGCTGGACTGGACCGGTGTCGGTCCCACCGTCCTGATCCACGCCCTCGATGACGCCAGCGTGCCGCCGGAAAACAGCCTTCAGCTCCTGACCGCGCTCCGTGCCGCCCATGTCGTCAGTGAGGCCCATCTATTCCAGGAAGGCGGCCACGGCTTCGGCATCCGCCTGATCGCCGGCAAGCCCGCCGCCGTCTGGCCCGCGCTTGTCACGGCATTCGGCCGCAGGAACGGCTGGCTCAGCGCGTAAATACGCGGACGACAGGTTTTCGAGGCGTCGGCGCGGGCTGTGGCCTCGCCTCCCGCATCAGGCGGATCAAGGCGTCCGGGCCTGTCGACAGAACGATCACCGGGCGTCTCCTCGTTGCGAACCGTTCGCAAGATTGCTTGGGCTTTCGCGCCGTGGCAAGCCGGTTTCCGGCGGTTTTTTCATCGGATCATGACAATGCGAAGCGACGGAAAACTCGACTATCTGGAACTGCCCTCGACCGGGCTGCCTGAGACCAAGACCTTCTATGAGGCGGCATTCGGCTGGACCTTCCAGGACTACGGCCCGACCTACGCCGCGTTCGACCAGGGTCTGGACGGCGGCTTCGACGCCGACGCGGACCGGCCGAAAGCGCCCCTTCCCGTCCTCTATGCCGCCGACCTCCCGGCCATGTTGGCCAGGGTCGTGGAGGCGGGCGGGACGATCCTGAAACCCATCTTCGACTTCCCCGGCGGCCAGCGCTTCCACTTCCGCGACCCGTCCGGCAACGAGCTGGCGGTCTGGTCCGAGGGCGGATGAAGACCTGCGGCGACTGCGGTCTATGTTGCAAGATCATGGGCGTCACCGCCCTTGAGAAGCCGGCAGGCCGCTGGTGCCGCCATTTCGGCAAGACGACCGGCTGCGCCATCTACGACGACAGGCCGAACGACTGCCGGGTGTTCAACTGCCTCTGGCTGCTGACCGAGGCGCTGGACGACAGCTGGAAGCCGACGACCTCGGGCTTCGTCCTGCACTCGGAACTGGGCGGGGGGCGGCTGATCGTCGAATGCGACGCCGCCCGCCCCCATGACTGGCGGCGCGAGCCCTATCAGACACAGCTACGTCGCTGGGCCGCCGCCGAGGGTCAGGAAGTGCTGATATTCGCCGGCAAACGCGGCGTACGGCTCGGCGTCACGGACACGCCCGTCAGACGCGCCTAGAGCAGGATCGGCTGAGGAGGAATCGCTTCGCGATTCCGCTGATGCCGTGAATCCTGCTCCAGATATCAGCGAGGGCCTGATTCACGCTTTCGACAGAAGCGCGAAGCGCTTCCGTCTCAAACGATCAGGCCCTAGCGGACGTCCACCGACTGACCGATCCGCTCCGCCAAGGTTCGGTCAGCGCCGTCCACGCTGGTAATCCAGACGTGGACCTCCCGCGGCGCAGACGTGCGGGTGAACAGATGCTCCAGCGCCACGCGCCGCCCGTCCTCAGTCGCCACGACCGAGGCGCGAGCTCCGGCCTCGACCATCTCGCCGCTGTAGATCGGGAACTGCGACGCCGGTCCGGCATAGACCATGACCAGCGGCTGCTGCCCGCGCCGGATAGTCCAGATGTTGAAGTTCGGCCCGGGCCGACCGGTCGTGATCGTGAAGCCTGCCGGCAGGTCGATGGTGAACGGCAGGGCGCGGATGGCCGGCGCGTCCAGCACCGTCATCGGCGGCGGAGGCGGCTCGGCGGGGGCCGTGACCACCGGGGCCGGGGCCGGGACAGTCGCCGCCGGAGGGGTCGGTCGGGGCGCCGGACTGGTGACGGGCGTCGTGGCCGTGGTCGGAGCGGCTGGGGTGGTCCGAGGCGCAGCAGTGGTCGGAGCGGGCGTGGTAGCGCGCGGAGCGACGGCGCGCGGCGTGGGAGCTATGGGTCGGGGCGTCATGACCGGCGCCGTCGCAGTCGGCGCACGAGCAGGCGCGGCAGTCGTCGGCGCGGGTGTTGCGGGTGTCGCCAGAGGCTGGGTCCGGGGCGGATTGGCCACCCCCGGCGGGGTGATCGGCGCAGCCCTCGGCGGCGCGGTCACGGGCGCCGAGGGAATCGGCGCCACCCGTCCGGGCGGCGGGAGGCTTAAGATGGGCGGCGGCAGGGTCGTCGCGGGGGTTGGCGATACGGTCGCCGGGCGCGGAGCCGGCATGGCTGCGGCGGGAGGCGCCGCGTTCAGGCTGCGGGTCAGGGCGCTGCCGGTGGAGGGCGCGGCCTGGGTCTGGGCGATCAGGAGGACGGTGAGGACGAGGATATGCGACATGGCCGCGACCATCGCCTCTCAGCCCATGAACGGCAAGCTTCTCAGCGCATAGGCGACGACGGCGACCGTGGCCGACCCGGAGAGGCAGAGGCCCGCGAACCAGGCCAGCTTCTTCCACAGCGGGCCGACGTCTTCGCCGGCCTCGGGTGGGGGAACGGGCTCAATGATGATAACCAGCCTCCTCGTCGATCTTGCCGCGGAACACCCAGTAGACCCACGCCGTGTAGGCCAGGATCAGCGGCAGGATCGCCGCGGTCCCCACCAGCATCAGCCCCAGCGCATTGTCGGGCGCCGCCGCCTGCCGGAAGTTCAGGGCGTAGGGCACGATATAGGGGGCGAACCCGACCGCCAGCCCGAGATAGCCGGACAGGAAGACGAGGATCGCTCCGACGAACGGCCAGCGATGCGACCCCTTGCGGCTCATCACGAACACGATGCCCAGACCGATCAGGCCGAGCAGCGGGATCGGCAAGAGCGGCAAGAGCTTCGCCAGCTCCAGCGCGAACCCGTCGTGCAGATCGAAGCCCCAACGCTCTGCGACCCGCGGATGGATCAGCAGGGTCGCCACGCTGACCGCCGCCAGCAACCCGGTCACGATCAGGGCCGAAATGCCGGTCCAGCGCTTCGCATCGCCGTGCAGATTGTCCTTGGTCTTCATCATCAGCCAGGCCCCGCCCAGCAGGGCGTAACCGGCCACCAGCCCCGCCGCAACCAGCAGGGTGTAGGGCGTCAGCCAGTCGAACTGGCCGCCGGCGAACCGGTCGTCGCGCACCGTCACCCCCTGGATGAATCCGCCCAGCACCAGACCCTGGGCCACTGCGGTCAGGATCGACCCGCCGGAGAACATCTGGGTCCAGAATTTGCGGCCCTTGTTGCGCGCCCGGAAGCGGAACTCGAACGCCACGCCTCTCAGGATCAGCCCCGCCAGCATCAGCAGGATCGGCAGATACAGCGCCGGCATCAGCACCGAATAGGCCAGGGGGAAGGCCGCCAGCAGCCCCCCTCCTCCCAGCACCAGCCAGGTCTCGTTGCCGTCCCAGACCGGGGCGATGGTGTTCATCATCACGTCCCGCTCGCCCGGGGACTTCGCGAATGGGAACAGGATGCCGATCCCCAGGTCGAAGCCGTCAAGCGTCACGTACAGCAGGACGGAGACGGCGATCAGGCCAGCCCAGATCAGTTGCAGGTCGAGGTTCATTTCGGGTCTCCCGGCACGCCGTCGGGTCGGCCCGGGGTCGTGTCCTCGGGCGCCTTGGCGAGTGGCGTGCCCGGCGATCTCTGCCCGCGCGGCGACGGCTCCGTGACGGCGGCGACCGGCCCTTCGGCCATCAGCCTCAGGATGAAGATGGCCCCTGCGGTGAAAACAACAGAGTAGACCAGGACATAGGCGATCAGCGAGGTGGCCACCTGACTGGTCACCACCGGCGAGACGGCGTCGCGCGTCTTCAGCACGCCATAGACGACCCAGGGCTGGCGTCCGACCTCGGTGACCATCCAGCCGGCCAGGACGGCGATGAAGCCGGCCGGCCCCATCAGGACGGCGAAACGCAGGAACAGCGGGCTGTTGAAGATTTTCTTGCGCCAGATCAGCACCGCGCCCCAGGCGCCGAGCCCGATCATCAGCAGGCCCAGTCCGACCATGATCCGGAAGCCGAAGAAGGGGATGAAGGGCGGCGGCTGATCCTCGCGCGCCCAGCTGTCCAGCCCCTTGATCACCTCGTCCTTCGGCACGCCCTGAATCAGGTTGCCGACGCCCGGGATGGAGACCTCGAAATGGTTCTTCTGCGCGTCACGGTCGGGAATGCCGAACAGGTGCAACGGCTGGTCGGCCCGGGTCTCCCAGTATCCCTCGATGGCGGCCGTCTTGGACGGCTGGTATTTGTGCGCGACCTCGCCCGAGGCGTGGCCGACCACGAGTTGCAGCGGGGCCAGAACGGCGATCAGCCCCACCGCCATGACCAGGGAGATGCAGCTTTCGCTCCAGCCCTCGGTCTTCACGCCCGCGGCGCGGTCCTTGAGCAGCCGATAGGCCGAGACGCCGCCGACCACCAGTCCCGTCGTCAGGAAGGCGGCCAGCAGCATGTGCGCCAGTCGCGTCGGGAAGCTGGGGTTGAAGATGACCTGCATATAATCGGTCGCCTCGAACCGGCCGTCGGCCATGATCTGGAACCCCTGAGGCGTCTGCATCCAGCTGTTGGCCGACAGGATCCAGAAGGCCGAAATCGTGGTCCCGACGGCCACAAGAACGGTGGAGGCGAAGTGCAGCTTCGGCCCCACCTTCTTCCAGCCGAACAGCATGACGCCGAGGAAGGACGCTTCGAGGAAGAAGGCCGTCAGCACTTCGTAGGCCAGCAGTGGCCCGATCACCCCGCCGGTCAGGCGAATGAATTCACTCCAGTTGGTGCCGAACTGGTAGCTCAGCACCACGCCTGACACGACGCCCATGCCGAAGCTGAGCGCGAAGATCTTGACCCAGAACAGATAGAGGAACTTGAAGGCCTCGCGCTTGGTCCACAGCCACAGCCCTTCCAGCACCGCCAGATAGGCCGCCAGCCCGATGGTGAAGGCCGGGAACAGGATGTGAAAGGCGATGGTGAAGGCGAACTGAAGGCGTGACAGCAGTAGGGCGTCGAGGTCCACGGTGTGTTCCTGGTGACAATGCGATGGCGGCGGATTGCGCCCTCTCATCGGCGGTGTCCACCAGCGCGAACGGCGCGCGACAGTCGGTCGCGTTATTTCATCAAGCAGTGAATACTGACGTCAGGCGGCGGGCAGTTCGATCCAGAAAGTGGCGCCCTCGCCCGCAACGGACACGACGCCGATCGACCCGCCCTGCAGCTCGACCAGCCGCTTGGCCAGGGCCAGGCCGATGCCGTGCCCCTCGATCGCCGATCGCTCGAGACCCAGTCGGTTGAACGGTTCGAACAACTGGGCCTGTTTATCGGGCGACAGGCCTGGGCCCTTGTCGCTGACCTCGATGCGGACGCCGTCATAGACCCGCTTTGCCAGGAAGAGGACCTCGCCTCCCGCCGCGCCGTATTTCACGGCATTGGTCGCCAGATTGTCGATCACCTGGGCCAGGCGCTGGGAATCGGCCAGGGCCACGAGCCCGTCGCCCTCGCAGCTGACCTTCAGGGACAGCATCCGGGCTTCCGGGCGCATCGCCGTGGCGCGTCGAACGTCTTCCAGGATGCCGGGGATGTCGGTCGGGCGCATCTCGACCTTGACGGCCCCGGACTCGGCGCGGGCGACGTCGAGCAGGTCGTGCGACAGGGCCTCGACCTGGCGGGCCGTCTTGACCAGCATGGCGGCCATCTCGGCCTCGGTCTCGGTGATGGGGCCGAGTTGCCCGGTCGACCACAGGTCGCCGATGCCGATGATGCCGCCGATGGGGCTCTTGATTTCGTGGGCCACATTGGCGAGCAGGCGCGACTTGGCTGCCGAAGCCTTCTCGGCGCGAAGCTGCCCCGCCTTGGCACGCGCCGACAGACGGTCCCGTTCCTCCAGCAGGGAGGCGACCAGCAGGATCGGCAGATAGCCGAACAGGAGCGTCAGTTGCAGCAGGACGGCGCGTTCGGACAGATCGCCGATCACCAGGTGCCAGGGCCCGGCGCCCATCATCAGTGAGCCCAGAGAAAGCACGGAGATGACAACCAGGGCGGCGGTTACCCCTATGACCCTCAGGCGGGCCGCAATGACGATGAGCACGGGCACCATGACAAAGCCCAGCGGCATGTCGAGCACGAAATAGACGGTCACGCAGATGACGATCAGCAGGCCGAATGTCAGCACCGTCTCGGCCGCGCGCCACGGGTTGAACATCGCCCGGACGGCCCGCATGTCGAGGGCCAGGATGAATGATCCGATCACCGCCAGGCCCAGGGCATGGCCGAACCACCAGGTCTGGAAGGTCGGCACAAACGGCGTCCCCCGGGTCAGCAACAGGAAAGTCCCGGCGGCCAGTCCGGCGACGGCGGGCGCGACCCCCGCGGTGCAGAGGATGAACCGGCACGCGCCTGCCACTGTGGCCAGGTTAAGGGTGGGAGCGAACCGCCGGGCCAGCCACACGGCCAGCACGATCTCCAGCATGTTGAGCGCCGTAAACCCGACGGACAGGATCGGGCCGTTGCCAGCAAGGAACTCACCGGCGAGGACCCCGAAGGCGATCAGCCCGCCGAAGGCCAGATCGTAGCCGAACCCACGGCCGCTTCTCAGCCAGACGGCGACGGCCAGGCCGTTGGCCGCCCAGAGCGCCGCGATCATGTCGGCCGTGCGGGCCGTGGAGATCGCCGCAAAGACCAGGACGGCGACACCCAGAACCGTCAGCATCGGCGCCAGGGGCTGGGCGAACAGCCCGGCAGCCGTGGACGTGCGCCCCGGACGCGCGGCTGCGGCGATAGGCTCCAAGGCGTCCGTATCGGTCGCGGTCATCGCGCGGCTTTGAAGCATACAGTATAACTCTGGGTGGGCAGACGAGGCCCAACCTTAACCAGAGCTTCCTAATATCCCCTGAAGTTAGACGCTTTCCGACAGAAGCTGCGAAAACCGGCGCACCGCCTCGGCGGCCCCCTCGGGATGCGCCCATACGCCGGCGCTGACTGCCAGGAAGTCGGCGCCTGTCGCGATCAGGGGCGCGGCGTTTTCGATCGTGATGCCGCCGATCGCCACCGACGGGATTTCCATCGTCTCCTGCCAAATGGTCAGGATTTCGGGTTCCGGACGATGCACGGTGTCTTTGGTCGAGGTGGGATAGAAGGCGCCGAAGGCGACGTAGTCGGCCCCCTGCTCCGCCGCCTCCATGCCCAGATGGCGGCTGTCGTGGCAGGTCGCGCCGATCATCGCCGACTTGCCCATGATACGCCTCGCCGAGGCGACTGAGGCGTCGCCTTGCCCCACATGGACGCCGTCGCAGCCCAGCGCCGACGCCAGGTCCGGCCGGTCGTTCAGGATCACGGCCACGCCCCGACTCTGCGCGACAGGCGCGAGTCGGCGCACCGCCGCGGTGATCGCTTCGTCGCTCGCCGGCTTGATGCGTATCTGCAGGGCGGCGACCGGTCCCGCATCCAGGGCCGCCTCCAGCCGGGCGGCGAAGGCCTCCAGGTCGTCGATGACGGGCGGGGTGATCAGATAGAGCTGGCAGGCGGGCGCGGACATGGGCCGCAGGTGCGACGCCCGGAGCCTGTCGTCAACCACCCCTCCGGCCGATGTCTTTGCGAACGCGTTGCAATCGCCCGAAGACCTGCTATAGCGAACCAATCGCAACTGACGCTTCGGGGCGGCCCACCTTGTACGTGTGTAACTGTAACGGTCTGAGACGACGCGATGTGGCGCGCGCGATCGAGGCGGGTGCGACCCGCCCGCGCGAGGTTTTCCAGCGCAATCAATGCGCAGCGCAGTGCGCCAAATGCGTTTGCGAAATGCGCCAGATGATCTCGGAGACCCGCGAATCCTGGGCCCTCGCAGCCGAGTAGGTTCGTAGTCCTGCGGACCAAAATCATTCGCAATATCAATGTGCCGATAAGCATTCGCAACTGAACACAGGCGATTGCCCTGTGCTATGCCACCCGACATGAACGGCTCCGAAAGGGCCGCCCGCAGAGCAAGGACGAGACGGCCATGAAGGGCGATCCCGCGATCATCCGCACCCTCAACGCGGTGCTGACCAACGAGCTGACGGCGGTCAACCAGTACTTCCTGCACGCCCGCATGTTCGAGAGCTGGGGGCTGAAGCACCTCGGCCAGATCATCTATGACGAGTCGATCGGCGAGATGAAGCACGCCGACAAGCTGGTCAAACGCATCCTCTTCCTCGACGGTCTGCCCAACCTGCAGGACCTGCACAAGCTCAAGATCGGCGAGACGGCGGTCGAATGCCTCGGCGCCGATCTGCAACTCGAACTCGGCGGTCGCGACACCGTGGTCGCCGGCGTGGCCCAGGCCGAGGCCGCATCCGACTTCGTCAGCCGCCAGATCCTGATGGAGATCCTGTCCGACACCGAGGAGCACATCGACTTCCTCGAGGCCCAGTTCAAGCTGATCGAACAGCTGGGCGAGCAGAACTACCTGCAGTCGGCCATGACCGAGATCGCCCCGGACAAGTCCGCCACCGGCAACTGACCCTAGAGCCTGATCGACTGAGGAGGGATCGCTTTGCGATCCCTCTGATGCCGTGAATCAGGCTCCAGATTTGAGCGAGAGCCTGATTCTCGCTTCATGTCGGAACCGCGAGCGGTTCCTCCAGAAACGATCAGGCTCTACAGCACCTCGCGGCGGCTCAGATGAGCAGCCGCGAGGGCCAGGACGACAAGCCCCAAGCCACAGCCGAGCCCCAGAGCCGTGTTCACGCGCCAGGCTTCGCCGGCCAGCATGTTGACCGGCATCTGCCAGGGGAAAAACACTCCCTGCTTCGCCGACGTCGCCACGACCGAGAAGAAGGTCCCGCCGATCCCGACTACCAGGGCGGGCACGAAGCTGGCGAAGCGCAAGGCGATCCACAACTGGATGGCGACCATCAGAGTGGCCGCGAGGAAGACCTTGCTCATGGTCGCGGCGTAGAGCCCGACGTCCAGTAACCCGGTCGGGCTGAGCTCCGGCTTGATCGCCACCGCCAGCATCACCGCGCCCCAAGTCATGACGAGGGTCAGGACGCTCATGATCGCGACCACGGCCAGGACCATCACCGCCTTGGCCGCATAGAGGTGCCAGCGCGGCAGGGGCAGGCTGCGCAGATGGTCCCACGACTTCGGGCCGTGCTCCATATGGGCGACGAGGGCCGTCAGGGCCGTCACGCTCATCGGCAGCATGAAGTAGGCCCAGATGCCGATCGAACTGAGCATCCACATCTCCCAGGGCTGGGCCGCTTTCCCGCGCAGCAGCATGAAGAAAGCGAAGACGGCGATCAGCGAAGGGGCGGCGACCGCAAGGACGGAGGCCAGCGACCGGTTCAGCTTGCGGATTTCGACGGACAGGACGGCGAGCATCAGACGGTCTCCATTTGGCGTGCGGCCGCAGCGCGCGGCGCGGTGACGTTGCGATAGATGCCCTCCACCGAGGGGGTGCGCGGGCCGATGGCGAAGACCCTGACCCCCGCATGGACCAGGTCGCTGTTCACGGCCGCTGTCGCCGCGTCATGGTCCGCCCCGGGCCTCAGCCGCGCGACCAGACCGGCCGCGTCCGACGTCAGGGTCAGGTCGTGGCCCTTCAGCACCCGCCTTGCCCGGTCCGGATCGTCGACGCGCAGGCCGATCTCCGGCGCGAGGCCCGCCTTCAGCGCCGCGAGTTCGCCCTCCAGCACCAGCCGCCCGTCGTGGACGATTCCGATATGGGTCGCTGTCTGCTCGATCTCACCCAGCAGATGGCTGGACAAAAGCACTGTGGCCCCCGTGCGATCCGGCAGGCTCCTGAGGAAGCGTCGCATGTCGGCGATACCGTCGGGATCAAGCCCGTTCGTCGGCTCGTCGAGAATCAGCACCGGCGGCGCGCCGAGCATGGCCCGCGCGAGACCGAGTCTCTGGCGCATGCCCAGCAAACAGTCCGCGACCCGCCGGCGCCCGTTGTCGGTCATGTCGACGACCTCCAGCACCCGGTCGATCTCGGTCGCCGGCAGGGCGAACAGCACGCGTGTCAGGTCCAGATTCTCCCGTCCCGTGAGGTTGCCGTAGAAGCCGTGGGCCTCCAGCAGCGCCCCGATTTTCCGCGCCGCACCGATCCGGTCCCGGCCCACGTCAACCCCGCAGATCCGCACCGATCCGGCGGTCGGCTTCAGCAGACCCAGCAGCATCTTCAGCGTCGTGGTCTTGCCCGCCCCGTTACGGCCCAGGAAGCCATAGACGGCCCGTTCCGGCACGGTCAGCGACACCGCATCGACCGCCCGATGCTTGCCGAACCGCCGTGTCAGCCCCTCGGTCTCGATCGCCGCCACCATCCGTCCGTCCCCGTTCCGTTTAAGTCCCATATAAAGTCGCGAAGGTCGCGCCTTTAAGTCAAGATTAAAGATGAGACAGGAATTCTTCGACGCCATGACCACCCACGACCTCACCCGTTTCCGCCGGATGTGCGGCCAGTTCCGCTGGCTCGCCATCTTTATGGTGTGCAGCGTGGGCGCGATCCTCGCCCTCATCCACGTCGTGGAGCCGGCCATTTTGACGGCCCGCGGCGACACCCGGATCGACCCTGCCATCTGGCTGGAAAAGGCCATCTGGGCGACGCCCACGCTGTTCTATCTCTTTGCCGTCTGGTCGATCGGATCGGCCCTGGGCCAGGTCGCCAAAGGCCGTCTCATCCAGCCGATTCTGGGCAGAGCGTTGCGACACGTCGGAATCGCCCTGGGACTCGGCGGTCTGCTGAGCGTTTTTGGCATCACCAACATCTCGCGCCTGATCGGCGGCGAGCAGGGCAGTTTCGCCTATTTCGATGTCGCCGGCATGACCCTGGGCATGATCGGCGGGGCATTGTTCCTGCTGGGCCGCGTCGTCGACCAGGCCGACCGCATCCAGTCCGAGTTGGACGAGATGATCTGATGCCGGTCCGCGTCACCCTGGACCGGCTGATCGTTGCGCGCGGGATCAAGGCCCGCGACCTGGCGGCAGAGGTGGGTCTCAGCGAGACCCAGCTATCCCTGTTCCGCTCCGGCAAGGTGAAGGGCATCCGCTTCTCGACCCTGGCCCGCATCTGCGCCGCCCTGAACTGTCGGCCCGGCGACCTGCTGGACTACGACCACGACCCGGCCGACCTGGCGCGCGCCGACGACAACGGCATCTGAGCGGGAATCGCCCGGAACCGCATGGGCCGCCGACCATTCCTCCTCCGCTGGAGGAACGAGGCCATGACCGACATCGACGAGACCATCGACGACGTGCGCGAGGCCGCCGCCGACTTCCTCAATGCAGATGGACGCAGCGCCGGCCACGTCGCCCTCGGCATCGCGGCGACCGTCGGTTTCGCCTTGCTGGCCACGGCGCTCGCGAGCGGCGCGATCAAGCCGCCCCGGCGCACGGCGGCCCAACGGCGTGACGGCGACGCCCCCGTGGCCGAGCGCCCTCGCGGCGCCTTCAGCCTGATCCTGCCCGCCGTCTTCTCGGCGACCACCCTGTCCGCGGTGCGGGTCTGGAATGCTCCGTCGAACGGCACCCGGACCAGCGCCATGGTCTTGTGGGCCGGGGCCCAGACGATCAACGCCCTGTGGATCGCCCTTCGACCGGCCAGCCGGGGCATGCAGATCGCTGCGGCCATGACCTCCGCCGGCCTTGCCGCCGCCTTCGCCCACGAGGCCCGCAAGCTGGACCCGACGGCCGGAAAGCTGGCCAACCCCACCGCGCGCGGCGTCGGCTTCGTCAACGCCATGGGCCGCAAGGCCGAGGCCCGGCAGGCGACCATGCACTGACCTTGCCCTGACGACCCGCCTCCTATAGGGATCGCGCCCGATTTCGCGCAGCTGCTGGCAGCGCCTCAACCCCAGTGATTCCCATGGCGAAAATCAACGGCAACACCATCAAGCCGGGCATGGTCCTGCAACACAACAACGGCCTGTGGGTCGTCACCAAGGCCAGCCACGTCAAGCCTGGCAAGGGCGGCGCCTTCGCCAACGTCGAGGCCAAGAACCTCGAGACCGGCAACAAGCTGAACGAACGCTTCCGCTCGGAAGACAAGGTCGAGCGCGTCACGCTCGAGCAGAAAGGCTTCTCCTTCCTGTACGAACAGGGCGACGCCCTCGTCTTCATGGACGACGCGACCTACGAACAGATCGAACTGCAGAAGACCTGGGTCGGCGAGGATTCGATCCCCTACCTCCAGGACGGCATGAAGGTCGTCATCGAGATGCACGACGACCGTCCGATCGGTCTCAACCTGCCGGATCAGGTGACGGTGACCGTCGCCGAAACCGAGCCGACCGTGAAGGGCCAGACCGCCTCGTCGTCCTACAAGCCCGCCATGGCCGACAACGGCGTGCGCATCATGATCCCGCCCTATATGTCGGCCGGCGAGCGCATCATCGTCGACACCACGACCGGCGAATACGTCCGCCGCGCCGAATAGGCCGACGCACCACCGACGACCGGAGGCGCATGTCGCGCCCCTGTGAACTTCTCCGTCTGTCCGGGCGCCACTCCATCGAGGGTGGGGGCCTTTTCAGGACAGGCGGACCAGGAGATTCTCCATGGCCCTCGCCTCCGCCCTCGTTTCCGTCATCATCGACGCCGTTCGCAAGACGGCCCGGCCCATGCTTCGCGACTTCGGCGAGGTCGCCCAGCTGCAGGTCTCGCGCAAGGGGCCCGGCGACTTCGTCACCGCCGCCGACATCAAGGCCGAGGATACCCTCTACGAACTGCTGATGAAGGCCCGCCCCGGCTACGGCTTCCTGGGCGAGGAGCGCGGCATGATCGAGGGCACCGACAAGTCCCACACCTGGGTGGTCGATCCAATCGACGGCACGACCAACTTCATGCACGCCATGCCCCACTTCGCCATCACCGTGGGCCTGCAGCGCTATGCGCCGGACGGGTCGTCGGAGATCGTCGCCGGCGTCACCTACAACCCGATCATGAACGAGCTGTTCTGGGCCGAGAAGGGCAAGGGCTGCTATCTGAACGACCAGCGCATCCGTGTCTCCGGCCGTCGCGACCTGTCTGAATCGCTGATCGCCACCGGTCTGCCCTTCATCGGCAAGACCGGCCACGCCCAGTCGATCAAGGACATCCACGCCGTCGGCCAGCGCGTCGCCGGCATCCGTCGTCTGGGTTCTGCGGCTCTGGACTTCGCCTGGGTCGCCTGCGGTCGCTTCGACGCCTACTACGAGCGCAATCTGAAGCCCTGGGACGTGGCGGCCGGCATCCTGTTCGTCACCGAGGCCGGCGGCCAGGTCACCACCATCGACAACGACGGCGATCCCAAGACCGGCGTGTCCATCCTGGCGTCCAACCCGGAACTGCACCCCCGGCTGCGCAAGGTGCTTCAGGCCTCCTAGGAGGGTCACAGGGGCGTCACGCCCCTCCCCTACCGCTGGCGAATGATCCGGTTCATCCTCGCCGCCCTGCTCCTCGCCAGCCCGGTCGCCGCCCAGACAATGCCCCACCCCCTCGTCATCGCCCACCGCGGCGCCTCCGGCGAGCGACCCGAGCACACGGCTGCCGCCTATGAACGGGCCATCGAACAGGGCGCCGACTTGGTCGAGCCCGATCTGGTCATGTCGAAGGACGGCCAGCTGGTCGTCCGGCACGAGAACGAGATCGGCGGCACGACGAACGTCGCAGACCATCCCGAATTCGCCCTACGACGCACGACAAAGATCATCGACGGAGTCTGCACCAGGGGCTGGTTCACCGAGGACTTCACCATCGCCGAGCTCCGCACGCTGCGCGCCCGCGAGCGGTTGCCGGCCCTGCGTCCGGGCAACACGGCCTGGACCGACGAGACGATCCTGACCTTCCAGGAGGTCATCGACATCGCCCGCGCCGCCTCGGCCCGCACCGGCCGCGTCATCGGCGTCGCGCCGGAGCTGAAACACCCGAGCTATTTCGAGAAGGCGGGCCTGCCGATGGAGCCCGCCTTCGTCGAGGCCCTGCGCGCCAACGATCTGACGAGCGCCGACAGCGCGATCATGATCCAGTGTTTCGAGATCGACTGCCTGCGCTCCCTGAACCAGCAGACCGATGCGCCGCTGCTCCAGCTGATGTCGCCGTCCGGCGGCCCCGCCGATCACCCCGAGATGACCTACGCCGCAATGGCGACGCCGGAGGGCCTGGCCGAGATCGCGACCTATGCCGACGCCATCGGGGTCGAGACCGCCCTGATCATTCCCCGCACGCCCGCCGGCGCCCCTGGTGTTCCAACGACATTGGTTGAGGATGCCCACTCCGCCGATCTGAAAGTCGTGGTCTGGACCTTCCGCGCGGAGGACATCTTTGTCCCCACCGACTATCGCGGCGACCTGCCCGGCTGGATCAGGCGCTTCTACGATCTCGGCGTGGACGCGGTCTTCAGCGACTTTCCGGGCGTGGCTGTGCAGGCACGAGACTAGCCCTCCCGGAACTGCAACTCCGCCAGACGCGCATAGAGCCCGCCCTTGGCCACCAGTTCGTGATGCGTGCCTTCCTCGACCGCGACGCCGTCCTCCATCACCACGATCCGGTCGGCGCGCAGCACGGTAGCGAGCCGGTGGGCGATCACCAGCGTCGTGCGCCCCTCCATCGCCAGATCCAGCGCCGCCTGCACCAGCCGCTCGTTCTCGGCGTCCAGCGCGCTGGTCGCCTCGTCCAGCAGCAGGATCGGTGCGTCGCGGACGAGGGCCCGTGCGATCGCCAGCCGCTGGCGCTGTCCGCCGGACAGGCTCTTGCCGCGCTCGCCCAGCGGCGTCGCGAAACCCTCCGGCAGGGCGTCGATGAAGGTCAGGGCCTGCGCCTCCTCCGCCGCCTTGCGGACCTCGTCTTCGGAAGCCTGCTCGCGACCGAAGCGGATGTTCTCCAGCGCCGAGCCCGAGAACAGCGGCGCCTCCTGCGACACCCAGGCGAACCGCCCGCGCACCTCGGCCGGATCAGCGGACCGGACATCGACGCCGTCCACGCTGACCGCGCCTTCCTGTGGGTCGTAGAAGCGCAGCAGCAGGCGGAATACCGTCGACTTGCCCGCCCCGGACGGCCCAACCAGGGCCACGGTCTCGCCGGGCCGCACCGTCAGGTCGAAGCCCTTCAACGCCGGCAGGTCGGGCCGTCCCGGATAGGCGAACCGCACCCCCGCCATAGCCACACGCCCTTCAGGCGGGCTCGGCAGGGCGACGGGTTGCTCCGGCGCGGCGATCGACGCCTGGGCCTTCATCAGTTCGTCGATCCGCTGCATGGCGCCCGAAGCCTTCTGCACATCGCCCCAGCTCTCGCCCAGCGCGCCCACCGCCCCGGCCGTGAACACCGACAGCAGCACGAACTGCAGCAGGGCGCCGGGCGTCATCGCGCCCCGAATCACGTCCTGGGCCCCGAGCCACAGCACCAGGGTGACGCCGCCGAAGATCACCACAATGACCACCGCCGTCATCCAGGCCCGCGCGCGCATTCGGATGATGGAGACGCCGAACGCCTCTTCCACCACCCCGCCGAACCGCTCCACCGCGCTGCGGACGCGACCGAAGGCCTGCACTGTCTCGATGGCGTCCACGCTCTCGCCGGCGAAGCCCACAGCATTGGCGAACCGGTCCTGGGACTTCACGGTCAGCTTCCTCACCGACCGCCCGAACAGGAAGATCGGCGCCAACAGCAGGGGCGCGGTCATCAGGACCAGTCCCGTCAGCTTCGGGCTGACGATGAACAGCAGGATGACACCGCCGATCAGGGTCAGGAAATTCCTCAGGGCGAAGGACACCGAGGTCGTAAGCAGGGTCTCGACCAGGGCGATGTCCGTGGTCAGGCGCGACAGCACCTCTCCGGTCCGCATCCGCGCGAAGAAGGACGGATCCAGCGTCAGGATACGGTCGAACAGGGCCTTTCGCAGGTCGGCGATCATCCGTTCGCCGGTCTTGGTCACGTAAAAATACCGGACTGCCGTCGCGACCCCCAGAATCACCGCGTTCAGCCCAAGGATCAGGAACCAGCGATTGATGTCCGCGCCGCCATTCTCGAACCCGTGGTCGATGGCGCCCCGCGCCGTCGCCGTCAGGCCCAGGGACGCCGATGTGGATCCCAGCAGCCAGAAGCCCGCGATCACGGCGTCCAGCCGGTGCTGCATGAGATAGGGCCACAGCCGCAGCAGGGGCCGCACATCCTTGCGCTTCTCGCGCCGCGCCCCCGCCTCGCCCATCTGTTCGACAAGCACGGCCCCGGCGCCGGGGCGTCCCACCGCCTCCGTGCTGGAATAGGCGTCCTGGGTCGGCGAGGGGGTGCTCATGCGCGGGTCTTGCCCCGGAACGCCCTGCGGTGTAAACGCCGCCGCTCATTCCCGCCGGACTCTGGCGGGTTTTCTCATTTTTCACGCACCGACGGTCGGCATCGTCACCGCGTACAGAGACCGGAATACGACCATGAAGGCCGATACGCACCCCGACTACCATTTCATCACCGTCACCCTGACGAACGGCGACACGTACAAGACGCGTTCGACCTACGGCAAAGAGGGCGACACGCTGAACCTGGACATCGATCCCTCGACGCACCCGGCCTGGACCGGCGGCAACCAGCAGATGCTGGACCGCGGCGGTCGCGTTTCGCGCTTCAACAACAAGTTCGGCGGCTTCATCAAGAAGTAGGCCTCAGCACCACACGGGTGCGACAAAGACGACACGAAGAGCGCCGGTCACCCGACCGGCACTTTTTGTTTGTCCGGAACGTCGATAACATGGGCTCGTTCGATACCCGGGCGTGGACACGGGGCTCCACCAGGCGTCGCACCAAGGCGAATACGACCATGAATCGACGCGAACTCACCCTCGGCGCAGCCGTATCGGCTCTCGCCGGTTCGGCCGCGGCGCAGAACGCTCCGATGGGCGCCCAGATTCAGGGCCAGCCCCAGACCGTCGTCGTCACGCCGACCAGCCCTTACTACGCCGCCTTCAACGCCCAGCTGGAGCGCCTGCCCGCTGCGATCCAGCCCGACGTGCGCGCCTTCTACGAACTGAACGGCTGGCAGCCGGCCTGGACTGGTGCCCGACTGCGCACCCTGAACCAGGCCTCCGCCCGCGCGGAGCGCCACGGGCTGTCGCGTTCGGACTTCTTCGACTTCGTGGGCCTCGCCGCCGATCCGGACACGGCGGACATGCGCACCACCGCCGCCGCCATCACCTACGCCCGCGTCCTGGCCGAGGGCCGCATCCGTCCCGAGACGGTCGAGGACCTGTGGGAGATGGAGAAGAACCGGGTCGATCTGCCGGTCGGCCTGAACGACGCCCTGGTCCAGAACAAGGTCGTCGAATGGTTCGAAGGCCTGGCGCCGACCGACATCGGCTATTCGAACCTGTCCGCCGGCTACGTCCGCTACCGCCGAATTATCCGCGAGGGCGGCTGGCCCCGCTTCGTCGCAAGGTCCGGCACGATCGAGCCGGGTGCCAGCGACAACCGCGTGCCCGCCATGATTGCCCGCCTGGTGGCCGAGGGCGACCTCAGCGCATCTGACGGCGCCCGCCTGACCGCCGAGGGGCTGGTCTACGGTCCGCAACTGCAGACCGCCATGCGCGGCTTCCAGGCCCGACACGGACTGGCGGCCGACGGCCGCATCGGCGCCGGCACCCAGAGCTCGCTCGGCGCATCGGCCGAAGACCGCGCCCGCCAGATCGCCCTCAACCTGGAACGCCGCCGCTGGCTGAAGCGAGACCTGAATCCCGAGCGGATCGAGGTCAACACAGCCGCCGCCATCATGGTCTACTGGAAGGAAGGCCGCCCGGTTCATTCCAACCGCGTCGTCTGCGGCTCGCCTGCCAACCAGACGCCCAGCCTGGAAAAGCCCTTCGCATCGGTCGTCGCCAATCCGCCCTGGTATGTGCCCGCCGGCATCGCCCGCCGTGAGATCCTGCCGCGCGGCCCCGGCTATCTGGCCAGCCAGAACATGTACATCTCGAACGGCACGGTCATCCAGCGCGCCGGCCCCACAGCCGCGCTCGGCTATGTGAAGTTCGAACTGCGGGACAGCTACGCCATCTTCCTGCACGACACCCCGTCCAAGGCCGCCTTCAACCTGTCGATGCGCCAACGGTCGCACGGCTGCGTCCGCGTCCAGAACGCGGTCGAGTTCGCGCGCCTGCTGCTGTCGCCCGATCCCATGCTGCTGGGCCAGTTCGACGACGCCCAGGTCAGCCGCGAGACCCAGCGCATCCAGACGGGCCGCGAGATCACCGTGCGGCTGCTCTACTGGACCGCCTTCGTCGACGGACAGGGCCGCGTCGCCTTCCGCGAAGACGTCTATCGCCGCGACCAGAAGCTGGCCGAGGCCCTCGGCATCGCCGTCAGCCTGCCGGCCGTGATCGATGACGGGACCGCCGTGGCCAACGACGTCGGGCCGTAAGGCTTAGAGCGCCAACTTTTCCCTCCCCCTCGGGGGAGGACAGATCGCGAAGCGATCGGGTGGGAAGGGCAAGGCGACATGGCGATCATCGCCAAGGCTCGCGAAATGCGAAAGGCAATCACGCCGGCCGAGGCCAGGCTGTTCTGGCCCCGGAAGGGTTGTTGACCCTGCGATACGGAAATCTTCTGCTCCGGGATCGCCTGGATAAGATCATGGCGGAGGTGCGTGCGGTTTGCCTTGCCCGCCCCAACCGGTCTCCGCTTCGCTCCGCCCCCCCCTCCCCCGCAGGGGGAGGGAGAACTTTAGTCCTACCCCCTGAACGCCGCTTCCAGCAGGCCCATCTGGCTCAGTACAGGGTTCGCATCCGGTTCGGGCGCGTCATCGAGATACATCCGCTTGTCCAGATACAGGACGCGGTCATGCAGTTTCTCGGCGCGGACCAGGTATTCGACCAGAGCGATCGGCATCTCCGGGTGGCTCGGCTCGGCCTCGATCTTGCGTTCGTTGAGGCGATAGCGCGGCTCGCAGGCGGCCTCCGGCGCCATGTCGCCCTCGCGCACGGCGCGTTGCACCAGCAGCCAGGACGCGACCTGCATCAGCCGCGTCGTCAACTTCATGCTCTCAGCGGCATAGGCCAGGGCGGCCGAACGCGACAGCAGCTTGGAGTCCCGGCGTCCGTCGCCGTCCAGATAGGCGGCGGTCTCCTCGACCAGGTCCATACCGTCCTGGAAGGTGCGCTCGAACAGTTCGGACCGGGCGAAGTCGCGGATCTCCCCGGCGCGTGACGCCGTGGACCCGGTACCCGGCGCGGAATTCTCGGTGCCCATCAACTCAACCATACTCATCGTGATCCGCAACGTCCGCTGGTCCATCGGCCCGGAACGGCGCCGCACGGGTTTCGCCTGCAACCGGCATGCCACGAAAAAGGGGGCCACGGAAAGCCGCCACGCAGAACCGCATCAGTTGCCGAAGTTGAACAGGGCGTCGGCGGCGGACTTCTTGGCCGTCTTGCCGGCGATGGCGCCGCGCGCCCGCGCGATCTCGGCGTCCAGCGCCTCGATGCGCTCGCCCAGTTCCTCGACCGAATAGAGGTCCAGGTCCTCGCGACCCAAGGCCGCCACGGACGCTCCGCGTTGCGGACGCGGTTCAAGATCCTCGAACGTGATCGTCGCCTCCTTGGCCAGAACCCCGAAGAAGCCCATTTACGCTCCCGGACACGGACGATTGCAAGGCTTGGACGGATATGCGGGTGATCGAGATTGACGGCGGCTCAGGTCCCGCAGAGGCCCTGTGGCTCTCCGAACGCCCCGATCCCCAGGCGGGACCGGGTGAAATCCGCATCCACGTGCGCGCCGCCGGGGTCAATCGCCCGGACCTTCTCCAGCGCAAAGGCGGCTACCCTCCTCCGCCTGGCGCGTCCGAGATCATGGGGTTGGAGGTCGCGGGCGAGGTCGATCAGGTCGGACATGAGGTCACGCGCTGGCGGGCCGGCGACCGGGTCTGCGCCCTGCTCGGCGGCGGAGGATATGCGGACTATGCTGTCGTCGACGCCCGCCACGCCCTGCCGATCCCCGACGCCCTCGACTTCATCCAGGCCGCGGCCCTGCCCGAGACCGTCTTCACCGTCTACGCCAATATGTTCGAGGCCGGCGCCCTGAAGGCCGGCGAGACCCTGCTGGTCCACGGCGCGACGTCCGGCATCGGGGTAACGGCGATCCAGATGGCCCGGGCGGCGGGCGCCCGCGTCATCGCCACGTCCCGGGGCGCAGCGAAGACGGCGGCGGCGCTCGATCTCGGGGCGGACGTCAGCCTGGACGCCTCGGCCGGAGACCTGGGATCCGCGATCCGGGATGCGGGCGGCGCAGACGTCATCCTCGACATGGTCGGCGCCGCTTATGCCGAGGTCAATCTGAATGCCTTGAAGCCCGGCGGACGCTGGGTCGTGATCGCGACGTTGAGCGGCGCGCTCGCCGAGGTCGATCTGATGCGGATCATGATGAAACAGGCGACCCTGACCGGATCGACCCTGCGTCGCCGTCCGGCCGACGAAAAGGCCCGACTTGCGGCGGCGATCGAGGCCACGGTCTGGCCCTGGGTCGTCTCGGGCCTCGTGCGCCCGCCGGTCGAGGCGACCTTCCCCCTGGCCGAAGCAAAACTCGCCCACCTCCGGCTGGAGGCGGGCGAGCATGTCGGCAAGATCGTGCTGACGGTCTAGATCGCTACCAGCGACCGCCCCCGCGAGCCGGACGCATCGACGAGATGCGGTCGTTGACGCTCGTATAGTTCAGGTTGCTAGTGCTGGAGGTGATCACCTGGCACTGGCCGCGGAAATAGGCGTCGGTGCAGACTTCCCAGGCGCCGTTGAGCTCCATCGAGCTGATCTGATCGTTGAGACCCGAGCGACCGAGGTCGGCGATCTCGCTGCGGAACGTCTGCGAATAGCCGCGGTAGTTGCTGTCGGCGTAGACGGTGATGCTCGTGCGGCCGTTGTTGCCGCCCCAGCCGCCGCCATTGTTGCCGCCATTGCCCCAACCGCCGCCGTTATTGCCGCCGTTGCCCCAACCGCCGCCGTTATTGCCGCCGCCGTTGTTGCCGCCGCCACTGCCGCGCTCGTACTCGCCGCGCACATTGCCGCAGATCAGCAGCCCGTCATTGTTGGCGATGTCGAAGGCGGAGCAGCGCGCCAGTTCAATCGAGGTGCCGCGGACATTGCCACGCATGTCCCGGCAGTCGGCGTAGAGACGGCCCTGGTTGACGTAGGATCCGCTGCAGCTGTCTGCGAAACTGCCGCGCGGCGCGACTCGCTGGGCGCCATCGTCAATCGACGGCGCGCGTTCCTGGGCGCCGCCGGCCAGCACGGCCAGCGCTGCGAGAGATGTGAGTGCGATAGACATGGGCTTCCTCCAAGTGATCCCTAAGGCCGCTGAACGCGTCCGATGTCACACTGTTCAACATCCAGCATGAACCGAACCTGTATGGCTCCGCTTGCCTTAGCTTAACGTAGCGGCCGGAGCGACAGGATGACGTTGTCGAAACCCACATCACTGAGGTTGCTCACCTGACCGGCGAAGCTCTGGCATTGGCCGCGATAATTGGCCCCGGAGCAGGCCTGCCACCCGCCGGTCAACCGCATCGAACTGATCTGATTATTCAGGCCCGAGGCGGTCAAGTTGGGCTGGGCTGTCGTGTAGGTTCGGGAATAGCCGACGAAATTGATGTCCCTGTAGATTGTCACCGAGACGGTCGGCGTCGGCGGGTGTGTGACGGCGGTGCTCGTTTCGAGTCGCCCCGCCGTGCCGCCGCACGTCAGTGTCCCGTTGATGTTGGCGACGTCCACGCCCGTGCACGATGTCAGCGGGATCGATGACCTTACGAAGGCGCCCGAGGTGTTGCGGCAGTTGGAGAACAACCGTCCGCCGAGCACATGGGACGCGGCGCAGGTCTGGGAAAAACTGCCTTGCGGCACGGCGCTCGCCTGGGCCAGTAGCGTCGCCGGCGCGGAGTCGAGGCCGGCGCCCGCAACAGCCGCCACGGACAGCAATGTGATGAGTTTCAAGGTCTCCCCCGGGGATGAGGCCGGCCGCACAGTCTGGCCGAGCAACGATATATAAACCCGTGATCGATCACCAGCCAGTGACGTTTTCTTTTGCGCCGAAACGGCCTATATCGAAATCATCAGCGCCCGGCCGAAAGGTCGGGCGCCGTCGTATCCAGAGCCCGCGATCGCCGGGCCCCTCATTTCCGGGACTGCCCCCATGACCGACATCCTGATGCCCAAGGCCACCGCGGTCTGGCTTGTGGACAACACTTCGCTCACCTTCGAACAGATCGCGGACTTTTGCGGCCTGCATCCGCTGGAAGTGCGCGGCATCGCCGACGGCGACGTGGCCCGCGACATCCGGGGTGTCGATCCCATCACCGGCGGCCAGCTGGGCCGTGAGGAACTCGACAAGGCCCAGGGTGACGAGACCTACCGCATGAAGGCGATCGTCAGCCGTCACGCCGAACTGATGAAGGCCCACAAGCCCGCGCCGAAATACACCCCGGTGTCGCGCCGCCAGGACCGTCCGGACGCCATCATGTGGTTCGTCAAGAACCACCCCGAGGTCACCGACGCCCAGATCGCCAAACTGCTCGGCACCACCAAGTCGACGATCGACAGCGTGCGCAACCGCACGCACTGGAACAGCCCCCAGATCAAGCCTGTCGACCCGGTGACCCTGGGTCTCGTCGGACAGCTGGTGCTGGACGACCTGGTATCCAGGGCCGCCGAGAAGAAGAACCGCGACGACGCCAAGAAGGGCGGCGCCGCCCTCCAGCCCATCGAGGCCGAACCCGCCGAGCCGGAGTTCGTCCCCGAAGAACGCGAACGCCGCACGGCCGAACCGACCGCCGCGTCGGTGTTCGGCACGAACGAGTAAATCCTTCCCCTGCGCTGCGCTTGGGGGAGGACTGAAAACGGCCTTGGGATCGCTCCCGGGGCCGTTCGTTTTTCTGGCGGAGACCGGGGCTAGCCTGCCCTGGCCTCCAGACTGGTGATTTCTTCCTTGAGCCGGAGCTTCCTTCGCTTGAGCTCCCTGACCTGCAGCGGATCCACGGAAGGCCTGCCCACCTCCAGCCGGATAGTGTCATCTAGCTGACGGTGACGATTTCCCAGTTCGCGGATACGAGCTTCGATGGTCATGGCTTGCGCCTCCATGTCTAAGGGACCACACAATGAGCGCCTGGATTTGCCGCCTGTGAAATCACGGTTCAGTGACGTCAACGGAACGTAAAATTTCTCCGGGCACGGCCTAGCCTGGCCCCAACCTGGACCATGATGTGAACGTAGCGGTACGGAACCCGCCGCCCCGGCTGGTGGTCGGAATCTCCGGCGCATCGGGAGTCATCTATGGCGCCCGGGTGCTGGATGCGCTGAACGACCTGGGCGTCGAAAGCCATCTGGTGGTCACCCGCGCCGCATTGCTCACATTGTCGCAGGAGACCGATCTCAGCCCTGACGACCTGACCGCCAAGGCCACCGTCCTTCACAAGCTCAATGACGTCGGGGCCTCGATCGCCTCGGGCTCGTTCCGGTCGCTGGGCATGATCGTCGCGCCCTGTTCGGTCAGGACCATGAGCGAGATTGCCACCGGCGTAACCTCGACCCTGCTGACCCGCGCCGCCGACGTCGTGCTGAAGGAGCGCCGCCCCTTGGTCCTGATGGTGCGCGAGACGCCCTTCCACCTCGGCCACCTGCGCACCATGACAGCCTTGGCCGAGATGGGCGCGACCATCGCCCCGCCCCTGCCCGCCTTCTACTCCAAACCCGCCTCGATCGCGGAGATGATCGACCAGTCCGTGGGCCGCGCGCTGGACCTGTTCGGTCTCGACTGGGCGCCGGTGAAGCGGTGGGAGGGGCTCAGGGGCCCCGTAACGGAGTGAGCGACCCTTTCTGGGACTGGGCGCTGAAAGCCTACGCTGCGCCCGGCGTGCAGGAGGCGTGCCTGCAGCTTCAGGATGGAACCGGCCAGAACATCCCCTTGTTGCTCTGGGCCGGCTGGACCGCCGCGACGGGCCGCGTGCTCGACGGGGACGCCATCGAGGGCGCCTGCGACTGCGCCCGCGCCTGGGATGCCGCAGCCGTCACGCCGCTGCGCACCCTTCGCCGCACGCTCAGGAACACCAACCCCGACATCGACAATGCTGCGCGCGAGAGCCTGCGTGAGGCCGTGAAGGTCGTCGAACTGGCCGCGGAACGCCATCTGATGGCGGGACTGGAGGCACTGGCGCCCTCCCGCACGGGCCCGCCCCGTCCGGCCATAGACGCGTTGGCCGCCGTCGCCCGCGTCTGGAGCCGGGTCGTGCCACGCCCGGCGCTGACGACGCTCGCCGAATGCCTTCCGGCCTGACCCGGCCTCGGCTATAAGCCCGCCTTCGCGGGGACCGGCATGAACGACGACCAACCCTTTCTGACCGACGACGAGATCGCCCTGCACGCCCAGGTCAAGGACCTGCGGCTGGAGCACGCCGACCTCGAAGCCTCGATCGACGCCTTGTCGCACATGCCGATTCCGGACCAGCTCCTGATCGCCCGCCTGAAGCGAAAGAAGCTGTTGCTGCGCGACGAGATCGTGAAGATCGAAAGCCGCATCCTGCCGGACATCATCGCCTGATCCCTTCCCTTATCCCACCGGGAGAGGGAAATCCGTTGGCCTCTATGAGTCCAAAAAAGTGCACACAGAGTTATTAGAATTCAATGGATTGCACTCTTTGGACTTGGTTTTTTAAGAGCCCAGTCTGCGGAGCGCCTAGTCTTTGGCTTCGCTTGCGCAAACCCGAATAAGTCGTTGTTTTTACAACTTATCGTCCACGCTTTCGGACCCACATGGCGGCGTCAGCCTCGGCGAGCCAGGTCTCGACGTCCGCCTGGCCGGCGAAGGCCCGCACCCCGAACGATCCGCCCAGCGACGCGGGGGCGCCCTCCCAGCGGAACTCGGCCTCTTCCAGCGCTTGCTTGAGACCCGCCGCCTTCTCGCGCCCTGCCTCCAGGCCGGAGTTCAGCAGCAGCACGCCGAACTCGTCCCCGCCCAGCCGGCCGACCGCGTCCGTGGCCCGCACATTCTCCAGCAGCAGCTCGGCGACCCGCACCAGGGCGGCATCACCCGCTGCATGGCCGAGTGAGTCATTGACCGTCTTGAACCCGTCGAGATCCAGATACAGCAGCACCGCCGGCACCTTGTAGCGGCTGCAGTAGGCCATCGTCCGCACCATCGCCGCCGCGAAGCCGCGTCGGTTCAGCACCGGGGTCAGGACGTCATGTTCCGCCGCAGCCTCGGCCGCCTCGGCGCGCGCGGTCAGGGCCGCCACCTCGGCGCGCAGCCGGGCGATCTCGGCCACAGGGTCCAGGCCCGGGTCGACGATCTCATTGATGTTCGGCGCGTCGGTCACGTCGAGAAGCCACTCCGGGCGCGACTCAATACGGGCGCCTCCTGCGCCCAAGCTAACGCCCTTGGTTGCGGGCGCAACGCGCGTGCTGTAACCGACCGCTTTCCTCGCAAGGCTCAGTGACGCATGGCGACGACGACCCCCCCGGTGGCGATCATCATGGGCAGCCGCTCGGACTGGCCCACCATGAAGCACGCGGCCGACATGCTCGACCGGCTGGGGGTCGGCTGGGACGCCCGCGTCGTCTCGGCCCACCGCACGCCGCAACGCCTGTTCGACTTCGCCAACGGGGCCAGGGTGGCCGGTTTCAAGGTCATCATCGCCGGCGCCGGCGGGGCCGCCCACCTGCCGGGCATGGCCGCCTCGATGACGCCGCTGCCCGTGCTGGGCGTGCCGGTCCAGTCGAAGGCGCTGAAGGGCCTCGACAGCCTTCTCTCCATCGTCCAGATGCCTGGCGGCGTCCCGGTCGCCACCCTGGCCATCGGCGATGCAGGGGCTAAGAACGCCGGCATCCTCGCCGCCCAGATCCTGGCCCTGTCCGACGAGACCCTGGCCGGCCGTCTCGACGCCTTCCGCGAGGCCCAGACCAAGTCGGTCCACGAGACGGTCGAAGACTGAGTGCCCGTTCTGTCTGAAACAGCCCTGCCCGCTCCTCTCGCGCCCGGCTCGACCATCGGCATCCTCGGCGGCGGCCAACTGGGCCGGATGCTGTCGCAGGCCGCCTCGCGCCTTGGCTTCGACGTGGTCATCCTCGATCCCGAAGAGAACAGCCCCGCCGGTCGCGTCTCGCGCGGCCAGATCGTCGCCGCCTATGACGATCCGACGGCCCTGACCGTCTTCGGTCGCGTCTGCGACGTCGTCACTTTCGAATTCGAGAACGTCCCCGCCGCCTCGGTCGAGCGTCTGGCCGAGGCTGGCGCCCTCGTCGCCCCCGGACCCACCGCCCTCGCCGTGGCCCAGGACCGGGTCGACGAAAAGACCTTCCTCAACGCCGTCGGCGCCATGACGGTCGCGTTCGCCCCCGTCGACAGCCTCGACGACCTGACCGCCGCGCTCGAGACCCTCGGCACGCCCGCCCTGCTCAAGACCCGTCGCGACGGCTACGACGGCAAGGGCCAGGTCTGGATCAAGTCGACGAAACAGGCCGCCGCCTCTCTCGCCGAACTCGGCGGACGCCCCGCAATCCTCGAAGCCAGGGCCGCCTTCACTCGCGAGCTGTCGATCATCGCCGCCCGGGGCCGGGACGGCGCCGTGGCCGTCTATCCGCTGGGCGAGAACAGGCACGCCGGCGGGGTCCTGCGCACCACCAACGCCCCGGCGAAGGTCGACGCCAGGACGGAGAAGCGCGCCCGCGCCATTGCCGCCGCCATCCTCGACGGCCTCGCCTACGTCGGCGTCATCGGCATCGAGCTGTTCGACCTCGGCAACGGCCAACTGCTGGTCAACGAGATCGCCCCTCGCGTCCACAACACCGGCCACTGGACCCAGGACGGCTGCGTCTGCGACCAGTTCGAACAGCACATCCGCGCCATCGCCGGCTGGCCGCTCGGACCGACGAAGGCCCACGCCCGCGTCGAGATGACCAACCTGCTGGGCGACGAGGTCGAGCAGTGGTCGAAACTGGCCGCCGGACCCGATCAGCGCCTCCACCTCTATGGCAAGGCCGAAGCCCGGCCCGGCCGCAAGATGGCGCATGCGAACCGGGTGCGGCCGCTCTAATTCTCCCTCTCCCAGAGGGAGAGGGCTTGAGCGCACGGCGGCTTACCGTCGTCCTTGCGCGAAAGGGTGAGGGGTTAGTCGCCAACCGGTGAGGGCACGCCCCTCACCCTTTCGGCTGAAGACGCATCGCTTCGCTCTGCGAGCCTCAAGCCCTCTCCCACCGGGAGAGGATCAAACGCGTGTGGGATACCGCAACCGGCTCAGCATCTCGGTGACCCGCCGCACCGGCGCGTCAAAGTCCTTGCCCGCCTTCCACTTCTCGAAGGCCATGACGTTCTCGATCCGCGCCGCCACGAAGGCGTCGGCCGCATCCTTGCCGTCGAACAGCCGCAGCGTCATCGCCGGGACCAGGATGCCCGACAGGATCGTCCGCTTCGAATAGTGGTTCCAGTCGGTCGCCGTATCTCCGGCCCAGCGCCACAGCCGGTCCGCCGTCGCCCAGGTCAGGCTCAGCACCAGGTCGGCATTGGTCGGCAGGGCCATGAAGCCCGCCGCCCGCTTCTCGGCTTCCGGATGCGCCATCGCGACCTCCAGCCGCGTTTCCAGGGCCCGGGCGATTCGCTCGCGGATCTTCAGCAAGGCGGGATCACCCAGCACCGCCAGGGCCTCATCGTCGTGCCGTCGCCACAGGAGAACCGCCAGATCGCGCGCGCCGTTGGGCAGCAGCAGCTCCTGATCGCCTTCGCTCAAGCCCTGCGCCTCGCAGGCCGCACGCACCATCCGCCCGTTCCAGCCCAGCCGCGGAGCCAGACCCAGCGCCGAATCAAGCACCGACTGCTCCATCCGATCGGCCCAGTCGCCTTCGGGCGCATTCGACAGCTGCGGGGTATCGGTCATCTGTCCATGATACGCCTGTCCCAGCGGGATCGCGAGCGTCACGGAAGCGCCGCGACGATCTGGACAGAGGGCGGGGCTTGGTGTATCCGCAAGCCTTCGCTCGCCGGGCTGTCGCCCGCGAGAACCGTTTTTATTTGTCTGCCCGCCTCTCAAGGACGCGGCGGGCAGCCAAAGGAGAGTTCAACCTGGTACAGATTTTCGTTCGCGATAATAACGTCGATCAAGCGCTCAAAGCCCTCAAGAAGAAGATGCAACGCGAAGGCAGCTTCCGTGAAATGAAGCGCCACGTGCACTACGAGAAGCCCTCGGAGAAGCGCGCCCGCCAGAAGGCCGAGGCCGTTCGTCGCGCCCGCAAACTGGCCCGCAAGCGCATGCAGCGCGAAGGCCTGCTGCCGCCTCCGAAGCCCCGGGTACCGCGCGCCTAAGGCCGCGACCGGAGTTCAAGATTTCAAAGGCCGTCCCGGGAAACCGGGGCGGCCTTTTTGATTCCAGCTTGATCTTCTCTCTCCCCTTATGGGGAGGGTGGTCGGAGCGCAGCGGAGACCGGGTGGGGGCGGCAAGGCAAAACTCCCCGGGCCTCTGTCTGGATCGCCCTGCCGCCCCCACCCCGTCGCTACGCGACGCCCCCACCCCTTCGGGGAAGGGAGACTTCTCGCTCTACCGCCCGCCCCCACTGATCGCCTGGCCGAAGCTCTTCCAGCTCAGCTTCACGTCCGACAGCGCACCCGCACGGAACGCCCGCCCGGCCAGCCACACCATCAGCAGGGCCACCGCGAACATCCCCGCCATCGTGCCGATGATCTCGATCAGCGGCGGCCCCGACGGCGCCCGCGCGCTCATCAGGAAGGGCGTGAAGAAGGGCACCCAGGACAGAAACTTCACGGCCGGCGCATCCGGGTTCACCAGGGCCATCTGGACGACCAGCAAGGGCACCACCAGCACCATCATGATCGGGCCCATCAGGGTCTGGGCGTCGCGCGGCGTCTCGCAGAAGGCGCCGATGGCCGCGAACAGCACCGCGTACATCAGATAGCCGCCGACGATATAGCCCATGAAGTAGAAGATCAGCCCGTCGGTCATCAGCACCGAGGCCACATCCGCCGCGACGGACGGCGCCGCCGTGATCAGCCCCACGGCCCCGATCCCGCCCCAGACGACCAGCACCGACAGGGTCAGCATCGCCACCCCAAGTACCTTGCCGGTCAGGATCTCCGTCGCCGAGGCCGACGACAGCAGGACCTCGAGGATCTTGTTCGACTTCTCCTCCATCACGCTGTTCAGCAGGATCGAGGCTCCGGTGATGATCAGCGACCACAGGATGAAGCTGAAGGCCAGGCCGATGATCCCGGGCAGGCGGTCCTTGAACGACACCTCCCCTCCCCCCGCCGAACGCGGTGAGAAGACGTTGATCTCGGGTCGGAAGGCGTCGACCTGCTCGACCACGGCCGCGTCGATTCCGGCCTCGCGCAGGACGGTGTCGCGGTTCTCGTCGCGCAGGGCCCGGCGCACGAAGTCCTCGACCGTGTCGTCGGTCGCGCGCGCGGCCCAGACACGGGCCGCCGGCCCCTCGGGCGTGCGGGTCAGGAAGACGACGGCGTCCAGCCTCTGTTCCTTGGGCGTCGCGTCGGTCAGATAGCGCCGCACCACGACCTCCTGGGCCGCGCCGGTTTCCGCACCCGCCAGATCGCCGGGGGCGTCGACAAACCGAATGCGCGACCGGGTCATGGAGGCGATCGCGCTCTCCGCCGCACCGGGAGGCGCCCCGGACGATGCCGCGGCCTTCTCGGCGGCTTCGCGGGCGCGTTCCGCCTGTCGTTCGGCGTCGGCGGCCAGAGCGCCCTTCACAGCGGCGGCCAGGCCGGTCGCGGCCGGGCCCTCTTCGATCAGGACGACGGCGCGCACGGGATCGGCGCCGCGCATCAGCAGAGGCACGGCGCCGCCGAGCACGGCGAAAAGGGGGAAGGCCAGCAAGGACAGCCAAAACCCGACCGTTTTGGCGTAGGCGAGGAACTCGCGCTGGGCGATCAGCAGGATGCGGTTCATTGGCTCACCTCCGATTTGGCGGCAGGTCGGGCCACGCTCTGATCCTGATCGGGATGGTCGCCGGTCAGGTCGATGAAGGCGTCATGCAGGGTCGGTTCCTTCAGTTCGAACCGGCGTACATCCAGGCCGCTGATGAAGGCGGTCTTCAGCGCCTCCTGACCGCCGGCGCCACTGGCCAGGGCGCCCTTCAGCACCCTCACGCCGCCGTTGTCCGACACGACCTCGACGCCGGTCACGCCCGGCAGGGCCGCCACGGCCTCGGGGGTGATCTCGCCTTCCAGCTCCAGGAACCGTCGCGAGGTCGCCCGCGCCTCGGTCACCGTGCCGTCGAAGGCCTTGCGGCCCCGCGCCATCAGCACGACCTGGTCACACAGCCGCTCCGCGTGCTGCATCACATGGGTGGAGAACAGGACGGTCGCTCCATTGGCGGCCAGGTCGCGGATCACCGCCTCCAGCCCCTGCTGGTTGACGGGATCGAGCCCGCTGAACGGCTCGTCCAGGATCACGAACTCGGGCCGATGTACGACCGAGGCGATCAGCTGGACCTTCTGGGCCATCCCCTTGGACAGCTCCTTCATCTTCTTCTTCTGCGAGGCGCCGAGGCCCTGGGCCTCCAGCATCTCGCGGGCGCGGCGCTTGCCTTCGCGCGTCGGCAGCCCCTTCAGCGAGCCGAAGAAGGCGATCGCCTCCACCGGCGTCATCTTCTTGTAGAGCCCGCGTTCCTCCGGGAGGAAGCCGATCCGGTCGCGCACCTTGCGCCCGTCGGACGCGCCAAGGATGTCGATCGTGCCCGCGGAGGCTGCCTGAAGCCCCAGGATCATGCGGATGGTCGAGGTCTTGCCCGCGCCGTTGGGGCCCAGGAAGCCGCAGATGGCGCCCTTCCGGACCTCGAAACTCAGGTCCTTCACCGCCTGAAAGTCGCCGTAGCGCTTGCTCACGCCTTCGAGCGTCAAGGCCACCATATTCATCCCCTGGTCGATTACGGACCTAGAGGTAGCAAAGGACACTTTACATTGGAACCGTAATCGACGTCCCGACCGTTACGCACCGGTCACGAGAAAAGCGGCATCGAAATCAGTCGGCGACCACGACCTGAAATGTCTCACCGACGACACGGGACGGGTTCACCTGCGACCCGCCACGACGCACTTCGAAATGCAGGTGCGGGCCGGTCGAATAGCCTGTCGAACCGACGAGACCGATCCGCTCGCCGGCCAGCACCCGGTCGCCTGATCCGACATCGATCCGGGACAGGTGGGCGTACATCGTCGTCATGCCGTTCGGGTGGCGCATCTCGATGAAGTTGCCGTACCCCTCGGGCTGACGGCCGATTCGGGCGATTTCTCCTTCAGCGGCTGAATAGACCGAAGTGCCCTGAGGCGCGGCGATATCCACGCCCTTGTGCATCCGGGCTCCCGGCTCCCCGCCCAGCCGGCGCATGCCGAAGCGGGAGTTGATCGCAAAGCCGCGCACCGGTTCCTCGAAGGTCATCGGTCGGGTCAGCGGCCCGGCGGGCTCGGCCACGGCGGTAACGGGCGGACGCTCCGGCAGGGCGAAGATCTGGTCGCGGGGTTCCCGCTCGGCGGGCGCCATGGCCATGGCCAGAACAGCGACCCCGATCAGGGCGACGGTCTGGCCGGAGTGGGTCACAAAGGCACGGGCGGTCGGAAACAGTCGGCGCATGAAGTCGTCGGCTCGGTGGCGCTTTTGCGAAAGCAGTGGAGGCCAGAGGGCGCGGGTCCGGGACCGGCACACGCTTCGGCAAGCGGACGTATCAACAATTCATGGGGCGACTTTGGGGCGCGGGTGTTGCGTCCGGGGGGCGACAGGGCGTCGCACCTGCGATCCTCCCCCAGCGGGGGAGGTGGCGCGGAGCGGTTTCGTGACGTGACGGAGGGGGCCGACTCCAGACGCTGTGTCTGCAGCCAGCCCCCTCCACCACTTCGTGGTCCCCTCCCGACGGGGGAGGACGTTTAGAGCGGCAGGGTCAGGGTAATGCCGCCCATGTGGCTGTCGGCATGGTCGCCGAAGCGGCCGCGATAGCCGATCTCGACTTCGAGCGGGCCCAGATCCCCGCTCAGCCCGGCAGAGGCCAGGACCGAACCGCCGAACGGGTCGTCGAACCGACGCGACAGGACCTGGGCGGGGTTGCCCGCGATCCCGACGCGGACGGCATCGGAGCTGTCGTCGAGGCTGTCGCGATAGCCGCCCTCGACGAAGACGGCGAAGCCGCCCATGTCGCCCTCGGCCCGCAGCACGGCCTCGGCGGTGACGCCTTTGACCGAGCGGTCACGGTACTGGTAGGAGGCCGCCGCCCCCTGCTCGATGTAGCCGTCGACGTCGGAGTTGGCGTAGGTCACCGCCACGCGCGGCGAGATGGCGATCCCGCCCGCATCGAACCACATCCCCCCCTGCAACCGGGCGCCGGAGCTGAAGCCCCGCGTGGTCGCTGTCTGGATAATCGGCGCCAAGGCGCTGACTCGTTCGATATTGTTGTAGTCATCACTGGCGAAGCCGGCGGCGACATTGATGAACATCGCATCCGACCGCCAGCCCGCAGCGGCGTCCAGCGCCAGGGTCTGCAGTTCGAAGCTGGTCGGTCCGGCGCTGACGTCGGCGTTGCGATAGCTTCCCGTCAGTCCGAACCGCATCGTCTCGGTGCCCGACTCCAGCGTCATCTGGGCGCCGTAGCCATCGGACTTGGCCGAGGCCACCGTAGCGCGCGCGTCGGTCTCGGAGCGGTCATAGAGAGCGCCGATCGAGATCGAGGTTCCCGCAGTCCAGGGCGCGTGTCCCGACATCCGGGCGCCGGCGGCGTCCAGGGCGTCTTCGCGGTGACGATAGGCGGTCTCGCCCTGCATGGTCGAACCAGCGGCCCGGTCACCATAGTAGAGGTAGTCGCCGGACAGGGTGGCGATCAGCCGGTGTCCGGCCGCTGTCGGGTGGACGCCGTCAAAATACAGGTAGGAGTCAGGGTTGGCGCAGACCGTGACGCCATTGAAGCAGGCCTCGGTCACGTTGCTCAGGCCGAACCGGCCGGGGCTGGAGGCCAGCAGATCACTGACCTTGGCCAGATCGAACAGGATGATGTTCGTGCCTGGACGGGCGGCGGCGGTCGTCAACAGAGCCGTCTGCAGGCTGCTGTTGAAGGTCGATCCGGCATAGTCGGCCAGGGCAGCGGCCGGCGAGGTGCGGAACTGAGGCGTGATGCCCAGGCGCGGCAGGTTGGTCACGAGAATCGTCCCCGCGCCACGACCGGCGATGTCGTTCACCAGGAAATTCATGTCCGCGACGGCGGCCGCCAGGGTCGGGGTGATGGCGGCAACCGGGTTGGTGCTGACGCCGGCGGTCGGGAGCGCCTGGAAGATGTTGTTGGCGCCGCCCAGGACACTGACCAGATCATTCGCGCCGAACGCTCCGCCCCGGCCGAGATAGGTCGTCAGTTGCTGACGCATGCCGGGCGGGAAGGCGACGTTGTTGTCGGTCCGCGACCCGCCGTAGGCGAGGTTGATGCTGCCGGTGACCGCACCGTTGAAGTTGGCGGCGTTGAAACCCAGCAGTTCCGTAAAGACGCGCCCGTTGGAGAACCGGCCCTGGAAATAGGGCGGCGATGGCGGCTGGGTCCCGCCGGATGCAAGGTACAGGTTGCCGTTGTCACTCAGCGAGTCGCCCAGCACGACCAAACGGCCGTAGGACTGGGCCGAGGCGGCAGTGGCGAGCGCGGCGGATGCGGCGAGCGTCAGCGCAGCCAAGGCTGCGCCGCGGAGATAACGTGACATGGTCTTCCTCCCGTCGGTCGATTGAGCACGACCGTTACACGACAGTCTGCGCCCGTTTTGCGGGAGTGCAAGATGCCGCCGGGGAAGCTTCTAGTGCAGAAGTCGGAAGCGCAGCGTTCCGGCCACACTCTTCAGGACACGGAGCGCCTGCGGGTCATAGTCGCGGTCCACGTCGGTGATGACGTAGCCAGTGCGTTCGTCGGTCTTCAGATGCTGGCCGAGGATGTTGAGCCCGGCCGCCGACAGCTCTCGGTTCAGCTCGGCCATGACGCCGGGCTGGTTCCGGTGGATGTGCAGGATGCGGTGGCCGCCGGAAACCTCGGTCAGCTGCACGTTGGGCAGATTGACGCAGAAGGTCGTGTCGCCGCGGTTCAGGTATCCCAGCAGCCGTTCGGCCGCGAACTCGGCGATGGCCTCCTGGGCCTCCTCGGTCGAGCCGCCGATGTGCGGGGTCAGGATGACGTTCTTCAGCCCCATCAGCGGGCTGTCGAACGGATCGGCGTTGGTGCGTGGTTCCTCGGGGAACACATCGAGCGCCGCACCGCCGATCCGGCCCGACCCGATCGCTTGGGCCAGGGCCCCGACGTTGACGACATGGCCGCGCGACAGGTTCAGGAACAGGGTCCCCGGTCGCATCATCTGGAACTCGGACGCGCCGATCAGATTGGCGTTCTCGCGCCGCCCGTCGACATGCAGCGTGACCACGTCCGCCTCGGCCAGAAGCGCATCCAGCGACCGCATCCGCTTCGCATTGCCCAGCGCCAGCCGCTCCGACAGGTCATGGAAGATGACCCTCATGCCCAGGGCCTCGGCCAGCACCGACAGCTGCGATCCGATGGCGCCGTAGCCGACGATGCCCAGGGTCTTGCCCCGCAGTTCGCGCGAGCCATCGGCCGACTTTTTCCATCGGCCCTCGTGCATGGCCGCCGACTTGTCGACCACGTCGCGCATCAGGGTGATGGTCAGGCCGATGGCCAGTTCGACCACGCTGCGGGTGTTGGAATAGGGCGCATTGAACACCGCCACGCCCTTGGAGGCCGCTGCGTCCAGATCGATCTGGTTGGTGCCGATACAGAAGGCCGCGACGGCCAGCAGTCGGTCCGCCGCCTCCAGCACCGCTTCAGTCACATTGGTCTTGGAGCGGATGCCCAGAACGTGGACGCCCTTGATCTTCTCGATCAGGTCCGCCTCGTCGAGAGCCCCCTTGATCGTCTCTACCGAATAGCCCGCCTCTTCCAGACGCTCGACGGCGGCGGGGTGGATATTCTCCAGCAGCAGCATGCGGATGCGGCTGCGCGGATAGGACCACCGCCCGGCCAGCCCCTCGGCGTGCAGAAGTTCGTCGATGGATTTGGCCTCGCCGTCGGCCACGGCGACGACCTTGTCGCGACGGGCGATCTCGGTGAAGGCGTAGAACCGGTCGGCCGCGCCACCCAGTTTGACCTCGGCGTCGTTCCAGCCGTCGCCCACCATGACGACCGGTCCTTTCAAACCCAGCGCCTTGATCACCGTAGGCTTGCCATTCTCATGCGACAGCGGGTTGGCGTCGTCCACGCCCGTGACACGACCTTCGGCGTCGTAGATCAGGTCGTTGCAGATGACCCGATCCGGCGACACGCCCAGCCGTTCGGCGATGGGCGCGATGATCTCGCGGAAGCCGCCTGACAGGATGATGATGTTGGCCGCGTTCTCGTTGAAGAAGCGCAGGTTCCGCCGCACTGAAGGCGTCCCCTCGTCCAGAATCCGGTCCGCCAGAGCTAGAACGTGGATCCGCGTCAGCGGCAGCATCGCCAGCCGCGCCCTCAGCGCTTCGCCGAAATCGACATCTCCGGTCATGGCGCGATCGGTTAGGGAGGCGACCTGCGCCCTGATCGACACGGCATCGCCATGCCCCTCCAGAGAGATATCTGCGAGGGCCTCCAGGGTTTCGATGCGCACAAGGGTCGAATCGAAGTCGAAAATCAGCGTCGGAGCGGCGGTCATGCCCCTCTTTCGCCGACCTTCGCACTCGCAGCAACGGCTTTGTGAGAGGGCTTACAGCCCGGTCAGCCGCCGCACCCGGCTGTCGGGCCGGCGGCTTTCCAGAGCCGCCGCTCCGATGGCCGCTGCGATCGTGGCCACGGCCAGCAGGGCCCCGCCCTCACGGGCGTGATCCTTGGCGTAGCGACCGGCGTCCCCGGCATAGCGACGCGCCGAACGGCCGGTCTCCTCGGCATAGAGGCGCGCTTCGCGGGCGTACTTCCGGCGCTGCTTGTCAGACATGGCGCGCTGGCCACGCTTCATGAGCTTCCTGGCCTCGTGGCGGGCGTCATCGCCCAGATCACTAACCCGCTCGCTGACTTCCCCGGCCCGCTCAGTCAGACCGCGCGAGATGTCGTCGAAGCGGTGACGCAGGGCCTCGGCGTCGATCCAGCCGCGCGGATCTATCCGGTCACGGATCTCCTCGAACCGGCGCGGTCCCGTCCGCTGGGTGAGCAGAAAGGTCACCAGGGCGGCCGTGGCGACAAGGGCCAAGGATCCTGCGGTGATGCCGGGATGTTTGCGGACTTCGGCAAGGGCGCTGAACTGTCGGACCATGGGATAATGAACCTCTTCATCGAGGCCGTCGTCGGTCGGGTCATAGAGCCCGTCGTCATACGGCTGATAGGCGGAACCCCTGTCCCGCATGGCAACTGGAGCGAACCGCGCGAAAAGTGGTTCCGCCAGACCCGGCAGCAGGGCGTAGAAAGACGCGATCACGCGCCCTCCTCCGCCGACGGTAATCTCCCGGATCGGATGGGTCGCGCACCACAGCACGGTGTCCGCCACCACATGGGTCGCATAGACCGGCTGCGGGTTCTGCACCGCATAGCCCGTCAGGTTTCGGGCGTGCTTCGGATAGGGCGTATCCACCGCCGCCGGCTTGACCAGACTGACGGCGACCGGCGACCCTTCGCGCATCAACTCCATGCGGAAGGCGTTGGTGAAACCCTTCACCGCATGTTTGGACGCCGAATAGACGCCCTGCACCGGCATGGGGGCGTCGCCCAGAACCGAGCCGACGTTGACGATCGTCCCGCCGTCGGGCTGCGCCCTCAGATGCTCTGCGGCGATCAGCGACCCGTTCACGACGCCCCAGTAGTTGGTCTCGAACAACTGGTGCTGATCTTCCAGCGTCGTCTCGCGGATGGGGCCGTAGATCGACACGCCGGCGTTGTTGACCCAGGTGTCGAAGCCGCCGAACAGCCGCCGGCACTTGTCCGCCGCCTCGGCCAGGGCTTCATAGTCGGCGACGTCAGCGACCGCATAGGCGACCCGCGCACCCTCCTGCTGCAGTTCCTCGACCAGCGCCTTCAGGTCATTCTCGCCGCGCGCGATCAGGAAGACACAGGCACCCGCCTTCGCCGCCCGGCGCGCGGTGGACAGGCCGATCCCTGAGGTGGCGCCGGTGATTATGATGGCCTGCTGATCGAGGGGTTTCAGGTTCGGCTTGGCGGGCATGATCGGGCTTTCGTCGGTGTCGGCATGCAAGAACGGGCGGGGCGTGCGCCCGGTTGCGACAGATAGCACGCGAACGCAGCCGCGCCAGACGACTGGCGGTCGCCCTTACCAACCGCCCTCGCCTCTCCTATCTTGCACCGTTCTCGACATTTCTCACCGCCCAAGGATCCGCCGTGACCGATCACGAGCCTGCCGCCGTTTCCGCGCCGACCGACGACCTCGCCGCCGCCTTCCAGATCGAGGGCTGGCCTGTGCGCGGCCGCCTGGTCCGTCTCGGAGACGCCATCGACAAGATCCTGTCGGCCCACGCCTATCCCGAGCCGGTCGCCGCCCTGCTGGGCGAGGCCAGCGCGCTGGCCGCCTTGGTCGGCTCGGCGCTGAAGTTCGAAGGCCGGCTGATCGTCCAGGCCCAGGGCGACGGTCCGGTCCGCTATGTCGTCGCCGATTACGACACTGACGGTCACCTGCGCGGCTACTGCCGCTTCGACGAGGACGAGGTCGCCGCCGCATCCAGCGGTTTCTCGCGCCCCGGCGCCCGCACCCTGCTGGGCCAGGGCGTCTTCGTCATGACCTTGGATCGTGGACCCGACTTCGAACGCACCCAGGGCATCACGCCGATTGAAGGCGAGAGCCTGTCGCTGGCCGCCGAACACTATTTCGTCCAGTCCGAGCAGATCCCGACCAAGGTCCGCCTCGCCGTCGGCTCCGTCACCGACGAGACCGGCACGACGTGGCGCGCGGGCGGCGCCCTGATCCAGCTGATCGCCGCCGACGATGCGCGCGGCTCGACCGAGGAGGTCTGGGACCGCACCCGCGCCCTGTTCCAGACGCTTGCCGACGACGAACTGGTCGATCCGACCATCACGCCCGAGACCCTGCTGTTCCGCCTGTTCCACGAGGACGGCGTGCGGCTGGAAGACGCCCGCGCTCTGAAGGCCCAGTGCCGCTGTTCGGCCGAGCGCATCGCCGGCGTCCTCGCCTCCTTCGGCCCGGAGGAACGCACCGACATGGTCGAGCCCGACGGCAAGATCCACGTCACCTGCGAATACTGCGGCACGCTCTACAAGCTCGCCCCTGAGGCGGCGGAGGCCCAGGCTCAATAGGCCAGGGCGATCCCGTCCTTGCGCATTTCAGTCGCCGCGCCATAGGTCCAGCGGCCTTCGCCGTTGTCCTGACGCACCACGTTCTGATAGCCGCCGAAGCCGCCGTCGGTCGGGCCGAGGACCCACCCACGCTGTTCCAGACCGGCGCGCGTCGCCTGCGGCACGCCGTTTTCCAGATGCAGGATTCCGACGCCCTCGGCGGCCTGGCCTGTCGGCTCGGATGAGCCCTCATGCTGCCAGCGCGGGCTGTCCCCGGCCTCCTGCGGGTCGAGGCCATAGTCGACCATGTTGATGATGATCTGGGCCTGGCCCTGGGGCTGCATGCCGCCGCCCATCACGCCGAACGCCATCCACGGCTCCCCGTCCTTGCAGGCAAAGCCGGGAATGATGGTGTGGAAGGGCCGCTTGCCCGGCGCGTAGACGTTCGGATGGCCGTCGGTCAGGGCGAACAGCTCGCCCCGGTCCTGGAACATGAAGCCCAGCGGGCGTTCGCCATCGTCGGGCGCCAGCCCCGAGCCCATGCCGCGATAGTTGGACTGGATCCAGCTGACCATCATCCCGTCCTTGTCGGCGACGCTGAAATAGGTCGTGTCGCCTTGGGTCGGCGCATCGCCCGGAAAGGCGCGGTCCATAATCCGGTCCGGCCGGATCAGCCGTGCCCGTTCGGCGGCGTAGGGCTTGGAGTTCAGCCATTCGACCGGCGTCTGCGAGAACCGGTCGTCGGCGAACCATTTGGCCCGATCCTCGAACGCCAGCCGCTTGGCCTCCGCCTGGTGATGGATCGAGGCCGCCGACTGGAAGCCCATACCCTTCAGGTCGAACTGCTCGCAGATGTTGAGGATCTGGTTGGTCGACAGGCCCTGGGTGTTCGGTCCGAGGCCATAGACATCGACCCCGCGATAGTCGGTCCGGATCGGCTGAACCCATTCGGTCCGGTGCGCGGCCAGGTCCGCCCGCGTCATCCAGCCGCCGATGCGCCGGAAATAGCGCTCGATCTGTTCGGCAATCGGTCCTTCGTAAAAGGCGTCGCGGCCGCCCTCGGCGATCAGCCTCAGCATGCGACCGAGGTGCGGATTGGCGAAGACCTCGCCGACGCGCGGCGTCCGTCCGCCCGGCGCATAGACGGCCTTGCGATTGTCGTTCTCCTCGATGCCCCCGGCCCGGTCGAACCCGGCCATGTTGCGCTCCATGTACCAGGCGATGGTCTGAGGCATGGGCACGCCCTGCTCGCACAGTTCGGCGACCGGGATCAGCACGTCCTTCCACGGCAGCTTGCCGTAGCGCTGGTGCGCGCTCCACCAGGCGTCCACCGTGCCCGGCACATTGACCGTCACCGCGCCATAGCGCGGCAGGTAGCCGTCCACCGCCCGGCTGCGAGCCGTCTCAAGCGACAACGCGAGGGGACTGTTTCCAGACCCGTTGAAGCCGACGACCTTCCGCTGCGCCGGATCCCACAGCATGCAGAAAGCGTCGCCGCCGATGCCGTTGGCGGTCGGCTCGAGGAAGCCCAGGGCGGCGTTGATGGCGATGGCCGCATCGATCGCCGAGCCGCCGCGCCTCAGGGTGTCGACCCCGATCAGGGTCGCCGTCGGATGCGCCGTCGCCGCCGCGCCGTTCATGCCCCAGACGGTCGAGCGGCCCGCAAACGGAGCCCCCGTGATCCGGTCGCCCATGGTGACGCCAACGAACGGGTTCTCGGGCCGGGCCTGGATGACAGGTCGGGAGGCGGCGGGCGTCCCGGCTGTCGCCATCAACGCCCCGGCGGGCAGGGTCGACAGGAAGGTACGGCGGCGCATGGGCGAGACTCCCTTAAGACTGAGGCCGGGACCGTAGCGGTTTCGGGGGCGGAGGAAAGACTCAGGGCCGGCGCGGGCGTCGTTCGATACGCTGCGCCGTGGCTTGGTGCTCCGGGCATCACGTGACACGCTGACCCCCAAAAGGCGCAAAACCGCGTCGGGGGAACACGCTCATGGGTTCAGCCATCACCGTCATCGGTCTGCCGGTCGCGCTGGGGATCATCATGTTCGGCTTGGGGCTCAGCCTCACGACCGGTGATTTCGTCCGGATCGGGAGACAGCCGAAGGCGGTGTCCATCGCCCTGGCCTGCCAGCTGATTCTCCTCCCGCTGGTCTGCTTCGGCCTGGTGCTGCTGTTCCGGCTGCCGCCGGTGCTGGCTGTGGGCATGATGCTGCTGGCGGCGTCGCCGGGCGGGACGACGGCGAACCTCTACAGCCACCTGTTCCGGGGCGATGTGGCGCTGAACATCAGCTTGACCGCCATCAACTCGGTCGTGGCGGTGATCACCCTGCCGATCGTGGTCAATCTGTCGCTCGGCTATTTCCAGCCCGGCGGCGGCCAGGTGGGACTTCAGCTGGCCAAGACGATCGAGGTGTTCATGATCGTGCTGGCGCCGGTGGCGCTGGGCATGCTGGTGCGCGCGCTGAGGCCCGGCTTCGCGGCGGCCATGGACAGGCCCGTGCGGATCGCCTCGGTGATCATCCTGACCCTGGTCATCATCGGCTCCGTGTCGGCTCAACTCGACGTGCTGACGGCCAATCTCGCTGCCCTGGCCGGCGTCGTCGTGACCTTCTGCCTGATTAGTCTGGGGATCGGATTCCTGATCCCCCGCCTGCTCAAAATCGACCGGCCACAGTCGATCGCCAGCGCTTTCGAGGTCGGGCTGCACAACGCTACCCTGGCCATCGTCATCGCCCAGTCGGTGCTGGGAAACATCGACATGTCGCTGCCGGCGGCCGTCTACGGTGTCCTGATGTTCCCGCTGGCGGCGGCTTTCGGGGTGCTGATCACGCGGGGATCAGCGAAGGCTCAGCCTTCGAGATCCAGCGAATAGCCCGCCGACCGCACCGTGCGGATCGGGTTGGCGCTGTCCTCGACATTCAGGGCCTTGCGCAGTCGGCCGACGTGGACGTCCACGGTGCGGGCCTCGACATAGACGTCGGAGCCCCAGACGGCGTCCAGCAGCTGTTCGCGGCTAAAGACCCGGCCCGGGTGGCGCATGAAGTGGTCCAGCAGGCGGAACTCGGTCGGGCCCAGATGGACCTCCTTGCCCGAGCGACGCACGCGATGGGCGACCCGGTCGATGATGATGTCGCCGTGCCCAACGCGGTCGTCGGCCAGTCCCGGCCGGATACGACGCAACACGGCCCGGATCCGCGCGATCAGTTCGGTCATTGAGAAGGGCTTGGTCAGATAATCATCGGCGCCCGTGTCGAGGCCGCGCACCCGGTCCGATTCTTCGCCTCGCGCGGTCAGCATGATGACCGGCAGGTTGCGCGTCTCGGGCCGGCCGCGAAGACGCCGGCAGACCTCGATGCCCGAGACCTTGGGCAGCATCCAGTCGAGCAAGACCAGGTCCGGCTGACGCTCGTCGATCTGGACCAGACCCTCCTCCCCGTCGGCGGCGACGACGACGTCGTAGCCCTCCTTTTCGAGGTTGTACTGAAGCAGGGTCGCCAGGGCGTCCTCGTCTTCCATCACCAGGATATAGGGCTGCACTCAGGTCTCTCCGTCAGGTCGTCGGTGGCGTGGGCAGGTGCCCCGAATCCGCATCCCAGTCGCCCGGCGAAGGCGTCCAGCGCGGGCGCTCGCCGGTCATCTCGTCGCCGGTGATCTCGTAGTGGATGACCTCGGCGATGTTGGTCGCGTGGTCCCCGATCCGCTCAAGGTTCTTGGCCATGAACAACAGATGGGTGCAGGCGCTGATCGTGCGCGGATCGCCCATCATGTAGGTCAGCAGTTCTCGGAACAGGGCGTTGTAATGCTCGTCGACCTCGTCATCGGACGCCCAGACGGCCATGGCCCGGTCGATCTCCGAGGCCGTATAGGCGTCCAGAACGTCGCGCAGCCGCATCGACACCAGCTTGCCCATCCGCTCGATCGAGCGGGTCAGGGGTTGCATCGGCTCGGTCTCGGCCAGCGACAGGGCGCGCTTGGCGATGTTCTTGGCCAGGTCGCCGGTGCGCTCCAGATCGACCGACAGCTTCATCGCCGCCAGGGTCTTGCGCAGATCCGACGCCACCGGCTGGCGCAAAGCGATCAGGCGGATGGCCTTCTTCTCGATGTCGCGGTGCATCGCATCGACCTTGGCGTCGCGCTCGACCACAGCCCGCGCCAGGGCGATGTCGCGACGCGCGACCGACTCGACCGCATCCGCCACCTGGGCCTCGGCGAGCCCCCCCATGCGGGCAACCTCGGCCGTCAGCTGATTCAGTTCGTCGCCGTAGGCCTTGACCGTGTGCTGGTTCAACCGAAGCGTCCCGTGATGTAGTCGAGCGTGCGCCGTTCGCGGGGATTCGTGAAGATTTCCTCGGTGTTTCCGTGCTCGACGAGACGACCCATGTGGAAGAAGGCCGTGCGTTGCGACACGCGGGCCGCCTGGGCCATCGAGTGGGTGACGATGACGATGCAGTAGCGCTCGCGCAGTTCGTCGATCAGCTCCTCGATCCGGGCCGTGGCGATCGGGTCCAGCGCCGAGCAGGGCTCGTCCATCAGGATGACTTCGGGGTTCACCGCGATGGCGCGCGCGATGACCAGACGCTGCTGCTGGCCGCCCGAAAGGCCGGTACCGGCCGAGTGCAGACGGTCGGCGACCTCGTCCCACAGGCCCGCCTTCTTCAGCGAGCTTTCAACGATGCTGTCCAGCTCCGACTTCGACGTCGTGAGACCGTGGATCCTGGGGCCGTAGGCGACGTTCTCGTAGATGGTCTTGGGGAAGGGGTTCGGCTTCTGGAACACCATCCCGACCTGGGCGCGGAGCAACACGGGGTCGACCGAGCGGGCGTTGATGTCCTGGCCGTCCATAAGGATCTTGCCGGTCACGCGGCAGCCCTGGATGGTGTCGTTCATCCGGTTCATCGTGCGCAGGAAGGTTGATTTGCCGCAGCCGGACGGGCCGATGAGGGCGGTGACCGTCTTGTCCGGCACGTCCAGCGAGACGTCGTACAGAGCCTGCTTGTCGCTGTAGAAGACCGAGACGTCCCGCGCGGCGATCTTGGTCGGGCCCGCAGGAGCCGACGGCGACTTCACCTCGGGCACGCGCCCGGCCATGACACCGGCGGCTTCAGGTACGGGCGTCAGGACGGATTCGTCACGGCGCTCGGTCGGGTCGGCGGAGCCGCCGCCCTCTCGCCCGTCAGGGCTACGGAAGAAGGGAAGTTTCATTGTCTTACCACCGACGCTCGAACCGCCGACGCAGCAGGATCGCGGCGGCGTTCATGACGATCATGAAGGCGAGGAGAACGAGGATGGCCGCAGCCGTCCGCTCGTGGAACGCGCGTTCCGAGGCGTTCTCCCAGATATAGACCAGCGACGGCAGGGCGCCGGCCGGCTCGTCGATCGCGCCCGGGATGCCCGGCACAAAGCTCACCATGCCGATCAGCAGCAGGGGCGCAGTCTCGCCGAGGGCGTGAGCCATGGAGATGATGGTGCCGGTCATTACGCCCGGCATGGCCAGGGGCAGGACGTGGTGGAACACCGTCTGGGTCCGGCTGGCGCCCATGGCCAGGGCCGCCTCGCGAATCGACGGCGGCACGGCCTTCAACGCCGAACGCGTGGCGATAATAATGGTCGGCAGCGCCATAAGGGCCAGCACGAGCCCGCCAACCAGCGGCGACGAGCGCGGCAGGTGCATCCAGTTGATGAACAGAGCTACGCCCAGGAGGCCGTAGACGATCGACGGCACGGCCGCGAGATTGTTGATGTTGACCTCGATCAGGTCGGTGATCCGGCCTTTGCGGGAGAACTCCTCCAGATAGACGGCGGCGCCGACGCCCAGTGGAATGGCGATCAGGGCGGTGACCAGCAGCATCAGGGCCGAACCGACCACCGCGCCGAACACCCCGGCCAACTCCGGCTCGGTCGAATCGCCGTTCGTGAACAGCTGGGCGTTGAAGGTCGTCGAGACGTGCCCGTCGCGCTTCAGCCCGTCCAGCCAGGCCATCTGCTCGTCGCTGACGCGGCGTTGATCGGCGGCCGTCTCGCGGGTGATCTCGCCCTTGTAATAGAGGTCCGCCTCATCCGATACGGGGGCGGTGATCTCCACCGTCCGGCCGATCAGCGACGGGTCGTTGCGGATCAGATCGGCGGCGCGGAACTTCAGCTCCGAGGAGATAAGCAAGCGATAGGCCGTCGCTTTCGTGCCCTGCGCGTCGTCCGTTTCGCCGAGGCGGGCCAGTTGTTGCTGCGCCACCATCTGCTGAAAATTGGTGCCCTGAGGATAGGTGCGATCGATCCGGGCCGGATCCATATAGACCTGCACCGTCATCTGGTTGGCGTAGAAGGCTGTGTGCCCTTGCTCGATGATCCGGCCCAGGAGCAGCAGCAGGAAGCCGATGGCCACGGAGACCGCCAGGATGCCGTACAGCTTGAATCGTCCCTCGCGGGCATAGCGCTTCTTAAGCCCGCGCTGCAGTCGCGCCGCGCGCGCGGGATCCTCGGCGGCCAGACGCGCCCACATTTTGTCTGCGCCGGTCTCAGTCATACTGTTCCCGATAGGTCTGGACGATCCGCTGGGCGACGATGTTCAGCAGCAGGGTGACGAGGAACAGGGTCAGTCCGAGGCCGAACGCGGCGAGCGTCTTCGGGCTGTCGAACTCTTGGTCGCCGGTCAACAGGGTGACGATCTGGACCGTGACCGTGGTCACCGTGTCGAGCGGGTTCAGCGTCAGGTTCGCCGCAAGACCCGCCGCCATGGTCACGATCATGGTCTCGCCGATTGCCCGCGACATGGCCAGCAACAGGGCGCCGGCGATGCCTGGCAGGGCGGCCGGCAGAAGCACCCGCTTCACCGTCTCGGACTTGGTCGCGCCCATCGCATAGGAACCGTCGCGCAGGGACTGGGGCACGGCGTTGATGATGTCGTCGGACAGGGACGAGACGAACGGGATCAGCATGATCCCCATGACCGCCCCGGCCACCAGGGCCATCTGGTTCTGGACCAGCATCAGGTACTGCCCGATGCCGTCCAGAGGTCCGCCGACCATCATCGCGCCGAGGCCGTTGAAGAACTCGCGGAACGCCGGGCCCACCGTCAGGGCGGCGAAGAAGCCGTAGACCACCGTCGGCACGCCCGCGAGGATCTCCAGCACCGGTTTGACGATCCCGCGCGACAGGGCGCTGGCGTATTCAGACAAATAGATGGCCGAGAACAGACCGACCGGCGCGGCCACGATCATGGCGATGATCATGATAAGGAAAGTGCCGGCGAACAGGGGCACGGCCCCGAAAGCGCCCGACGACCCGACCTGATCGGCGCGGATGGCGATCTGCGGGCTCCACTGGGTGCCGAACAGGAACTCCGTCACAGGCACGGCCTGGAAGAAGCGCAGGCTGTCCCACAACAGGGAGAAGACGATGCCGACAGTGGTCAGGATGGCCACGGCGGAACAGGCGAACAGCAGGCCGCCGATCCAGCCCTCGACCCGGTTCCGCGCCCGCAGGGTCGGCCGGACCTGGCTCCAGGCGAACAGGCCGCCCATCACCGCCGCCAGGATTGCGGCGAGGACGCCGCCCCAGGTCAGGGTCTGGTGCAGGCGGGCAGAGCGGGCCGCTTCCGCCGTCAGGGCTTCGCCCGGGTCACCCGACCAGACCTGAAAGGCGCGCTGCCCCTCCCCCGTCAGCCGCGCGTCATTGAAAAAGGCCTCGCGGCGGAAGGGCTCCAGCGCCTGCACCGAGGCCGGTGCATCTGCTGCCAGAAGGTTGTGGGCCACAGGACCGGAAAAGACCCCCGCCAGAATGGTAACGACCAGCGCGGGCACGGCGACCCAGATCATGGCGTAATAGCCGTGCTGCTCAGGCCGCGAGTGCGCCTTCTGCCCGCCGCGCAGCGCCGCGGCGCGACGCTGCGCCACGCCGCGCCCGGCCAGATAGGCGAGCACGGCGAACACCGCCACGAGAGGAATCACAAGCCAGATCATCAGGTCCCGCGAGCGCGCACGCCAGAATCAGAGCGTGCGCGGAAATCCGGCCCGTCCAGGCGCGGAACCTGCCCTTGGATGGTCAGCGGATTAAGACGGCTGGATGACAGTTCTGCAACGTCGTAAACGATCGCCGTTCTTCGACGGTCAGGCCGGCTCCGATATGCTCCTCGACGCGGTCGCCATCGGAAAATAGACATTGAACAAAGATCCTTCGCCCGGGGCGCTTTCCACCGTCATCCCGCCGCGGTGTCGGTTGACAATGTGCTTGACGATCGCCAGCCCCAGGCCCGTCCCCGGACGCTCCCCGCTCTTCTGGCCCTCGACGCGATAGAACCGCTCGGTCAGCCGCGGCAGATGCTCACGCGCCATTCCCGGCCCGTAGTCGCGCACCGTCACCACCACATAGCGCGCCCCGGCCTCGCGGTCGGGCGTCAGCAATGACAGGCGGGTCGCCCCGGGCACGCGCGATGCCGCGGCGGCCTCGATGTCCAGCCCGTGCCGCACCGTCAGGTCCACCGTGCCGCCGACCAGGGAGTATTTGATCGCGTTGTCCGTCAGGTTCTGGATGACCTGAACGATCTCGTCGCGGTCGCCGGTGATCCGCGCGTCGCCTGGCTCCACATCCAGCAGGACGGTGACGCCCTTCTCCTGCGACAGCACGCTGATGGCGTCGACCACGTCCGAGGCCGCGCGGGGCAGATCGACCTTCCCCGATGGCGGGATGTGCTCGTTCAGTTCGATCCTGCTCAACGACAGCAGGTCGGCGACCAACCGTCCCATCCGGTCTGCCTGGGCCGCCATGATGTCGAGGAACTTGTCCCGCGCCTTCGGGTCGTCCCTGGCGTGTCCCTTCAGCGTTTCGATAAAGCCGCTCAGCGAAGCCAATGGCGTGCGGAGTTCGTGGCTGGCGTTGGCGAGGAAGTCGACACGCATCAACTCCATGCGCCGCACGTCCGTCTCGTCTCGCAGGCCCAGCAGAGCCATGGTCATGCCGTCCGGTGAAGGCAGCGGGCGCACCCAGGCTTTCCAGTGCCGCGTCCGGGCGCCGGCGGCGTTGTAGTCCGTCGTCCGGCTCACGCCGCCGAACAGGGCTTCGTCCACCGCCTCGAGTACGTTCGGGTCGCGCATCGCTGACACCAGCAGGGCGCCTTCTCGCTGGATGCGCAGCACTTCACGCGCGGCGCGATTGGCGAGCACGATGCGCCGGCCGGCAATGTCGTCCGCCTCCCCGCCGCTGACGATCATGACGGGGTCGTCCAGAGCCTCGAACACGCTGTCCAGCAGGCCGGCATTTTCGGGCGCCGAAAGGCTCGCCCCGACGGCGACCGCAGAAGTCTCTTTCGCGACCTTGCGCGCCCCTCTGAGGCCCATCAGCGTCGTGAAACCGATGACGCCGGCGCCAGCGAGCAACCAGGCGGCCGCGTCCGGCCGCGCGGCCGCTAAGGCCAGCATAATGATGATGGCGACGCCGCCGATAGCGCCGTTGGTCCACAGCCGGGAGGTGGCGAGCGGGGCGACGGGGGACGGAGACTCGTCGAACGGCATGGTGTCGTCGCGCCTCCCGTCCGACGCGCGGGCCTCCGGCGTCTTCCTCTTTTTCCTAGAACGGGACAGCCCGGTAAGGCGAGCGGATTCGAGCCCGCCATCCCGCTTGATCATACACCCGTTTTTTTACCTCTGCGGTTCAGAGTGATCGCGAACGTCGGGGAATGGGCGCCTTTGAACTGGATAGTGAACTGCCTGGTGGTCCAGCATGACTGGCGGCTGACGCTGCTGGCCGCGACCGTCTGCGCGATCGGTATGGCCACTTGCATCGCCATGATAGGCAGGGCCCGCCACAGCGCCGCGCGCATGAGGGTGGCCTACGGCGCTGTCGCCGGCCTGGTCGGCGGCCTGGCAGTCTGGGCGACCCATTTCCTGGCCATGCTCGGCTACCGGTCCGACGCCCTGATCCGCTATGCTGCGGGCGAGACCCTGCTGTCGCTGGGCATCGTCATCGCCGGAATGGTTCTCGGCGTCGCCGTCGCCCTGAACGGCGGCTCTCGCCTGACGCGCGCGCTGTTCGCGATGCTCGCGGCCTCGAGCGTAGCGTCGATGCATTTCATCGGCACGTCCGCCATGCGTATTCAAGGGGCCACGCTCTCCTGGGACCTGGGCACCGCGGCCGCGGCCGTCGGCCTCAGCATCCTGCTCTCGCTCTGCACCGCCTTGTGGGTCAAGCGAGACGGCTGGTGGCGCATCCCCGCGAATGCGGCCTTCGCGGTGCTGAGCGTCGTCACCCTGCATTTCGGCGCCATGGCGGCGATGACCATCGTTCCCGATCCGTCTTCGGTCCTGTCCCCCAGCCTGATCTCGCAATCGGGCCTGCTGCTCTGGGTCGTCGCCGGGGCCACCCTGGTGGTCATTATCGCTTCGATCGTGACGAGCCTGGACCTGTGCCGCCGCTCCACCGTGCTGAACCATCTTCGGGAAGCCATAGACACCATGCCGGACGGTCTGGGGTTCTACAACGCCGACGACCGCCTGCTGATCTGGAACGCACGCTACGCGGAGGTAAATCCCGAGGTCGCCAATGCCCTCGCCGTCGGCGTCAGCTTCCGCGACCTGCTCCAGAGGGGTCTCAAGCAAGGACTTTACGAAGATGCTTTCGGTCGCGAACAGCAATGGATCGAGGATCGCCTCGCGTCCCGCCGGCACCTGTCGAACACCTTGGAGCAAAAGATCGCGGGCGACCGCTGGCTGCGCGTCCAGGACCGCCGCACCTCGAACGGGGGCATCGTCACCGTCGTCAATGATATCACCGACCTGAAGCGCGACGCCAAGTCGCTGGCCGAGGCGCGGGATGCGGCGGAGGCGGCCAACAGGGCGAAGTCCGAGTTCCTGGCGAACATGAGCCACGAGATCCGGACGCCCCTGAACGGGGTCATCGGCCTGACCCAGGCGCTGGCTCGCACAAGCCTGGCCCCCGAACAGCGCGAGATGCTGGATCTGATCCAGTCGTCGGGACACACGCTCCAGACCCTGTTGAGCGACATACTGGACCTCGCCCGCGTCGAATCCGGCCGTCTGGAGATCGCCGACGAGATCTTCGACCTGACCCGCGCCGTCAACGACGCCGCCCATCTCTACAGAGAACCGGCCACCGACAAGGGCCTGCAATTTTTCGTCGAGATCGAGCCGAAGGCCGCCGTCTGGGTGCGCGGCGACGTCGTGCGCGTGAAGCAGGTCCTGACCAATCTCGTCTCCAATGCGGTAAAGTTCACCACCACCGGCTTCGTCAGCCTGACCGCCTGCGTCGGCAAGGACCGGGCCGGCGCGCGGATCATGCGCTTCACCGTCGAGGACACCGGCGTCGGCTTCGACGCCGCCGCCAAGGCCCGACTGTTCACCCGTTTCGAACAGGCCGACGGCACCATCACCCGCCGCTTCGGCGGGACCGGCCTGGGCCTCGCCATCTGCCGTCAGCTGGCGGGCTTGATGGGCGGCGAACTGGATTGCGAGAGCGAGCCCGGTGGCGGCTCGGCCTTCATCCTGACGCTCCCTCTGACCATGGCTGAGGCGCCGGCGCAGCCGACCGTGGCGGCGGCTGCGCCCGCGACCGAGGATCATTCGAACCAGCGCCTGCGCGTGCTCGTCGCGGACGACCATCCGACCAATCGCAAGGTCGTCGAGCTCATCCTGTCCCAGGCGGCGATCGATCTGGTTCAGGCCGAGAACGGCGCCGAGGCGCTGCAAGCCTGCCGCGCCCAAGGTTTCGACATCATCCTGATGGACATGCAGATGCCGGTGATGGACGGCCTGACGGCCGTGCGCGAGATTCGCCTGCACGAAGCGGCCATGGGCCTGGACCGCGCGCCGATCGTCATGCTGACGGCCAATGCCCTGCCCGATCACGTCGCTGCGGCAAGGGCGGCCGGCGCCGACCGCCACCTGGCCAAGCCGTTCGACGCGGCCGAGTTGCTCGCGCTGGTGGCGGAACTCGGTGGTGAGAGTCAGCAAAAATCCGCTGCGGCCTGAACTGCAAAAATTCGGCGACGTGAACCGCCAACACCGCTTTCCGACACCGCGGAAGCCGCCGACACTGCGAAGTGCCGGCGGCTTCTGTCTTTCTACTCGTAGCCGTGGGCGGCTTCGTTGATCACCTGTGAGGGCATCTGGCTGAAGTCGACCGTGGTGGGCGCCGAGGCGACAGCCAGCTTGGTCTGGTAGGTCTTGATGACGTGCTCCAGACGACGGCGGACTTCACGTTCGGCCTCAGCGCCGGAGTCCAGCGCGAGGGGCGCCATGCAGAAGTCGATAATGGCCTGGGGGCGGCTGAGCGGTTCCATATGCGTCTCTCCTGTTTGATTATTCGGCCGCGACGAACTGCGCAGTCTCGGTGGATTCCTTCATGGCGGTCGTGGACGACTGCCCATTGGAAATGACGGTGGCGACGGTGTCGAAGTAGCCGGTGCCCACTTCGCGCTGGTGACGGGTCGCGGTGTAGCCTGCCGCCTCGTTGGCGAACTCGCGCTGCTGCAGTTCGGAGTAGGCCGCCATGCCGCGGTCGCGGTAGCCGTCGGCCAGTTCGAACATCGAGTTGTTCAGGGCATGGAAGCCGGCTAGGGTCACGAACTGGAACTTGTAGCCCATCGCCCCAAGCTCGCGCTGGAATTTGGCGATGGTGGCGTCGTCCAGCTTGGCCTTCCAGTTGAAGGAGGGCGAGCAGTTGTAGGCCATCAGTTTGCCGGGGTGCTCCTTCTGGACCGCTTCCGCGAACTTCCTGGCGTCCTCCAGCGACGGGTGGCTGGTCTCCCACCACAGCAGATCGGCGATGTTGGCGTAGCTCAGGCCGCGCGCGATGCAATGGTCCAGCCCCGTGCCTTCCTTCAGACGGAAGAAGCCCTCCGGCGTGCGGTTCTCGCGGTCGATGAAGGGCTGGTCGCGCTCATCGATGTCCGAGGTGATCAACTGGGCGCTCTCGGCGTCGGTGCGGGCCACGGTGATCGTCGGCGTGCCCATGACGTCAGCCGCCAGACGCGCCGCGACCAGGTTGCGGATATGGGCCTGGGTCGGGATCAAGACCTTGCCGCCCAGGTGGCCGCACTTCTTCTCAGATGCCAGCTGGTCCTCGAAATGGACGCCCGCGGCACCCGCCTCGATGAAGGCCTTCATGATCTCGAAGCTGTTCAAAGGCCCGCCGAAACCGGCCTCGGCGTCGGCTACGATGGGGGCGAACCAGTCGCGCTTGGCGCCGCCCTCGGCGTGCTCGATCTGGTCGGCGCGCTGCAGAGTGCGGTTGATGCGGCGGCACAATTCCGGCGCAGCGTTGGCGGGGTACAGCGACTGATCCGGGTACATGGCCCCGGCCGTGTTGGCGTCGGCCGCGACCTGCCAGCCCGACAGATAGATGGCCTTCAGTCCGGCACGGACCATCTGCATCGCCTGGTTGCCGGTGACGGCGCCCAGGGCGTTGATGAAGGGCTCGGTGTGCAGCAGCTCCCACAGGCGGTTGGCGCCGCGCTCGGCCAGGGTGTGGGTGATCGGCACCGAACCGCGCAGCTTCAGGACGTCTTCCGGCGTGTAGGGGCGCTCGATGCCGTCGAAGCGGCCTTTGGGCGAAGAGACGAGATCGGCGAAGGTGGTCATGGCGCTCTGCTCAGGATCTGACCGGGGCGAACGTCGCGCCGGTTCGGTCAGCTAAGAGAACACGGCACTGTCATTTTTTATACAGAATAGACCCTCAGGTTCGTGTCATGTTGTCATATAATGACCTTGCTATTTATGACATATCATGACAATTATCCCCTTCGCCGGGCTGCACGGAGGAGATACCGATGGACACCACGGCCGATCGCAAGCTGTTCCTCGGCGCCCGCCTGAAGCGGCTGCGGCGCGATCGGGGCCTGACCCAGACGGCCATGGCCGGCGACCTAGGCGTCTCGCCCAGCTATCTGAATCACATCGAGCGCAACCAGCGCCCGGTCTCTGCACAGCTCCTGCTGCGGCTGGCCCAGACCTATGACGTCGACCTGCGCCAGCTGGGCCAGTCCGGCGCGGCTGGTGAGGCCGAATTATCGGAAGTCTTGGCCGACCCCCTGTTTCAGGGCCTCGAGGTTCCCCGTCACGAGCTACTGCTGCTGGCCGACGACGCGCCCGGCGCCGTCGAGGCCTTGCTGCGCCTGTACCGCGCCTTCGCCGAACAGCGCGACCGGTCCCGCGCCGCCCTGATCGACGGCGGCGAGTCTGCAATCGGCCCCTCCCCGGCCGACTGGGTGCGCGACCATATCCAGTCACGCGCCAACCATTTTCCCGATCTCGATGCCCTGGGCGAGGCCCTGCATGCGGCGCTGGACCCCAACCAGACCGGCGACGGATTCGAGGCCCTCGCGCGCGCGCGCCTTCAGAGCCGCCATAATCTGTCAGTCCGGGTTATGCCCGCCGAGGTCATGGTCGAATGGACCCGCCGCTTCGACCCGCACCGCCGGCGCCTGCTGTTATCCGAGACGCTCGATCCGTCGTCCCGCGCCTTCGCCACCGCCTATCAACTGGCCCTGTCCGAACACGAGGCCGAGCTGTCGGCCCTGGCCGACGCCGCCCGGCCGCCGGACGACATCACACGCGCCCTGCTCAAGGTTTCGCTGACCAACACCTTCGCCGCCGCCATCCTGATGCCCTACGCCGCCTTCCAGCGGATGGCCGAGGCGACCGGCTACGACATCGCGCGGCTCCAGACCCGGTTCGGCACGTCGTTCGAACAGGTCGCCCACCGGCTGACGACCCTGTCGCGCCCCTCCGCGCGCGGCGTGCCCTTCTTCCTGATGCGGGTGGATCAGGCGGGGAATGTCTCCAAACGCTATGCCTCGGGCGCCTTCCCCTTCGCCCGCTTCGGCGGCGCCTGCCCGCGCTGGCGGCTGCATTCGGCCTTCCGCACGCCCGGCCGCCTCGTCACCCAGATCATCGAGACGCCCCCCCAGAACACTGAACCCGGCCAGCGCTGGTTCACCCTGGCCCGCACCGTCGATCGCCAGGGACACGACGGCTACGGCGAGCCCCACGACCTGGCCATCGGCCTGGGCTGCGAGCTGAAGGACGCACATCGGCTCATCTATGCCCGCGGCCTCGACCTGACCGCGCCGGAGGTCACCCCGATCGGCCCGGCCTGCCGCCTGTGTCATCGACATCCCTGCGCCGAACGCGCCGCCCCGCCGGTGGACCGGGCGCTACGCGTCGACGACTGGTCGAAATCGGTCAGCCCCTACCCGTTCGCGGCGGCCTAGACTGATCGGCCGAGGAGTACTCGCTTCGCGAGTCCGCTGAGACCGTGAATCGGGCTCCAGATCATGGCGAGAGGATGATTCACGTTTCATGTCAGGCCCGCAAAGCGGGCCCACCAGAAACGATCATGCTCTAGGACGCACTGTCCAACGCCCGCTGCGCCGCCGCCAGTTCCCCGGCCATCACAGCCTTCAGCCGCTGAGGCGCCAGGATCTTCACCTGTTCGCCCCAGGTGAACAGATGCCAGGCCAGTTCCCGCATGCCCGAGGCCCGGAACCGCACGATGACCGATCCGTCCGCCTGATCCTCCAGCGTCTGGGTCGGGTGCCAGCGCCAGCCGCGCGCCTCGGCCGCCCCTTCGGGCGAGACGCGCAGGACCACGTCCTCGATCTCATCCTGATAGATTCCGAACGACTGGCTGGCGAAGACCGACAGGTCGAATTCCGGCGGCGGCGGGGCGAACCCGGCCAAGGCCTCCACCGCGCTCATCCGGTCGAGGCGGAAGGTCTGCACCCTCCCGCTGTCCCGGTCCGCCGCGACCAGATAATTGGCGCGCCCGAACATGACGCCACAGGGCGCCACGCTGCGCCGCCGCGCTTCCGCACCCGGCCGTGAGTAGGTGAAGCCCAGCGGCGATTGCGCCAGCACCGCGCCCCGGATGGCCGCCAGCATGGCCTCGTCCGCGTTCGGCCTGGGCCCCGCCTGTACGGCGATCGTTTCGGCTCGCACCAAGGCTTCCAGGTCGGGCGCCAGCCGGTTCAGGGTCGTCGACCGCATCGCCGACTTGAGCTTGCGTTCCAGCCCCTCGAGCGCCGCCGCCCGCCCGGCCTCGCCTGCGGTCCTCAGTCCCTGCGCCGCCTTGGACAGTTCCAGCAGTTCGGTCGCCGTCGGGGCCTGTTCGAAGGCCGACAAGCCGCCGCGAATGCGCCAGCGCTTGGTCGGCGGGTCCGACACCTCCTCCACCGACGGAAAGAGCAGGATCACCGCGTCCCGTATCCGCTCGGCCGTGCGTCGGCCAACCCGCGATTCGTGCGCTATTTCGTCCAGCGTCAGCCCTTCGGCCGAAGCCGCCATGCGCCGCGCCAGTTCGATGACCAGGACCGCCTTGTCGTGTCGCACGCGTCGCCTCAGAAATGATACGTCCGAAACTGACGTAACTCTGTCCTATCTCAGACTCATCGGCAAGCACACACTGACCGGAGACACCCATGGCCCGCGCATCCGCTCCCCAGACGCAAATCAACACCTCCCGTTACCTGATCGTCCCCTGCGAGGCCGACGGCTGCGGCGACCTGGCCGTGATCTGGGACCGGCTGGAGGAACAGGTGGTCGATGTCATCGACGCCCGCGCCAGCGCCCGCTACTCGGACGAAGACGCCCTGTGGGACGAGGCCCGCGCCGCCGACACCTGCTACGACGACTTCCGCATGGCGGCCTAGCCCAGATAGCGCGCCCTGGTCGTGTCGATCGTGACCTGGATCATCTCGCGCAGGACGTCCGGATCCAGATCGGACAGCCGGTTCACATAGACGCAGGCCTTGCTGGCCTTGTGCTTGCCGAGCCGGGCTAGCCGCTCGCTGTAGCCAGGCTCGTCGCCGGCGAAATACAGCACCAGGTTCGCCTTTCTCGGCGAGAACCCCACCACCGGCGCATCGCCCTCATGCCCGCTGGCGTATCGGTAGTGATAGCGGCCGAAGCCGATGATCGACGGCCCCCACATTGTCGCCGGCTCGCCCGAGATCTTCGCCATCAGCGCCGCCACGACCTTCGCGTCGTCGCGCCGCCTCGGATTTTCGACCTGGGCGATGAAATCCTCGACCGATGCAGCCGTGAATTTGGTCTTGAGCTCCGCCATCACACCTCTCCCAGCTCCGGCTCCCAGCCCTCAGAAGCCATCTCAAAGCCGATGAAGTCAAACCCCGGCGCGACGGTGCAGCTGACCAGCGTCCAGGCGCCGAGGCTCCTCGCCGCCTGCCAGGCGCCCGTCGGCACGACGCCCTGCGGCCGCTCACCCGCCCTCAGGTCCGGGCCCAATACCATGCGCCGTTCGGCCGGATCGGCGATCCTGAGCTCGAGCGGCGCGCCGGCGTGAAAATGCCAGATTTCTGCCGCGTCGACGCGGTGCCAGTGCGACGCCTCGCCCTCGGCCAGCAGGAAATAGATCGCCGTCCCGGCCGACCGCCCGCCGATCTCATGCGGATCGCGGAAGGTCTCGCGATAGTGCCCCCCCTCGGGATGGGGCTTGAGGTCCAGCAGGGCGATGATCTCGGCAGCGGTGGGCATGTCCTCACCTGTAGCGCGTCCGAAAGATATGAGGGAATTCGCGCTCAAGCAGCGAGCGACCGCGTCGCTCGCGTTAGCGCACCAAAAAGTGCTTGGAGGCCTGGCCTCCGAGTTGAACGGAGGGTTCACGGGCTTGCACACCCGTCGCGTCGCCCCTCCGCCACCAGGCCGTGTCCGAGAGCGAGGACAGAATGTCGCACATTTCCTAAGATCGAGGAATCGAACACGGTGGAGATCGCATTCACCCTTTCGCCGCAACGCTTCGCCATACTCGCGCGCTATTTGCAGGCTCTTGATCGGATCAGAGCTGTCTGGAACTCTTCGCCTCATGCGCCTCGACTATCGCCTTGTCCTGATTGCCGCCGTCTCGGCCTGCGCGCCGATGCTGCCGGAGGCGCCTCCGGTCATCGCCAGCCCGGCGCCGCCCCGCGCCGCGCCGGTCGCGCCGGCCCCTGTCGTGCCGACCCCGCCGCGCGCGACCCCGGATCAGGCCGGGTTCGAGGGCTGGAAACAGGGCTTCCTGTCGCGCAAGGGCGGCGCCCGCCGCGCCCTCTATGAACAGCAACTGGCCAATCTGACGCCCGACCCGGAGGTCATTCGTCTGGACAGCAGCCAGCCGGAGTTCAGCCGCCCCGCCGGGGCCTATATCGCCAACGCGGCGTCGGCCGCGCGTATCGCCGAGGCCCGTCGCCGCATCGACGCCGTGCCTTGGGCCGTGACCCAGCGTTTCGGCGTGCCGGCGGAAATCCTCGTCTCCATCTGGGGCAATGAATCCAGCTTCGGCGAGGTCCAGGGCGACAAGGACGTTATCCGTTCGCTCGCCACCCTCGCCTTCGACGGTCGCCGCCGCGACTGGGCCGAGGACCAGCTGAAGAACGCCCTCGACATCGTCGTCGATGGCCGCCGCGAGCGCTCCGGCCTGCTCGGCAGCTGGGCCGGGGCCATGGGCCAGACACAGTTCATGCCCGACAACTATCTGCGTCTTGGTGTCGACCAGAACGGCGACGGCCATGTCGACATCTGGGGCTCGGACGCCGACGCCCTCGCCTCCGCGGCCAACCTTCTGGCCCAGGCCGGCTGGAAACGCGGCCAGGCCTGGGGTTACGAAATCCAGCTGCCGGCCAACTTCGACTATGCCCTGGCCGAGGCCGATGGCCGCCCGTGGAGCGACTGGACCCGGCGCGGCGTCACCCTCGCGCGGGGCGGCGCCCCAACCTTGGAGGAAGCGGCCGAGAACGGGATCATCCTGCTGCCCCAGGGCGCGCGGGGTCCGGCCTTCCTGGCTCTGCCGAACCACTACATCATCCGCCGCTACAACAACTCGGTCAGCTATGCGCTCGCCATCGGCCTGACCGCCGACGGCGTGGCGGGAAAGCCCGGCCTTCTCGGAACCTGGCCCAACGACGGTCCGATCTCGCGCGAGCAGCGTTTCGGCGCCCAGACCGCCCTCGCCCGCGCCGGCTACGATCCCGGAGCCATCGACGGCGTCGTCGGCTCCGGCACCCGCCGCGCCCTCAAACAATGGCAGATCGCCCACGGCCGCATTGCCGACGGCTACCTGACAGCGGCCCTGGCCGACGAGCTGATGCGCGGGATGTAGCGCCGCTACCGCTTGCTGAAGCGCGCCGCCTCGGCCGCCATGCCGGCGCCCCAGTCGCTCTTCTCTTCGGCGGGCTCAGGGACGAACGGCGCGTCCGGCAACATCCCGGCAACGCCGCGCATCGCCAGGGCCAGCGGCTCGCACAATACCGCCAGCATCCGCAGCGGCTTGCGCCTGGCGTCACGAACGTCCCAGCCCTCGGCCTCGAACGTGTCCGCCTGGTCGGCCGGAGACAGCCGCTCGATCCCGTCCCAGTCGTCGGGACGCGCCGCTTCCTCGGCCTGTTCGGCGGTCAGTCCGAAGACGGCGGCCAGGACCTCGTCCACCTCGGGAAATTCGTCGCGGCGCGAGGGGTCGGCGTAGCCGGGCTTCATCAACGCCTTCGCTTCGAGGTCGGCGACGCCGGGCAGGTCGAGAAGGCGGCGGAGGGCATAGGTCATGGGGACGATCTATTCCCTTCTCCCCGCCCCGAAAAGCGTCAGCGCAGTTCGATGCGCCGTGCGCCCGTCGGGATGACCAGTTCGCGACCCGTCCACTCCCCGTTCCGTCCGTCGATGCGGATACGGGCGGGCAGATCCTGGCCCTCCGGCCATTGCAGGACGAAGCCGCCCGGAGGCGTCACGCCCGGACCCAGGGTCAGGGTGGTCAATCCGGCTCGACGACGCAGGGCATAGGTCAGCAGCCCATAGGGCGTGCGGACGTCCCGGACGCCCACGCCCGTCACGCTGTCGATCCAGCTCATCGGCAGGCCGCCGGCGAGCACCAGGGCGTGATCCTCGTCCCGATCGTAGACGAATAGATCGAGCGCCGAACGGATATAGTCCGAACTGATCCAGGCGTGCGGCATGTCGCCGATAAAGCGCGGCTCGCGCAGGTCGCGGCCGACCACCTCGGCCCAGCCGTTCCAGGCCGGGGGCCTGCGGTCGGCGAAGAAAAAGTCCAGCGCCGCCATCGCCCGGTCGCGCTGGCCCAGTCGCACGAAGGCCCCGACATTCCTCAATTCATACGGGGTGTAGTCCCGCCACGCCGCGCGGTTGGCCTGGCGCGCTGTGAAGTTCTCCCAGTATTTCTCGAAGGTCCGGATCAGCAGGCCCTGCGGCAGCTCGGCCTGCAGACCGCCCGGCGACAGCCCGATGGTCGTGGAGGTGGCGTCGAAATCGCCCCGGTCGGCCGCGCCCGCGATCCAGTCGATGCGGTGATGGATGGCCGTGCCGGTGATGGAGGCGGTGACGTCCACCGCGAACTCCGCCCGCGCCGCCGTGAAACGGGCGGCGGCCTCGGTCTCACCCAGTGCGGTGGCGATCTCGATGGCGTCGCGGTAGCCGAGCAGGCCCCAGAAGTCGTCCCAGTAGGACCAGGCCGCCCGGTCCGAATAGCCCTCGTGGCTGATGGACGGCGGCAACAGGCCGTAGAAGTGGCGCGTTGCGGGTGTCCGGTTCGCCTCTGTACGCGTCGACGCCCGCAGCGTGTCTATATAGCCGATCGCGGCCTGAACCTGGGGCCAGACAGCGCGCAGTTGGGTCAGGTCGCCGGTGTAGCGATACGTCTCGGCGGCGAGGAAGACGAACTCCCCGTGGCTGTCGTTCTCGGGCACCGGATCGGCGCCCCGGCTGTCGACGCAGCACGGGACCTTGCCGTTGTCGAAGACATTGGGGGCGTACCAGCGAAGATAGTCCTGCGACAGCGAGGCATGTCCCAGCCGGTTCAGCCCCTCGGCCATCATCGCGCCGTCGCGGATCCATGAGCGGTTATAGCTGCGCGTGCCGGGCTGCAGGGCCGGACCCTGACGCGACATCAGCATGTGGGCCAGCGAGGTCTTCATGGTGTCCTCGATCCGCTGACCCTCGGGCGGCATGATCAGGTCGAACCGGTCCAGATTCTCGCGCCAGCCGGCGGCGACGCGGTGCAGCACGGTATCGAGCGCCGCCTCGACCGAAGCGGTCGCCGGCAGGGCCGGACGCGGGCCCTCCAGCCCCGAGACCCAGCCGAATGTCCGCGTCTCGCCGGGACGCAGCGTCACCGAATAGAGCATGGCCGCCGCCATCAGACCGGTCCGGTCAGACTCCACCGCCGCATCGCGGGGCCCGTCGGGTCCACGCGCCAGCAGGCTCTGCGGATCGGCCCCCGAGGCGAAGGTCGCCAGCCGAACGTCGTCGGGCGCGATCAGCGGATGGATCCGCAACGCATCGTCCAGCACCAGCTCCGCGCCGGTCCACTGCATCTGGAGGATGGGCGCCGCGCCGCCGGGCACGGCCAGGAACTGAACCGGCCCGTTGACCTGCATCGGCCGCGCAGCGAGCGCCAGCGTCAGGGTCCGCTCCTGAGCCGAGGTGTTCGTCAGGTCATATCGGCCATAGAGCGCCGCCGCGTCAGGCGATCCCTCGGCCATGGCCGTGACTTTCAGGGTCCAGTCATCCTGGGTCCAGGTCACGGTCGGGGTCGGCAGGTCGTCCTCGACCAGGGCCTGATCGATGCGCGCATCCGCCCAGGTCACCAGCCGGCCGTTGTCCAGCACGAAGGGTTCGATCGACGGCCCGCCGCGCTTCAGCTCGATGGCGCCGTCTTCCGAGATCAGCCCGCTCTCCCCGCCGCCGTCGACGCCGACGAGCGTCCAGTAGGGCTGCTCGCCGCGGAAGCCGCGCGGATAGAGACCGCGCCGGCTCTGGCCTGCGATGGCGGTCATGAAGGCGGTCTCGTCGGCGCCGAACGCCAGCGGTTCGATGCGCAGATCGGCCAGCGCATAGGCGGTCGCCGCCGCTGCGGCTGTGCCGAAGCCCGCGCCCATCTGACCCGAGCCCGGCCCGGTCTGCGGGGTCGTCAGGTCCAGCCGCAGCCAGCGGGCCGAGGCTTCCGGCGTGCGGATCCAGTCTGTCCCGCCGTCGCCGCCCTGGACCCTGGCGATCTCATGCCACTGGCGGCGGTCGCTGGAGGCCATGACGCGATAGGCCGACGCCGCCTTGCTGTCGGCCCAGCGCAGGGTGAGGCCGCCGAACTCCCGCTCGTAGCCGAGATCGAGCGTCAGGGACTGTTCGCCCGCCCCGACCGTGCGCCACGCGGTGGCGAGGTCGTCGTCCACGGCCAGGGCCGCAACCGACAGGCCGTCTTCGCTCGTCGCCTCGGCTAATGGGCGCGGCGGGACGGACGGCTCCGGCGCCAGGGTGCGCAGGGTCAGGTCGTCGATCTCGATGAAGCCCCTGCCGCCCTCTCCGGCCGTGACGACGAATTCGACCCGCTCGGCGCCGCGGAACGTCCGGTCGGGGTTCGGCCCCCAGGCCCAGGCGACCTGTCGCTTCTTGATCGTGAACAGGGTCCAGCCGTCCGGGAAGGCGTGGCGGGTGGTCTGGCGCCAGTGGACGTTCTCTCCGCTCGCGTCCGTGAACTTGACCTCGAAGGTGTTGGTCGGCCCCTCGCCCCGAACCCGGAACGTGATCTCGTAGTTCCCGGGCGCCTCGAACGACAGGTCGCGCGCGGCGAAGGCGTAGCCCGACCGGCCATTGAAATCATAGTCCAGCCGCAGTGCGTCGCCGCGATGGCCAGCGACGGACGACAGGATCGAGGTCACGTCGGTCGAGGCGTCGGCGCTCCAGGGCGACAGGTCCTCGAACGCATCCAGCGTCCGCGTCGACTGGGCGTGGACGGGCGCAGCGATCAGGACAGCGGCGATGAGGCCGAGGAACACACGCATACTCAACCCTTCACACTCCCGGCCAGCATGCCGCGGATGTAGAACCGTTGCAGCGCCAGGAACAGGATCAGCACCGGCGCCACGGTGATGACGGCGCTCGCCATCATCAGTTCGATATCCTGCACATGCTCGCGCGACAGCGCGGCCAGCGCGACCGGCAGGGTATAGTTCGACTGATCGGTCAGGATGATCAGCGGCCACAGGAAGTCGTTCCAGCTGCCGAGGAAGACGAACAGGCCCAGCGTCACCAGGATCGGCGTCAGGGTCGGCAGGACGATGCGGCGGAAGATCTGGCCCTCGCTGGCGCCGTCTACGCGCGCGGCCTCCAGCATCTCGTCGGGAATCGACAGGGCGTACTGGCGCACCAGGAACAGACCGAAGATCGAGGCCAGCCAAGGCACCAGCGCCCCGGCGTAGGTATTCACCAACCCCATCGACTTCAGCATCAGGAACAGCGGCAGGGTGCCGATCTGGGCCGGGATGACGAGGGCGCCGATGAGGAGCTGGAACAGCCGGTCCCGGCCCTTGAAGGTCAGCTTGGCGAAGGCGTAGCCGGCCGGGACGGTGAACGCCAGAGCCAGCCCGGTGGCCAGGGTGGCGAGGGCGAAACTGTTCCACATATAGCGGCCCATGCCCTGGTTCACGAACAGGTCGCGGTAATGCTCCAGGGTCCAGCGGCTGGGTAGCAGCGGCGGTGGGAAGACGGCGGCCTCGCCCGTCGACATGAAGCTGACCGACAGCATCCACAGCAGGGGAAACAGGACGATCAGCCCGATCAGGGCCACGCCGATGTTCAACAGGATCACACGGGGCTTCATGTGTGATCTCCGCCCAGCCGCCGCGATACGGCCAGCTGCACCAGGGTCACCGCGAAGATGCACAGGAACAGGATGAAGGCGACGGCCGAGGCGGATCCCAGATTCCACCATTTGAAGCCCTCTTCGTACATGAAGTAGAGCACCGTCACGGTCGACTGGGCCGGTCCACCCTGGGTCATGACATAGGGTTCGGCGAACAGCTGGAAGAAGCCGGCCACCGAGATGATCGAGACCAGCAGCAGCGTGGGCGCGATGGCTGGCAGGGTGACATTGGTGAACCGCGCCCACGGTCCCGCCCCGTCAATGCGCGCGGCCTCATAGAGGTCGTCCGGCACGGTCTGCAGCACCGCCAGGAAGATCAGCATATTATAGCCGAAGATCTTCCACACCACGAAGATCAGGATGGCGGGGATCGAGGCGTCGGGGTTGCCCAGCCAGTCGACGGCGGGCAGGCCCACACTGGTCAGGGCCCAGTTGATAACGCCGTAGCGGGTGTGCAGCAGATAGTTCCACAGCACCGCCGTGGCGACGAGCGTCGTCACATAGGGCGCAAAGAACATGACCCGCCAGACGGGCCGCCATTTGATCGTCCGCGCGTTCAGGATGACCGCCGCCGCCAGCGAGGCGCCGATCGCGAGCGGCACACCGAGCACGCTGAACCAGACGGTGTTCTTCATCGCCTGCCAGAACAAGGGATTGGTCAGCAGCCGCTCGTAGTTCTGCAGGCCTACGAACCTCATGTTGCCGAGATCGGCCAGCGCATAGATATCGAAGTCGGTCAGGCTGAGCAGCAGCGACGACACCACCGGCACGACGAAGAAGACCGCGATGGCGATCAGCGACGGGGCGACGAAGCCCCAGGCGGCGCGTTCGCGGCGAGAGATCATCCCGCCCGCCCCTGTTCGATCATCCAGCGGCGCTTTTCGAGAAGGCGGTCAGCGCGGCGGTCGATCTCGGCGCCGGCCTGCTGGACCGTGAATTCACCGCGCACCATCCGTTCGGCGACGATCTGCATCTCTGTGACGATCCGCTCCCACTCAGGGACCTTGGGCACGGCTTTGGCGCGCGCGAGCTGGCCGTTGAAGGCGGTCACATAGGGGTCGGACGCCACTTTCGGCGCGGCCCAGGCCGAGGGGCGCGCCGGCAGGTCGCCGGTGATGACGTTGAAGCGCGCCTGCACCGCTGGATCGGACAGATAGCGCACCAGTTTCCACGCTGCGTCCTGATGCGGCGAAGAGCGGAACACGGCCAGCGATGACCCGCCTGGCGCCGAGGCTCCGGGGCCGGTCGGACCGGGCACGCCGGCCGTGGTCCAGTGCGGCTGGATCTCGGCGGGCAGCCGGCTCTTCATGTCCCCGATGGTCCATGGGCCGGAGAAATAGAAGCTGAAATAGCCGCGTGCGAACTCGGTCCAGACGTTCGAGATCTGCGCCGCCGAGGCCAGGGGCGCGAGGCCTTCGTCGAACAGGCTCTTGTAGAAGGACAGCGCCGCCTGAAAGGACTCGCTGGAGAAGTTGCCGCGCGTGTCCCGGTCGCGGAGCAATGGTTGATCGCCCTGTAGACCGAATGTCAGAAGCTGCTCGAACTCATTGACCGGCAACAGGATTGCGAAATTTCCATCGCCTGCCACGCGCTTGACCGCATGCATGGCCCGCTTCCACTCGGCCCAGGTCACCGGCATGGCGTCGAAGCCCGCGCGGGCTAGAAGATCGGTGCGCAGATAGATCAGGCGGGTGTCGACATACCAGGGCGTGGCCATCGCCCGGCCGCCGATCCGGTTGGTCTCCAGCACCGCCGGAAACTGATCCTGCAGCAGGTCGTCGGCGAAGGCGGGCGTCGGCGACAGGGCGCCGATCGCGGCCAGTTCCGCCACCCAGGTATTGCCGATCTGGCTGACGTCCGGCAGCGACGCCCCGGCATAAGCGGTGAGCAGCTTCTGGTGCGCGGCGGTCCAGGGCAGAGGCTGGACCACGACCTTGATGCCCGGATTGGCCGCCTCGAACGCAGTCAGGATCTGAGGCGCGTGGGTCGCCTCGTTGCCCATGGCCCAGAAGCGCAGCCGGGTGATCCCGTCGGTTCGCCCGCAACCCGCCAGAGACGCGCTCGCCATCAGCCCCAGGGCGGCGCGGCGATCGATCATGCGTCCAGCCATCCGCCGCTGAATCCGGCCCGCCTCAGCCCGCGCGTGACGTTCGGTTCGCCGCGCATATGGCGCCAGACCAGGTCGGAGCGCCCGTTCTCGATCATGATGACGATCGGTCCCTGGTCGATGCCGAGGTAGTCGCTGTCGACCCAGCCCACGCCGGGCACGATCCGACCGTGCTGCAACCGCCCCTCCCGCTCCGTCAGGGTCGGGTTGAACGAGTCGAGGAAGCCCCACTGCGTGTAGATCCCGGCGCCATAACGCGACTTCATCGCCTTGAGGGTCGCGGTGACCTCGGCGGGGGCGAAGGGATAGCTGGCCAGGGCCGCGGTCGGCGCGAGGGTGCCGTCGTCACGGTCACCCGGACCCCGCGCGGAATAGCTGAAGAACTCACGTTCCCGCGCGTCGATGACCTGTTTGAAATCGCCCGGTCCGTCGCAGGCGGTCAGGCCCCAGACCTCGGCCGAATAGCCGTCCCAGCCGCCCGGATTGGCGACGGCGTAGGCGCGCTGGGCCGCCACCGCGCGCACGCTGTTCTCGAAATAGTCGAAGCCTTCGACCTCGGCCGCCTTCGCCCGCATCCAGGCGTCGCGGATGCCGCGATAGTCGACGAACATATGGCTGTACTGATGCCCGAACATCGGCGGGAAATGCAGGTGGGCCGGGCCCCGGGTGTCCGACCAGCTCTGGTCATAGACCGAGCACCACTCGTCCCAGACGGCGGGCGGAACAGGATGGGTCGTCGAGCCTATGGCCAGCAGCAGGACCAGCATCCCCTCGTTGTAGACATGCCAGTCGGCGGGGATGAAGCCGGTCTCCGGATGCCAGCCCATGCTGATCCGGCGCGGCCGGATGACGACCCAGTCCCATTCAATCCGGTCGTAGATCGCCTGGCTCAGACGCCGGATCTCGGCTTCTTCCGCGTCGTCCCCATCGAAGAAGCGGGCGGCGAACAGCATGCCGGCGACCAGCAGGGCGGTGTCCACGGTCGACAGCTCGACCCGGCCATAGCGGTGACCCGTCCGGCGGTCGAGGAAGTGGTAGAAGAAGCCCCTGTGCCCCGCGACGCCGGTCGCCTCCGGCCCCTGGGGCGCGTCGTGGAAGAAGCGGACGGTGTTCAGCGTTCGCGTCCGCGCCTCGTCCCGCCTCATCCAGCCGCGCTCGACCCCGACCGGCCAGCAGGTCAGGGCGAACCCGACCGCCGCGACCGAACAGAAGGAGTCCGCCGGCCAGCGGTCCGGCGTCAGCCCGCGCTCGCGGTCGGTGACATGGACGAACCAGTCGAAGGTCCGGCGCTGGAGTTCATCGACTTCGGGGTCCAGCCGTATCGCGCCGCCGGACATGGGCAGGCCCAGGCTCCCACAGGCCGACAGGCCCGCAGGGGCGAAAGCGACGGCCGTAGAGGCCAGAAGAAATCGACGACGGTCCATACTCAGTTACTCTACGCCAACGCCCCCGCGTCGCCCGCAAAAAATACGGCCGCCCCTGTAACCCAGGGACGGCCAGTCTCAGGAGAGAAGGATCAGAAGCTGTAGCGAGCGCCGAACTGGAGGGTCCGTGTCGGGAACAGCACCGACGACGGGTTGCCGAAGTTGGGGGAGCCCTTGTCGCCGTTGAAGCCGGAGTAGTTGTAGAAGTCGAACACGTTGATGGCGTCGACGTACAACTGGAGCTCGCCCGCATCCCACAGGTCGATGGACTTGGTCAGGCGCAGATCCAGATTCCGGTAGGCGAAGGCGGCGGGGATGATGAAGTTGTCCTGCTCCGGATAGGCGCCGGACGGACGGTAGTAGAAGCGCGAACCGGTGCCGTCGAAGACGTTGAACGGCGTGCCCGAACCCAGGGTGAGGATACCCGACAGCTGGAACCCGGCCGGCAGATCGACGATGCCGTTGGCGACAATCCGGTGGTGCTCGTTGTTCGGGGAATTCCGCATCGGCGAGGTCGCCACGCTGAAGCAGTCGAAGCAGAAATTATCGTCGCCGCCGTTCTGCTGGGAGTCGGCCCAGGTGTAGGCGACGTTCAGACCCCAGCCGCTTTCACGCGTGTAGTTCTTGTCGAGCTTGACGTAGAGCGCGGTGAACTCGCGTTCCTTGCTGTGATCGCTGACCAGATAGGTGCGGTACGGGTTCGTGCCGCCCGGCGAGCAGAAGCCGCCGTTGTCGCCGAATCCGTCGCCGTCATTCGGCGCGTTGGGTTCACGGCAGCGGTTCAGATACTGCCAGGTGAACTCGTTCTCGGTCTTGCCGTAGGCCAGGGTGAACTCGGTCTGCCAGTCGCCGAAACGCTGACGCAGACCCAGGTTGAACTGGTCCGTCCGGGGTGGCTCGAAGGCGTTCTTCAGCAGGAAGGCTTCGCCCCGAGCCGGGATGTTGTTCAACACCGGATCGAGGCCGGCGGCGGTGAAATAGCTGGCCTGCCACAGGATGGGATCGGTAGGTCCGCCGTTGGCGACACCTGCGGGCCGGCCAGTGGTCGAGAAGAAGGCGTTGCGGGTGAAGTCGCCGCCCTTGGCCACTTCGTCGAAGGCGAAGTTGAAGTTGACGCGGTCGTAATAGCGTCCGGCGCCGCCGAAGATGACCGTCTCCCGGTCGCCGAAGACGTCGTAGGAGAAGCCGATGCGCGGCTGGAAGGCCTTGGCATAGGCGTCGCGGTTGCTCCCGGTCGAGATGTAGTCGTTGACGTTGAACCAGCTGGGCTTGTAGCCGGCCGGCTTGCCGCCGTCGGTCGAGGCGATCCACTGGTTCAGGCCCGTCAGCACATTGGCGGGGGTGACGTAGTCGATGTTGTTGGCGTTATCCTCGTAGTCCCAGCGGATGCCGAGGTTGATCTCCAGCTGGTCAGTCAGGCGCCAGTCGTCCTGGATGTAGAGCCCGTAGACGTTGTTATCCAGATCGACCGTCGGGAACCGGTTGCCCAGCTGGACCCGGTAGGGAACCGCCGCATTGCCGCTGGCCGTGCCGTTCAGATCGAAGAAGAACTCCGGGTTGCGCCCGAATTCCTTGTCGACGACATAGTTCTGGGCCGAGAATTTCACGCCCATCTTGAGGGTGTGGGAGCCGTGGAAATCGATGTCGGTAAAGGTCAGGTCATCCCGGAACGTCATCGTCCGGTCCGTGATGTTCTGGCGGCTGCCCGAACCGCCGATATTCAGGATAGAGACGCCGCCGAAGGGGTCGTAACCGGTTTCGAAGATGCGGAAGCTGGTGCCCCTCGTGTCGAAGTTCGATGCGGTCGGATTGTAGTTGTAGTCGCGGTAGTCGATCGAGGCTTCGTTGACGAAGCCCTCGCCCTGCCACTGATAGCGGAGCTGGGCGCTCTTGGTGGTTTGTTGCAGACCCGAGGCGCGCTCGATCGAGTTTGCCCCGCCGACGCCGGTGGTGTCGGCTTCGTCGCGATAGGTTACGCTCAGGTCGAACAGGTGACCCTCGGCCGCCTGGAAGCTCAGTTTGCCGAAGAACAGGTCTTCCTCGAACGGCGTCGCAAAGGTGCCGATATATTGGGCGAACTGGGTCTGATACGCGGGCGTCTGGCGGCCCAGGTTGACGGTGGCCGCGCGGTTCTCCTGCTTGTGCTCATAGCTGCCGAAGAAGTGCAGACGATCCTGGATGATCGGTCCGCCCAGCGCCGCGCCGTACTGCTGTACTTCCAGATCGGCCTCGGTCTGGTTGCGACGACGCGAGAACACGTCCTGTTCGATGAAGTCCTGATCGCGATAGGCGCCGAAGATCTCGCCATGAAACTCATTGGTGCCCGAGCGGGTGATGGCCGTGATGATCGCCGACGAGGCCTGTTCGTACTCGGCCTTGAAGTTCTGGGTGATGATCCGGAACTCGCCGATGGCGGCCTGGGGGAAGGGGTTGCCCCGGCTGTCGTCCTGGCCCTGAATACCGCCCGAGATGACGTTGGACTTCAGGCTCGCGCCGTCGATGAAGGCGTTGATGGCCTCGGCCCGCTGGCCGCCCGCGCTGATCGTCACTTCCTGCTCGTTCTGCGAGACCCGAACGCCGGGCGCCAGGGCGGCGAAGTTGAGGAAGTTGCGGTTGATCTGCGGCAGGGTCTGGATCTGCTGCAGCGTGACGTTGGTGGAGTTCTCCGGCGTGCGGACTTCGACCAGCCGCCGGCCGGTGACGACGATATCGCCGACGTCGGTGGCGTCATCGCTCACTGCGCCTGTTACGGCTCCGACGCTGAGATCCAGGCTGGCGGACTGGGCCACGCCGACGGACACGACATCCGTGGCGACCTGGCCGTCGGCCGTCGTCGCCGTGATCGCATAGGAACCAGGTCGCACGCCCACCAGAGCATAGCTGCCGTCCGCATTGATCCGGCCGCGGTAGGAGAAGCCCGTTGCCGTCTCGCGGGCAACGACTTCTCCCCCGTTTTCCGGCGCATCGCCCTCATAGACCGTGCCCCGGATCGTGGCGTTAGTGGTCTGCGCCGAAGCGGCGCCGGCCGTTATCAGGGTCGCCACGGCCAGGGCCGAAACGGCGCCCAGCGCGCGGGAGCGCAGGGTCATGCGGGTCATTGGGTGTCTCCGTTGAAGGCGATGCTGGATTGGGGACCGCCGCTCGACTGGCGGACGACGAGTTGGGGTCGAATGATTTCGCAGGCGGCGTCGGGCTTAGCCTGCGGGTCGTTGGAGGCGGCGATCAGGGCGACCAGCCGGTCCATGGCGCGGCGGCCCGTCTCGGCGATTTCGATGCGAAGGGTGGTCAGGGCCGGCCGCACGAGGGCCGCGATCGGCACATCGTCGAAACCAACCACGGCGACGTCCTCGGGGCAGCGGACGCCCGCGTCCTGCAACGCCAGAAGGGCGCCGATCGCCGTCATGTCGTTGGCCGCGAAGATTGCATCGGGCCGCACGCCCTCGGCCAGCAGCAGAGCGGTCGCGTCGTGTCCCGAGGCCTGGGTGAACTCCCCGCCGACGATCACCGGGTCGCGGCCTGCGGCGGTCATGGCCTGGACATATCCGGCCTGACGCTCGCGCGCTTCGAGGTTTCCGGATGGCCCGCCGATGTGGACGATCCGCTCGCGGCCCTGAGCCAGCAGGTGTTCGACCGCCGCGACCGCACCGCCGACATTGTCCACGACCATCGACGGCCGGCCGGCGTCATTCGCCCCGCCGTTCATCAACAGCACCGGCAGACGCCCTGCGAGGCTGTGCGCCAGATTGGCCGAATCGAGATGGGGCGACAGCACGATCAGCCCGTCCACACGGCCTCGCATCGAACGGATGGCCGCGGCCGCATCCGAGGCGTCGTCATGCGAACTCGACACGATCAGGTGCAGTCCGTTGGCGCGCGCCGCCACATCCATGCCCCGGATCAGCTCCGAGAAGAAGTCCCCGAAGAGGTCCGGCAGGATGACCCCGACCGTGTCGGTGCGGCTGGTCGACAGGCTGCGGGCTCCCGAATGGGGGACGTAGGCCAGGGCCTCGACAGCCTCCAGAACCTTCAGCCGGGTCGGCTCGGTGACGGCCCCCGCGCCGGTCAGGACACGGGACACCGAGGCCACGGAAACCCGGGCGCGCTCGGCCACGTCACGGATCGTCGCCGGCTTCACGCCGCGCGTCCCATCGGCGCACAGCCGGCTGAGCTGTGAGTACGGTTGCGATGCACCCAGCGTGTCCTGAAACGTCCCGGCCGTACCGGCCTCCGTTAATCGAAGGTCCGTCGACAAAATTCTGTAATCGGTTACATCGCACACTGGTAATGGGGCCCGCAAGTGCCGTAGTTTGGCCACACCAGACTTTCTGATCGGCGTCGGGCCTGCGGCAACGGTTCCGGCCTCTCCCTCCCCCACCTGCTCGCCTTCCGAACGAAAGCCTTAAAATGAGCGCCAACTATCAGTTTCCCGAGGGTTTTCTGTGGGGCGCAGCCACGGCCGCCTATCAGATTGAGGGCTCGTCCATGGCCGACGGCGCGGGCGAATCCATCTGGGACCGGTTCTGCCACATTCCGGGCAATATGAAGGACGGCGACACGGGCGACGTGGCCTGCGACCACTACAATCGCTGGCGCGAGGACGTCGAACTGATCAAGCGGCTGGGTCTGAAGGCCTACCGATTCTCGGTCAGCTGGAGCCGGGTCATGCCGGACGGCACAGGCCGGCTGAACGAGGCGGGCCTGCAGTTCTACGACAACCTGATCGACGCCCTCATCGAGGCGGGGATCGAGCCGCTCGTCACCCTCTATCACTGGGATCTGCCGGCGGCGCTGGACGACCGGGGCGGCTGGCTGAACCACGACATCGCCGACTGGTTCGCCGACTACGGCCAGGTGCTGTTCGAGCGTTTCAAGGGGCGGGTGAAGACCTGGGGCACGATCAATGAGCCCTGGGTCATTGTTGATGGCGGCTATCTTCATGGCGTCCTGGCCCCCGGCCACAAGTCCCACTACGAGGCCGTGATCGCCGGCCACAATGTCCTGCGCGCCCACGGCGCCGCCGTTCGCCGCTTCCGCGAAGTCGGTGAAGGCCGGATCGGCATCGTCCTCAACATCGAACCGAAATATCCGGCCAGCGACAGGCCGGAGGACGAGGCCGCGCGCAAACGCGCCGAGGCCCAGATGAACCGCTGGTTCCTCGATCCCGTGATGGGCCGCGGCTACCCGGCCGAACTGCACGACGTCTATGGCGATGCGATGCGCAACTTCCCGGCCGGGGACTTCGACCTGATCGCGACACCGACCGACTGGATGGGCCTCAACTGGTACACCCGCGCGGTGCCCGAGAACGCGCCCGACGCCTGGCCCGTCCGCGCCCGGCCGGTGAAGCAGATCCAGCACGCCCATACCGAGACCGGTTGGGAGGTCTATCCCCCGGCCTTCACCGACACCCTGGTCTGGCTGCATGAGCAGACGGGCGGCCTGCCCCTGATGGTCACCGAGAACGGCTCCGCCTGGTACGATCCGCCTCACGCCATCGACAGTCGCATCCAGGATCCGATGCGGGTCGACTATCTGAAGACCCACCTGAAGGCGGTCCACGACGCCATCGGCAGGGGGGTGAAGCTGGAGGGCTATATGGCCTGGTCGCTGCTCGACAATCTCGAATGGTCGCTCGGCTATTCGAAGCGGTTCGGCATCACCCACGTCAACTTCCTGACCCAGGAGCGGACGATCAAGGACAGCGGCCTGCTATACGCCGAGGTGATCCGGACCAACGGAGCCTGTCTCTAGAGCATGATCGTTTCTGGTGGACCCGCTTCGCGGGTCCGACATGAAGCGTGAATCAAGCTCTCGCTTAAATCTGGAGCCGTGATTCACGGCATCAGCGGAATCGCGAAGCGATTCCTCGTCAGCCGATCAGGCTCTAGCGTCGGACGCGCCCATAGAACCGCTCGATCAGGTCCAGGCGGTCACCGAACGGGACCGCCTTGGCCGCCGGCCCGTCGTTGGTGAACTCCAGCAGCCGGTCCGGCGCGGCGCCGAACTCGGGCCAGGCCGGCCGGTCGCCGCCGTTCGGGTCGCCGGCCCTGGCGAATGTGGTCCAGTAGTCGGCCATGACGGTCGCCGCCCGGTGGTCGCGCCCGCCCATCGGCCTCCCGACGGTATCGAGGTTGTCGAAGACATAGGGCCGCTCCGAAGCATGGGTCGCCCCGCCGCTGGGCTCGGGGTTGGATTCCGGCACCACGTCGAAACGGTAGAGGTAGGCCGCGTGTCCGGCATGCGCATGCAGTCGCGCCAGATGCCGCGCCGGCTCGTTGAAGATCAGATCGCTGACCACATGGGCGTCGTACCCGTCCTGCCCGCCGTAGGCCGCCAGAAGGGCGTCGTACTCGGGGTCGGTCATCGCGTCGTCGGTACGGCCATAGGCGCCGGCGTCCACAGGGCGGATCCACCAGAACTCGGCGCTGTTGGTCCCGATGATCAGGGGCACGGGCGCCTGGCGTCCGGCGGCGAAGGCCTCGACCACGTCCTCCGGCACGACCTCGCCGTCGACGATCAGGTTGTCACTGTAGAAGGCTGGCATGGGCGTCAGCAGACGCTCGGCCGGAAGCGCGCGCAGGGCCTCCGCGGTCGCATCCGCGCCCAGCCCGGCCGACCTCGCGAAGGCGACGCCCAGCGATTGGGCCGAGGGCCGACCCGGCCGATCCTCGGCCAGCAACGCCGAGCGTTGCCGACCCAGCCCCGACTGCGCCGCCGCACGGCTGAACAGGCCGCGCGCGGCGGGCGCGACCATCAACTGGGTCACCGCAGCCCCGCCCGCCGACTCACCGAAGATCGTCACCTGCGCCGGATCCCCCCCGAAAGCGGCGATGTTGTCGCGCACCCACTCCAGGGCCGCTATCTGGTCCATCACGCCATAGTTTCCGGCGGGCTGGCCCGCCGGCCGCTCGGCTGCGAGCGCCGGATGATCGAAAAAGCCCAGCCGCCCCAGCCGGTAGTTGATCGTCACCACCACGACGCCGCGTCGCGCCAGGTTGGCACCGTCGTAGAGCGCCGCCGTGCCCGAGCCGTTGCTGTACCCGCCGCCGTGAATCCAGATCATCACGGGCAAGGTCCCTGCCCGCTCCGCCGGCGTCCACACGTTCAGGGTCAGACAGTCCTCGCTCGATGGAGGCGGTCCGACGCCCGGATCGCCATTGGCCGGGGCCTGGACGCAGATCGCGCCGACCGAGCCAGCATCACGGTCGCCTGCCCATAAGGCCGGCGCCTGGGGCGGCATCCACCGCAAGGCCCCGACCGGCGGCGCCGCGAACGGGATCCCCCTGAAGGAATCGACCTGGTCCGCCTGTCGGCCGATCAACCGCCCCTGCGCCACCTGCGCATCCGGGTGGGCCGGCGAAACGGGCACGAGGATCATGAGGATGGCCATGGCGAGACTGGTGAAGGACATGCGGCGATCCTAGCCACCCGGGTTCGCGACACAATCTTCACCGCGTCGGGAACCTTTCTCCGCGTCAAGCGCTTGCACGCACCGGGGAGACGCTAGGCGTGCGGGCACTTGAACAGGCGACAGACCTTGCGGCGGCCTTCGAGGCGTCGACAAACCCCTACATGCTGCTGACGCCGGACCTGCGCTACGCCGGCATAAATGCCGCCTATCTGGCCGCGGTCGGCATGGCGCGGGAACAGCTGATCGGTCGCCCGATCTTCGATATCTTTGACGGCGGGCCGACTGCGGCTGGGGCGGAGAATGTCCGCCAGCTGCGGGCTTCCTTCGAAAAGGTGCTGACGACCGGCGAACGGGATCACCTGGCGCTGCTCCAATACGCCATCCCGGTCGCCGGCCCGGACGGCGTAGTCAGCCATGAGGATCGCTACTGGAGCGCCAGCCACACGCCGCTACACGACGTCGAAGGCCGGATCGTGCTGATCCTCCAGCATACGTCCGACATCACCGAGCTGGAGCGGCTGCGGCGCGCACGGGACGACAGCCCCACCGTCAGCGCGCTGGACATGCTCCTCGGCGGCGGGGTCATGAACCGAGCCCGTGCCGTTCAGGAGGACAATCGGCGCCTCGAGACCGAGCGCAACCGGCTCGTCGAGATGTTCATGCAGGCGCCCGGCTTCGTCGCCATCCTGTCCGGGCCCGACCATGTCTTCCAGATGCACAACGACGCCTATGCCCGCATCGTCGGGCGCGACGACATCGCCGGCAAGTCGATCCGGGAGGCCCTCCCCGACCTGGCCGGCCAGGGCTTCTACGAACGGCTCAATTCCGTCTTCGAGACCGGCGAACCCTATGAGGGCAAGGGCGTCGCCGTCACCTTCCGGCCCGAAGGCGCAGACCGCGAACTGACCCGCAACGTGGATTTCATCTATCAACCCGTCCGGAACCACCACGGGACGGTCGTCGGCATCTTTGTTCAGGGACACGACGTCACGGACGCCGTTGTCGCCGCGCAGCGCCAGAGGCTGATGATCGACGAGTTGAATCACCGTGTGAAGAACACCCTCGCCACAATCCAGTCGATCGCCATCCAGACGGCCCGCTCCCATGAGGACCCCAGGACCTTCGCCGAGAGCTTCCAGGCGCGGTTGCTGAGCCTGTCGCACACCCACGACCTCCTGACCCGCAGCCACTGGGAGGGCGCCGATCTCCGCGACGTGCTGGAGCATGAGACCGCGGCCCATGGGACGACCCGAATCGTCCTGAACGGCCCGCCCCTGGCGCTCGGTCCGGCAGCGGCGGTGTCGCTGGGTATGATCTTCCACGAACTGGCCACCAATGCCGCCAAATACGGAGCATTGTCAGACCCCGACGGCCGCGTGTTCGTCGACTGGACCGTTGCCAACCAGACCAGCCGGATCCTGAGCGTCATCTGGCGCGAGGCCGGCGGCCCACCTGTGTCCTCCCCGACGCGCAAGGGATTCGGCAGCCGGCTGATCGAGAGGAACGTCCGGCACGATCTGGCGGGCGACGTCAAACTCGGCTACGCAAGCGACGGTTTTATAGCAGAATTCTCGATTCCGCTTGATAGGGATACGCAACAGCATGTCTGAAGGTTTGACCGGGCGCCGTATCCTTGTGGTCGAGGACGAGTCCTTGGTCGCCATGCTGCTCGAGACCATACTGGAAGACATGGGCGCGATCCCGGTCGGCGCCGTCGCGACGGTGGACGCGGCGCTGGACGTCGTGGCCAGCGATCCCCTGCTGGACGCCGCCCTGCTGGACGTGAACGTGGCTGGCCGCGAGGTCTTCCCGGTCGCCGAGGCGCTGAAGGCCAAGGGTATCCCGTTCGTCTTCTCCACCGGCTACGGACAAGGCGGCCTCCCCGACCATTGGCGCGGCCAGTCGACCATCCAGAAACCCTTCACCGAGGACGCGGTGAAGGCGGCCCTGTTCAACGCCCTGGGCGTCGCCCGCGTCTGAGGTCCTTCAGCACGGCCTTCGCCGCGTTGTGTCCCGGCGCGCCGGTCACGCCTCCCCCCGGATGCGCCCCTGACCCGCACAGATAGAGGCCCGGCACGGGCATCCTGTGGTCCGCGTGCCCCAGCACCGGCCGGGCGCTGAACAGCTGGTCCAGTGTCAGCCTGCCGTGGAAGATATCCCCCCCGACCAGACCGAAGCGCCGCTCCAGATCGCGCGGCCCCAGCGCCAGCCGCCCCAGCACCGACGCCCTGAAACCGGGCGCATGGGCGTCGACCGTGTCGATCATCAGGTCCGCCACCGTCTCGCGGTGCTCGTCGCCCAGCGCCGGATCAACGTGTTGGCAGAACAGGCTGGCCACATGCTGTCCCGGCGGCGCGAGACTGTCGTCCAGGGTCGAGGGGATCAGCATCTCGACGATGGGCTGCCTGGACCAGCCGTGCAGCCGCGCCTCGGCATGAGCGCGGTCCATGTAGGCCAGGCTCGGCGCGATGATGATGCCCGCCGTATGGTGGTCGCCGGGCGCCGGCAGCACCGAAAAGCGCGGCAGTTCCGACAGGGCGACGTTCATCCTGAAGGTGCCGGACCCGGACGCATAGCGGCTCATCCGCTCGGTGAAATCCGCCGGGACGACGGCCGGATCGACCAGCCGGTCAAACAGCAGGCGCGGATGCAGGTTCGACACGACCGCCCGACCCCGCACCGTATCGCCCGCCGTCGTCAGCGCGCCGATCGCCCTGCCCTTACCGGTCAGGACCTCCGCCACCTCGGCGTCCAGCCGGATGTCCACGCCCTGTTCGCGGCACGCTACGGCCATGGCTTGGGTGATTGCGCCCATGCCGCCAATGGCGTGGCCCCAGACGCCCTTGCGCCCGTTCACCTCACCGAAAACGTGGTGCAGCAGGACATAGGCCGAGCCCGGCGTGTAAGGGCTGGCGTAGTTGCCGACGATGCTGTCGAAGCCGAACAGGGCCTTGATCGGATCGCTCTCGAACGAGCCGTCCAGCCAGTCGCCGGCCGACTTGGCGAACAGGTCCAGCACGTCGCGCCGCCCCGTCAGATCAAGTCCGCCCAGCCGTTTTGCCAGGGACGCCGACTTCAGCATCTCCGGCAGGGCCTCCAGCCAGCCTCCAGTCGGCAGATTGGGCGGGGTCTCCAGCACCAGCGCCCGCAGCACCGCCGCCACCGCCTCCAGCCGCGCCTCATACTCCGGCAGCCGTTCCGCATCCCGCGCCGAGAACCGCGCCACCTGTCCTTGCGTCCGACCCTCGCCCGCCGTGAAGTAATCGCCGTCCAGCGGCAGGAAGTTCGACATCCGCCGTTCGAGAACCTTCAGCCCGTGCCGGGCCAGCTCCATCTCGGCGATAACCTTGGGGTTCAGCAGGCTGACGGTGTAGCTGGCGGTCGAGTTGCGGAATCCGGGATGGAATTCCTCCGTCACCGCCGCCCCGCCGACGACGCCGCGCCGCTCCAGCACCGTGACCTTCAGCCCTGCCCTCGCGAGGTAAAAGGCGCAGACCAGCCCATTGTGTCCCCCGCCCAGGATGACGACGTCGGTCTGGGTCACGGCCATCAGATACGGCCTCTCAGCGTCGCCCAGATCAGCATCAGCCGCTTGAGCGGCTCGGCCGCATCCGTAGCCAGGGCCGCATGAGCCACCGCAGGAAAGGCGACCGGCGGCAAGGTCTTCAGCGCACGGTTCGCGGCCGGTCTCAGCGCCGCCGCCTCGTCCCTGCGGCCCACCTGCAGAAGACCCCGGACCCGCGCCGCGTCGGCCACGACGAGGTCATGCCCCCGCCCGGCCAGCAGGCGCACCGCCGTCTGCATCGGCCCGACATAGAAGGCGTCCAGATCGTGCGGCTCGCCATGGACCCGGTCGATGTGAGCCTCGATCAGGGCCTCGAACGGCGCACGGTCCAGACTGTGGCGCGCCACCAGTTCTGTCAGGGCCTCCAGCAGAGGATGCCCTCGTCTTTCGGCGCCCGAGAACACCCCGTCCATCTGCTCGCGCCACCAGGCGTAGCGCATCTCGGCCAGCAGGGGTTGGGTCACCCGCGTCGGGATGCTCATCAGCTCCGCCTCGAAGGCGTAGAGCGCGATCAGGTCCGCACGCGCCTGAGCGTCGCCGACGAACCGGCTGGACAGCCAGCGGTCGGGATCGGCCTTACGGGCCTGATCGTCGAGACTGTCGGGAGCGTCAGCCAAACAGGGTCTGGTACATCGCCATGGAGGTCAGCATCGGCAGGCTGAGCAGCAGGTTGGTGCGGCTGGCCAGCATGGCCACGCGGGCAGCCTTCGCCTTCTTCTCATCATCGACCACCACGATGCCCAACGCCCGCTTCTGGTTCGGCCAGATGATGCCCCAGACGTTCAGGAACATGACGATGGCCAGCCAGACGCCGACGCCCATCAGGGCGAAGCCCTGATCGCCCTGGACCAGGCCGCCGGCGAAGCCGAAGCTCAACACTTCCATCGAATAGACGTGGCCCTTGAGGCCCATGACGGCCAGACCCGCCAGGACCGTGCACAACGCCGACCAGCGGAACCAGAACAGGGCCTCAGGCGCGACATATTTCGAGATCGCCGGCTTCAGCTCGGCCGGGATGGTCGGCATGACGCGGATCTGGACGAAGTTGAAATAGTAAAGCAGCCCGATCCACAGGATGCCGAAGCCGACGTGGAACCAGCGGGCCACCGCCTGCCAGAATTGGACCGCGTCCACCTCCGCGATGCGGAAGAAGGCAAAGATCATCACCCCCGCCAGCACAAAGCTGAGGATCAGCGTGTTCCTGAAATTCGAAAGCAGATTGGCCATGTGTTCGCTCCCCCGAGTCGGTGTTTGACGCTCACCCTACCTCTCCCTCCCCCTGAAGGGGAGGGAGAAAGCCTCTAGGGCCGCGACGCCATACCCAGCTTGATCGGCTTGGCGTCCTCGGCGAGCTCGCCGCGCTTCACGCCCCAAAGCAGGATGATCGGCGCCCCGACGTAGATCGAGGAATAGGTGCCGACGACGATGCCGAACATCAGGGCGATCGAGAAGCCGAACAGGGCCTCGCCGCCGAAGAAGGCCAGGGCCGCAAGCACCATGACGGCGGTGACGCCGGTGATTATGGTCCGCGACAGGGTCTCGTTCAGCGACAGGTCGATCACCTCGCGCAGCGGCATGGTCTTGTACTTGCGCAGGTTCTCGCGAAGGCGGTCGAACACCACGACCGTGTCGTTCATCGAATAGCCGATCACGGTCAGGATGGCGGCCACCATGTTCAGGCTGAACTCCAGCTTGAACAGCACGATCAGGCCGAACGTCAGGATCACGTCGTGCAACAGGCCGGCCACGGCGCCGAAGCCGAACTGCGGCTCGAACCGGAACCAGATGTAGGCGAACATCAGCACGATAGCCGAGCCCAGAGCCAGAAGGCCGGAGGTGAACAGTTCGCCCGAGACCTTGGAGCCCACGACGCTCACTCCGGAGTAGGTCACCTCGCCGACCGCGCCGGTGATGGCGCCCTCGACCTGGTTCACGACGGCCGTCTGGTCGCGACCTTCGGGGATCTGGAAGCGCAGGACGGCGGTCGAGCCGTCCTGGACGTTGGTGTCGCGCCGGGCGATGCCCTGCACGCCCACGTCACCGAGCTCCAGTTCGCCCACCGAGCTACGCACGGCCTCTAGGTCGATCGACTGACCGGCCGGCTTGGCGACCTCAAGCGAGGCGCCGCCCCGGAAGTCGATGCCCATGTTCAGGCCGGGATAGAAACACGACACGATCGCCGCCGTGCACAGCACGACGGACAGAACGGCCGCGACCCGCGCGTATTTGACGAAGTGGAAGTTCGTCTTCTGCGGCAGGGTCCTGATAAGGGGCCACCAGGTCATCGGGCGGACTCCGCGATCGGAAGGGACTTGGGTTTGGCGATCTTCAGCCAGTAGGCGAGCAGGATCTGCGCCACGAGCACAGACGAGAAGACCGAGGTGAACACGCCGATGGTCAGGGTCCAGGCGAACCCGCGTACCGGACCGGCCCCGAAGATGAACATGATCATCGCCGCCACCAGGGTGGTCAGGTTGGCGTCGATGATCGTGCCCATGGCCTTGTTGAAGCCAGCGTCCATCGAGGCGATCACCGACCGTCCGGCCCGCGCCTCGTCACGCATGCGCTCGAAGATCAGCACGTTGGCGTCGACGGCCACCGCGAAGGTCAGGATCAGACCGGCGATGCCGGGCAGGGTCAGCGTCGCCTGGGTCAGGGACATGGCCGCCACGATCAGGATGCCGTTCAGGATCAGCCCCAGCACCGAGATGCCTCCGAACAGGAAGCCGTAGGCCAGCAGCATGAAGGACACGATGATGATGAAGCCGATCATCGTCGACAACGCGCCGGCCTTGACGGCGTCGGCCCCAAGTTCGGCCGTCACGGTGCGGCGTTCCTCGACCGTCAGCGGCGCAGGCAGAGCGCCGCCATTCAGCAGGTTCACCAGCTCGGAGGCCTCGGCGATGGAGAAGTTGCCGGTGATCTGGCCTGTGCCGCCCGTAATGGGGCTCTGGATCGTGGGCGCCGAAATCACCTTGCCGTCCAGGATGATGGCGAAGGGCTTGCCGATATTGGCCGCGGTCGTCTCGCCGAAGCGACGCGCGCCCTGGCCGTCGAAGCGGAAGTCGATGGCGGGGCGACCGCTCTGGTCGGCGCCGACGCCGGCGCGGGTCAGGTTCTCACCCGAGACCAGCACGCGCTTCTTGACCAGATAGGGCGTCACACCGTCCGAACCCATCAGCAGTTGGGCGTCCGGCGGCACACGACCGGCGACCGCGTCCTGCACCGAGTTTTCGGTGTCGACCATCTGGAAGGTCAGCTGGGCCGTCTGGCCGATGACCCGTTCCAGGGCGGCGGGATCACTCTCCCCGGGGGCCTGGACGACGATACGCTCGGCGCCCTGGCGGGTGATGGAGGGCTCGCGGGTGCCCAGGCTGTCGATCCGGCGGCGCACGACCTCGATGGACTGGTCCACCGCCGTCGCGCCCATGCTGTTCAGCGTCGCCTCGGTGAAGGCCAGGCGAATGCGGTCGGGGCCGACGCGCTGCACCTGACGCTCGGCCACGCCGCTGGCGTTCGTCGGGCCGACCAGGGCCTGCAGCGCCGTATAGCCGGCGTCCTGGCGGGTCGGATCCGACAGGGTGATGATCGCGCCGCCCGCTTCACGCGAGATCTGGTTGGTGGCGATGCCCGCCTCGCGCAGCGAGACCCGGACGTCCTCGATCAGGTTGTCGACGCGCTTCGTCCGCATCGCGGCCACGTCGACTTCCAGCAGCAGATAGGATCCGCCCTGCAGGTCGAGACCCAGGTTCAGGGCGTTCTTCGGCAGCCAGCCCGGCAACGATTCGCGTTGCGCCGGAGACAGGGCGTTCGGGAAGGCCAGCAGCACGCCGAAGACGAGCGCAAACACGACCAGGATGATCTTCCAGCGCGACAGCTGAATCATGGACGGGGGTTCCGGTTCAGCGAGCCGAGGCTCACGCCTTGGAGTCGTTGGCGGCGATGGCGGTGCGGTTGCGCACCTCGGCGATCATGCCCTTGACCACCCGCACATTGACGCTGGGAGCGATCTCGACATTGACCTCTGCCTCTTCGACGCGGGTCACCTTGCCGATCAGGCCAGACGACAGGACGATGGTGTCGCCGCGCTTCACGGCCGCGATCAGGGCCTGATGTTCCTTCGCCCGCTTCTGCTGCGGACGGATCAGCAGGAAGTAGAACAGCACGAAGATCGCGACGAACGGCAGGAACTGCACGATCATGGCCATCAGGCCGCCTTCACCAGTGGGCGTCATTTGGTCATTCCCCGGGGGATGGGGCAGCCGCTTCCGGGCGCCCGTTTAAAACAAGGCGCGGAACCTAGGGCCGAGCCCCTGCGATTGCAACGCGGCGTGATGGTTCGGCGTCTCTACCGTGGCAAAACAGTCAACGGATCGATCGCCACCGGCTCGTCGCCCTGCATGCGGCGGGTCTCGAAGTGGATCGAGGGACGCCCGTCGCCGGCGGTCAGCCCGACCGTGCCGACCTGCTGGCCCGCCCGCACGTCCGCGCCGTCGTCGACCGTCGCCGAACCGAGATGCCCATAGACGGTCCGCCAGCCGTCGCGGTGAATGATCAGGACGGTCAGGCCCTGGCCGATGATGTCGTCGCCGACATAGGCCACGCGCCCGCCGGCCGCGGCGTTCACCGGTGCGCCCGCCGCCGCACCGATATTGATGCCGTTGTTGCGCTCGCCCAGACCGACCGGCCCGAACCGACGCAGGACCTCGCCCCGCACAGGCCATTGCAGGCTTGTGGCTCCAGCGGACGCGACGCCGGTCGAGCCGGTCGCATCCGGCTGTCGCGTCGGCGGCGGCGCGGCCGGATTTCCGGACGGCGGCGGAGGCGGCGGCGGAATCACCCCGTTCTCGGGCACCATGACCCCGACCGGCGCGGGACCGGTCGCATAGGGATCGGGGCCGGTGTCCAGCGCGCTGTCGGGCAGGATGATCGACTGGCCCACGGTGATCGCGCCGCGCGGCCCCAGGCCGTTCAGGTCGATCAGGTTCTGCACCGGGGTCTGGAAACGTCGTCCGACGCCCGAGATGGTATCGCCCGGCTGGATGACATAGGCCGCGCCCGCGTTGACGCTCATGGGCGCCCGGGGCGTCACATAGGACGGCGAGGTCGCGGGCGGCGTATAGGCGGGGGGATTGTAGGCCGGCGGCGGATAGTTGTCTGACGACGAGGATGAAGGCGGCGGCAGCGCCCCGCCCTCGATCCGCTCGGTCGGCGCGGTCATCGGCGGCGGCGCCTCATAGACCGGCGGCTGGGGCTGGGCGCCGTAGGGGTCGGCCGGGCGCACGCCGGGCGCGCCATAGCCTTCCATCGGCCGGGTCGAATAGCGCGGGGCCTCCGGATAGCTGGCGCAGGCCGTGGCCGCCATTCCGGCAAAGGCGATCGCCGCCGCCCTGATCCAGTTCGCCCCGACCCGATTGAAAAGACGCATCCGCCGCTCCCCGTTCACCCTGCCCGACATGCCCCGCCGGAGCCCGTAAGCCAACCCGCCAAAGCGCGCGAAAGTGGGGCGGAGAGGTTAACGGGCGGGCGCGAGACGTCTCCTCCCTGTTCGCCACCTGGCGAATGGGGAGGTGGATGCGAGCCCCTCGCGAGCAGACGGAGGGGTTGTTCGTGGGGCCAGAACCCCTCCGTCTCTCCGCTTCGCGCCGAGCCACCTCCCCCTGCGCAAGCGCGCACGGGGAGGTGACTTCACCCCTCCTTCGCCGTCCCCTCGACCAGGGGCACGAAGCGGACCTCGCACAGGCTCTCGCGGCGGAAGGACCCGTCTTCCTGGCCCGTATAGCGATGCAGCATCTGCACCGAGGTCCGGCCCACCGGCGCGACCAGCACCCCGCCGGGCTTCAGCTGTTTCAGCAGTTCGGTCGGCTCGTTCGGCGAGGCGGCCGTGACCATGATCCGGTCGAACGGCGCCTGTTCGGGCCAGCCGAGGCCGCCGTCGGAGTGTCTGGTGATGACGTTGTCGATGCCCAGAGTCCGCAGCTTGCCCTCGGCCTCGACCAGCAGGCTGCGATAGCGTTCGACCGAATAGACATAGCGCGCCAGCCGCGACAGCACAGCGCACTGGTAGCCGCTGCCGGTGCCGATCTCGAGCACCCGGTGGCGCGGCTCGACCTCCAGCGCCTGGGTCATCAGGCCGACGATATAGGGCTGGGAGATGGTCTGGGCGCAGTCGATCGGCAGGGCCTGATCCTCCCACGCCTGATTGAGGAATTTATGGTGCACGAACACGGCGCGGTCGATCGATTCCATCGCCGCCAGCACCCGGGGATCGGTGACCCCCTGTTGCCGCAGCGACAGGATCAGCCGCCCCGCCCTGTCGTCCTTCAGATTCATCCCGCCAGCGCCTTCGGCGGCGCCCCGCCCAGCAGGCCCTTCAGGTCGTGGACGCTGGGCTTGTGGGTCAGGTCGATATGCAGCGGCGTGACCGAGATCTTGCCGTCGTCCATGGCCCGCAGGTCGGTGCCCGGCGCGTGGTCCTGTTTCGAACCGCGGAAGCTCATCCAGTAGTAGTCGCGGCCGCGCAGGTCGGTGCGTTTGACCGCATGCATCTCTCCGGCCTGACGGAAGCCCTGCACGGTTACCTCGACCGCCTTGACCGCCTCAGGCGGCCGCGCCGGGAAGTTCAGGTTCATCACCACGCCCGCCTGCCAGGTCTCGGCCAGAAGACGGCTGATGATCGGCGGGGCAAAGGCCTCGGCCGTCTCCCAGTGGGCGGTGACGTCGTCGTGGAACCGCTCCAGCGACTGGCTCAATGCGATCGAGCGGATGCCGAACGCCATGCCCTGCAGCGCGCCTGCCACCGTACCGGAATAGGAGCAGTCCTCGCCCACATTGTGCCCGCGATTGACGCCCGACAGCACCAGGCCCGGCCTGGCGTCCATCAGGTTGTTGACGGCCAGGACGACGCAGTCGGTCGGCGTGCCCGTGACCGAGAACCGCTTGTCCCCGAACCGGTTGACCCGCAGCGGCTCGGTCAGGGTGATTCCCCGGCCCTTGCCCGACTGTTCCTCGTGCGGCGCAACGATCCAGACGTCGTCCGACAGCGTCCGCGCAATCCGTTCCAGACAGGCCAGGCCCTCGGCCTCGATGCCGTCGTCGTTGGTCAGCAGGATGCGCAAATCAGAAGCCTTTGGTGAGTCGGGAGGGAATAGCCGAATCCCCGCCCCCGCGCACCCTGCGACACCCTACTGGATGACGGCGATGTCCGTGCCCAGGATCACGAAGGCACCATCGCACTCGTTGCGGATGCTGGAACCCTCGTAATCATAGCGGTCGCCCGGCAGGTCGTCGGACCATTCCATGGGCGTGCCGGTGACCCGCACCTTCTGGCGCCCGATCGTGCTCGCCGCCATGCGCTGTTCGTCGCGCGGCAGGGCCCCCGAGACGCAGGGGCGACGCGTGCCCGCGACGTAGCGGTTCTCGCTCTCGATCAGCTGGAATTCCTCGCCCGAGAAATTGATCCAGCCTTCGAAGGTGGTCTGATCGGCGGTGAAGCCGGTGCTCTGGGCGGCGGCCGGACCGGTCGCGGCCAGCGACAAGGCCAGGGCTGCTAGAATCATCTTCATCTCCGGACTCCCTTGTTTCCGCTCATCCCCGCGAAAGCGGGGACCCAGTTCTGCAGGCGATCAACGCGGCAGAATTCGCACCGTTGCCCGATCCAGACGCCGTGACTCGAAAAACCACTGGGTCCCCGCTTTCGGGGGGATGAGCGGACTGGAAAAAAATCACCCGACGTGCGTCGCCCCGCCCATATAGGGCAGCAGGGCCGCCGGCACGGCGATCCGCCCGCCCTCGTCCTGATAGTTCTCCATGATCGCCACCAGCGTCCGCCCGACCGCGAGGCCTGAGCCGTTCAGCGTGTGCACGAACTCCGGCTTGCCTTCCTTGCGCTTGAACCGCGCGTCCATCCGCCGCGCCTGGAAGTCCCCGCAGTTCGAGACCGAACTGATCTCGCGATAGGTCCCCTGCGACGGCAGCCAGACCTCCAGGTCAAAGGTCTTCCGCGCCGAAAAGCCCATGTCGCCCTTGCACAGCAGCATCCGGCGATACGGCAGCTCCAGCTTCCGCAGCACCGCCTCGGCGCAGGTCGTCATCCGCTCGTGTTCGGCGTCGGACTGGTCCGGCGTGGTGATGGAGACCAGCTCGACCTTGTGGAACTGGTGCTGGCGGATCAGCCCGCGCGTGTCCCGCCCCGCCGACCCCGCCTCGGCCCGGAAACAGGGCGTCAGGGCCGTGAGCCGCAGCGGCAGCTCCTCCTCCGGCGTGATCTGCTCGCGGACGAGATTGGTCAGGGAGACCTCGGCGGTGGGGATGAGGAGGTGCTCGCCGACGCGGAACAAATCCTCCTCGAACTTCGGCAGCTGCCCCGTCCCGAACATCGCCTCGTCGCGCACCAGATACGGCGGATTGACCTCCAGATAACCGTGCTCGGTCGTCTGCACGTCGAGCATGAACTGGCCGATGGCGCGTTCCAGCCGCGCCAGTCCGCCCTTCAGCACCGCGAACCGCGCGCCCGACATCTTCGCCGCCGCCTCGAAGTCCAGCAGCCCCATGGCCTCGCCGAGATCTGCGTGATCCTTGGCCGGGCCACCGGCGCGCGGCGTGCCCAAGCGCGCGGTCTCGACATTGCCCGCCTCGTCCTCGCCGTCCGGCACGTTGTCGGCCGCGAGGTTCTTCTGCGCCGCCAGCAGGTCGCGCAGGGCCTTGCCCTTCGCCGCCTCGACTTCGCCGTGGCTCGCGATGTCGCCCTTCAGGGTCTCGACCTCGACCTTCAGCCGGTCGGCCTCCTCCATGTCCTTGCGGCCCATGGCGGCGCCGATCAGCTTGGAGGCCGCATTGCGCTTCGCCAGCGCCTCCTGCCCCGCCGTCTGGGCGGCGCGCAGTTCGGTGTCGATGCTCAGGATCTGGTCGACCAGCGCCTGCGCATCGTCCACGCCGCGCGACGACCAGCCGGCAACGAAATGGCCGGGGTTGTCTCGAATGGCTCGGATATCGTGCATGGCGCGGTCTTTTGGGCAGGCTTTGGGGAAGCGGATGCTCTAGCGGGCGTCGCCGCAGGGGGCAAACGCCCTCTCTTTCGTCATCCTCCGGCAAGCCGCGTCTTCGCGGCGCAGACCGGGGGACCCAGCGGCGCGCGATAGCGCGAACCTGTCGCGAACGAAGCGGTTTCGGATAGTCTGTATGAACAGATCGCCTTCGGCGCCGCTGGGTCCCCCGGTCTCGCTGCGCTCGCCGGAGGATGACGAAAGGATTTCATGACCCTGCACGCCCCCTACGACCCCTCGAACATCTTCGCCAAAATCCTGCGCGGCGAAATCCCTGCGGTGAAAGTCTGGGAGGACGACGCCGTCCTCGCCTTCATGGACGTGTTCCCCCAGTCCGAGGGCCACGTCCTCGTGATCTCGAAAACATCCACCGCCCGCACCCTGCTGGAGGTCGAACCCGACGTGCTGACCGGCCTCGCCGCCGCGACCCGGCGCACCGCCCGCGCCGTGGAGAAGGCCCTCAAGCCCGACGGCGTCTCGATCATGCAGTTCAACGGCGAGGCCGGCGGCCAGACCGTCTTCCACCTGCACGTCCACGTCATCCCCCGCTGGTCCGACCGCGCGCTGAAGGGCCACGGCCAGGCCGGCATGGCCGATGTCGAGGAACTCAAGGCGACGGCGGCAAAGATCGCGGAGGCGCTGGACTAATCTCCGCCTCCCCCGCTAAAGGCGGAGCAAGGCCGGCTTAGCTCAGTTGGTAGAGCGCCAGTTTTGTAAACTGGATGTCGCGGGTTCGATTCCTGCAGCCGGCACCACTCCTTCCGGGCCGCTCCCTCATGGCCGAACGCGCGATCAACAAACTGGGTCACCGCATCGGCGCGCGGGGCGGAAAGACGCGCGCCGCGATCCTCGACGCCACCCGCCGTCTGCTGGACCGCCAGCACCTCGGAGAAATCCGGGTCGCCGACGTTGCGCTCGAGGCCGGCGTGTCCCCGTCGAATTTCTACACCTATTTCAAGACGGTGGAGGAGCCGGTCCTGGCCCTGTGCGAAGCCGCCTCCGTCGATTTCGCACCCCTGTCGCGCCACCTTGACGGCGACTGGTCAACGGAAAACGCCTTCGCCGCTGCCCGCGCCTACGTCATGGACGTGCTGCTGATCTGGCGTGACCACGGCCCGGTCCTGCGCATCGAACACATGCTGGCCGACAAGGGTGAAGCCGGTTTCGTCGAGGCGCGCATCCGCCGTCTCCGTCGGGTCCACCTGTCGCTGGAGCGTCGTATCGCCGTCGCCCACGCCACCGGCTATCACGCGCCCGGCCTCGACCCGCGCCTGACCTCCTACGAGGTCGCCAACCTGGTCGAGTCGGTCGCCGCCGGCTTCGACCTGATGCGACGCGGCGACACCCCGCCCGACGCCATCATCGACACCACCGCCCACATCGTCGTGAAACTGGTGACCGGCCGCTGAAGCTGCGTCCGAAACTGTCGTGCGGCGCGCCTATGATCGTCGCGTCGAACGGTCTTTGACATCGCCTCAGAGATTTCCGCCGCGCGACTCTGTCGAGTCTGTAGACTCGTTTTTGGAGTCGCACCTCAGGTCGCCAGCGGCCCATAGAGCCAGGTCAGCCAGATCCCGATCGCCAGAAACGTGCCGAATGGCAGCTTCTGGGTCATTTCGACCTTCCTCCGCGTGATCAGCAGGGTCAGGACGATGCTGAAGCCCGCCGCACAGGCCCACAGCAGGACCGTCGGCAACCCCGTCCAACCGATCCAGGCCCCCGCCCCCGCGAACAGGATCGGATCCCCGCCGCCGAGCCCTTCCCTGCCGCGCACCCGCCGATAGATCTCGGCCAGCCCCCACAGGATGCCGAACCCGGCCACGGCGCCGACCAGTTGCGGGATCGGCCAGCCCTGGGCCAGCAGCGCCCCCGCGATCAGCCCCGTCGCGATCAACGGCAGGGTCAGCTCGTCCGGCAGCCAGAAATTCTCGGCGTCGATCAGGGCGATCAGCAGCAGTTGCCACCCGAGGGCCGCAGTCGCCCCGACCAGCAGCCAGCCGCTGTCATATCCCCACAGCGCCGCCCAGACCCCGATGGCCGCCGCCCCGCATTCGATCAGGATATAGCGCGGCGACACCGCCGCCCCGCACATCGCGCACCTGCCGCGCTGGACCAGCCAGCTGATCGCCGGAACCAGCTGCCAGGCTTTAAGCGTCTCGCCACAGCTCATGCAGTGCGACGGGGTGACGACGATCTCCTCGTCCCTCGGCAGGCGCACGGTCACCGCGGCGATGAAGCTGCCGAAGATCAGGCCCAGCAGGCCCATGACGATGGAAGCGTAGACAAGGCTCATCACTCCCCATACCCGCCACCCTCGGGATTGTCCCGAGGGCCCGGCCCCTTTCACCGTGCATCCCGGCGAAGGCCGGGATCCAGTGTTCGGTCAGGGCATGGAGCGCAGAGCCTTGAAGCATCAGCGTGTGCGTCTCTGGCCCCCGGCCTGGGCCGGGGTAGACGGAAAGGAAGCGTCAGCCCCCTCCGAGCGCCACTGCGATCCGGTAGGTGGCGAAGGACGCCAGATAGGCCAGGGCGAACATGTAGACGACCATGACCCACATCCATTTCCAGCTGTTCAGTTCGCGCTTCACCACCCCCAGGGTCGCCACGCACTGCGGCGCGAAGACATACCAGGCCAGGAACGACAGCCCCGTCGCCAGCGACCACTGGGCCGCCAAGGTCGCGCCCAGCAGGCTTCCAGCGCTCTCGACGTCGGCGATGGCATAGACGGTGCCGAGGGCGGCCACGGCCACCTCGCGCGCCGCCATCCCCGGGACCAGAGCCACGACCATCTGCCAGTTGAAGCCGATGGGGGCGAAGATCGGCTCCAGGGCGTGGCCGATCATCCCGGCGAAGGAATAGTCGATGGCCGGCTGGGTCGCGCCCTCGGGCGGATAGGGGAAGGTCGAGGCGGCCCAGACCAGGATCATTAAGGGCAGGATGATCCGCGCCGCCCGCTCCATGAAGATCCTGGCGCGGATCCACAGGTTCAGCAGCACCGACTTGGCGTCGGGCGTCTTGTAGGCCGGCAGCTCCATCATGAAGGGCTCGACCGCGCCCCTCCAGAACACCTTGCGGATGACGAAGGAGACCAGCAGCGCCGACACGATCCCCGCCGCATAGAGGCCGAACATCACCAGCCCCTGCAGGTTGGCGAAGCCCCAGACCGTCTGCTGCGGAATGAAGGCGCCGATGATCAGGGTGTAGACCGGGATGCGCGCCGAACAGGTCATCAGGGGCGCGACCATGATGGTCGTCAGCCGATCGCGCTTGGCGTCGATCACCCGCGCCGCCATCACGCCGGGAATGGCGCAGGCGAAGGAGGACAGCAGGGGGATGAAAGCCCGCCCATGCAGCCCCGCCCCGCCCATGATCCGGTCCATCAGGAAGGCCGCCCGCGCCATGTAGCCGAAGTCTTCCAGCAGGATGATGAAGGCGAAAAGGATCACGATCTGCGGCAGGAAGACGAGCACGCCCCCCACGCCCGCGATCACCCCGTCGACGATCAGGCTCTGCACCAGAGGCCAGACCGGCCCGCCGTGGGGCACGACCGCGCTGACACCCGCACCGATCAGGCCGAAACCCGCCTCGATCGCGTCCATCGCCGGCGTCGCCCAGGCGAACACCGCCTGGAACATGACGAACAGCAGGGCCATCAGGACGACCAGTCCGATGACCGGATGCAGCAGGACCCCGTCGATCCTGCCGGTCAGGGTGTCCGGCCGCTCCGGCGGACGCACCGCCGACCGCATGATCTGCTCGGCCCGGCGATGAGCCTCGCGAATGGCCTCGGCGTCCGGCGCGGTCCATGTCTCGCCCTCGGACGTCCACCCCGGTCCCGCCGCCGTCTCGATCTCGGCGACCAGGTCCTCGATGCCACGCCTGCGCGTCGCCACCGTGGTCACGATCGGCACGCCCAGTTCGACGCGCAGCCTCTCAAGATCGATGCGCAGGCCCTGTCGCTGGGCGATGTCGTACATGTTGAGCGCCAGAACCATCGGCCGCCCCACGGCCTTCAGCTCCAGAATTAGCCGCAGCACCAGCCGCAGATTGGTCGCATCGGCCACCGCCACGATCACATCCGGCACGGCCTCGCCCACCAGTCGCCCGAGGACCGCGTCGCGCGTGACCTCCTCGTCTGGGCTGCGGGCGCGCAGCGAATAGGTCCCCGGCAGGTCCAGCACCGACATCGACCGGCCCGAGGCGGCCAGAACCCGGCCCTCCTTCCGCTCCACCGTGACCCCGGCGTAGTTCGCGACCTTCTGGTGCGCGCCGGTCAGGGCGTTGAACAGGGCGGTCTTGCCCGAGTTGGGGTTTCCGACCAGGGCGACCCGCAGGGGCCTGACAGCGACGTCCATTATTCAGCGGCTTCCAGCAGGATCGGGGCCAGGTCGACAGTCAAGCTGGCCGCCTCCTTGCGGCGCAGGGCCACCCGCATGTCATCGACCTTCAACGCCATCGGATCACGGCCGAAGAGACCCTCGTGCAGCAGTTCGACGTTCGCCCCCTCGACAAAACCCAACTCCAGCAGACGGCGCTCCAGCTCCACTTCGCCGGCCTGATGGTGGCAATGGTCGCCGACCGAGACGATGACGCCGCGGTCGCCTACGCGGGCGTCGCTCAACTTGATGACACTGGACATTGCGAACGCTTATCAGGAGCGGAAGGAAAGTCCAGCGACAGACCTCTCTCTCCCCCTCCGGGAAGGGTTGTTGGAGCCCCCGGGTCCGAGCTTCGCTCGGCCCGAGGATGAACTGCGCGGAGACCGGATGGACGCGGCAAGGCGACCCAGACAAGGCCGTCATGGGACACCATGCCGCCGTCACCCGGCGGTTCGCGCCTTGCCACCCCCTAGGGGTGGGGCGAGAGGGCTATTCGGCGGCGGCCGGGACAGGATCGTTTGCGACCGCTTCCTGGGCCTCCCACTCCTCGATCTTGCGGGCGGTATATTCGGGCGACCTGGTGAAACGCGCGAGCGCTCCATAGATCACCGGCACCACGAACAGGGTCAGCAGGGTCGAGAACATGGCTCCAGTGAAGATCACCACGCCGATCGTCTGGCGGCTTCCGGCCCCCGCACCCTGCCACAAGACAAGCGGCAGAGCCCCGAAGGCCGTGGCGATAGACGTCATGATGATCGGGCGCAGACGCAGCGCCGAACTCTCGACGATGGCCTCCTTGATCGAACGGCCCTGGTCTCGCAACTGATTGGCGAACTCCACGATCAGGATGCCGTTCTTGGCCGCGATCCCGATCAGGATGATCAGCCCGATCTGCGAATAGATGTTCAGGCTGGAGCCGGCCATCAGAAGACCGAACAGCCCGCCCGCCGCTGCCAGAGGCACTGTCAGCATGATCACCGCCGGGGTGATCCAGCTCTCGAACTGGGCGGCCAGCACCAGGAAGACGAGCAGCAGGGCCAGGGCGAAGGCCCAGGTCACGGCGCCGCCGGCCTCCTGCTGGTCGCGCGCCGCGCCGCCGTACTGCAGGGTGACGACGCCCTGCGGCTGCTGCGCCGCCTGCTCTTCCATGAAGGTCACGGCATCGGCGATGGTCATGCCGGGGTCAAGGTCCGCCGACAGAGTGATCGCACGTTGGCGGTCGAGACGGCGACGGTCGGGCGTGTCGCCCGAGGTCTGCGTCGTGACCACCGACGACAGCGGCACCAGTGCGCCGGACCCCGCTCCCACATACAGCCGTTCCAGATCCCCGACAGACGTGCGATTGGCCCGCTCGGTCTGCAGGATCACGTCGTATTCCTGCCCGCCGCGGATGTAGGTCGTGGCCAGGCGGGATCCGAACATGGTCTCCAGTGTCCGCCCGATCTCCTGGGCGGACACGCCGAGGGCGGCAGCCTTCTCCGGATCGACATCGACCAGCAGACGCGGCGCATTGGGCTCGTAGTTCAGACGCGGGCGTGAAAAGCCGGGGTTCTCCAGCGACGCCGCCAGAAGCGGTTGCAGCCAGTTGTAGATCTCTTCGTACTCAGCGCCCGTGGCAATCAGTTCGATCGAGTTCCCGCCGCCGCCCCCGCCACCACGCTGGAAGGCCCCGGGAGTGGAGGCGTTGACCTGGGCGCCCGTCTGGGAGCGCAGCTTGCCGTTCAGTTCCTGGGCGATTTCGTCCGCCGAGCGCTCGCGCACCGACCAGTCCTTCAGGATCAGAGACGCGTTGCCGGAGTTGTAGCTGCCGCCGCCGAACCCTGGGGCGGAAATCAGGAAGCTGTCGACCTCGCCCGCGTCCTTGTACTCCGCCAGGATCGGCTCGAGGCCCATCATGATCTGGCGTGTGTAGTCGAAGCCGGCGCCCTCAGGCCCCTGGACGCGCACCTGAACCCGACCCCGATCCTCGGGCGGCACAAGTTCGTCCGGCAGGCTCAGGAATATGCCCCCGGCCCCCGCGCCGACCAGAAGGATCAGCAGGGAGACGCCGATCACGGCCACCCGCTTGCCGACCATCGCGTCCAGCGAATGGGCGTAGGAGTTCTTCAGCCCGTCCATGGCCCGGTCGACGTTGCGCGCCAGCCAGCCCGAGCCGGCAGCGGGCTTCAGGATCTTGGACGCCAGCATCGGCGACAGGCTCAGCGCCAGGAAGGCCGAGAAGGCCACGGCCGCGGCGATGGCCGCCGCCAGCTCGACGAACAGCCGCCCGACGTATCCGGGCAGGAACAGCAGGGGCGCGAACACGGCCAGCAGGGTCACGGTGGTGGCTATGACGGCGAAGAAGACCTGACGCGTGCCACGCTCGGCGGCGACCAGCGGCGGTTCGCCGTGGTCGAGGCGGCGCTGGATATTCTCGGTCACCACGATGGCGTCGTCGACCACCAGTCCGATGGCCAGCACCAGAGCCAGCAGGGTCAACAGGTTCAGCGAGAAACCAAGCGGCGCCAGGACGATGAAGGTCGACAGCAGGCAGATGGGGGCCACGATTGACGGGATCAGCGCCGCCCGGAAGCTGCCCAGGAAGATGAAGTTCACGAAGGCCACCAACACCATGGAGATGCCGATGGTGATCCACACCTCGTCGATGGCGTGCGACGTGAAGACCGAATTGTCCGAGCCGACGACCAGCTCGGTGCCGGGCGGCAGTGTGCCTTGCAGTTCCTCGACCAGGGCCTCGACGCCCTTTGAGATTTCCAGATCGTTTGACTGGGCCTGACGGGTCACGGCCAGACCGATCTGATCCAGTCCGTTGCCGCGGAAAAGGCGGCGCGACTCGGCGGGGCCTTCCTCGACCCGGGCGATGTCGCCCAGACGGGTCACATAGGTCGCGCGGGCCTGCAGGGCGCCGGTCGCGCCCGAGCCGTTGGGTATGGGGCCGGTCGAGACCGCACCCGAGGCGCCCGCCGAACCGATCGAGGCCGATCCGGCCGTGCCGATCGGCAGGCGGGCGAAGTCCTGGGCCCGCGCATAGGTGCGGGCCACCCGCACGGTGTAGTCCTTGTCCGTCGATTCCAGCGCGCCTGCGGGCAGTTCAACGTTCTGGCTCGTCAGGGCCTGTTCGACGTCCGAGACGGTCAGGCCGCGCGCGCCCATGGCGGCGGCGTCCAGCCAGATGCGCATGGCGTAGCGCTGCTCGCCGTAGATCTGGGCCTGGGCTACGCCCGGCACGGTCGCCAGACGGTCCAGCAGGTTGCGGTCGGCGTAGTCGGTCAGCTCCAGCCGGTTCATCGACGACGACCGCAGGAACAGGATCATGATCGGCTGGCTATCGGAATCGGCCTTTGCGACTTCCGGCGGCTGGGCCTGGGCCGGCAAGCGGCCCTGCACGCGGCTGACCCGGTCGCGAACGTCGGAGGCGGCGACGTCGATATCCCGGTCCAGAGCGAATTCGATGGTGACGTTCGATCGGCCGTCGCGGCTGGACGAGGTAATCCGCTCGACGCCCTGGATGCCGGCGACCTGCTGCTCGATCGGCTCGGTGATCCGGTTCTCGATGACTTCGGCCGAGGCGCCTGCGTAGCTGGTCGAGACCGAGACGATCGGCGGATCGACGTCCGGCAGCTCCCGCACCGGCAGGAAGAAGAAGGCAGCCGCGCCGATCACACACAGCACGATCGCGGCCACGGCCGCGAACACCGGCCGCCGGACGGAAATGTCGGAGAGCATCATCGTGCGGCCGCCTGCGGCTGCCCGGCGGCGGACGGTGCAGGCGCCGGGGCCTGGGCGGCGACCTGTGTGGCAGGCCTTGCGCCCCCGGCTCCCGCAACCGTGATCGGCGCATTGGGCTGAATGCGGTTCAGGCCGGAGCCGACAACGCGGTCATTGGCCGCCAGACCCGAGACGATCTCGACGAAGCCGTTCTCCACCGCTCCCGTCTCGACCGTCACACGCTGGGCGGTCGAGCCGCGCTCCCCTGAGGCGATGCGATAGACGAAGGCGCCGTTGCCTTCGTACTGGATGGCGGATTCAGGCACCGACGGCGTCTGGCGCTGGCCCTGCTGGATACCGACCCGCATCAGCATGCCGGGACGGATGCGTCCGCCGGGGTTAGGGAACTCGGCACGTGCGGTCACGGCGCGCGTCGTCTCGTTGATCCGGGTGTCGATCAGGGCGATCCGGCCCGAGAACTGTTCGGAGCCATAGGCGTCGGCCGTGGCCACGATCGGCAGGCCCTGACGCAGCAAGGCGAGGTAGCGTTCAGGCACCGGGAAATCGACGCGGATCACCGAGGTGTCATCCAGGGTGGCGATGACGGCTCCCGGGCTGATCAGGGTGCCCGGCGTCACCGACGACAGACCCAGGGTGCCGGCGAACGGCGCCCGGATCATCCGGTCGCCGCGACGCGCCTCGGCGGCGGAGAGCGAGGCTTGGGCCGTCTCCAGCGCCGTTTCGGCGTCTTCGGCGGACACGCGCGGCGCGATGCCGCGCTCGGCCAGCGCCTTGAACCGGTCGAATTCGCGCTGGGCCTGCGCCACCTGTGCACGGGCCTGAATGATGCTGGCGTCTTCCTCGCGCGCCTGCAGCTGAACCAGAGGCGTCCCCGCTGCCACGCGCTGACCGTCGCTGAACAGGACGGCGGTGATCAGCTCGGAGGTGCTGGAGGTGACGTTCACCGACCGTCGGCCGCGTGCAACGCCCAGCACATTGATCTGGTCGCTGAAGGGCCGCAGCGCCACCACAGCCTCGGACACCGCCTGGCCGCGCCCGCCGCCGGGTCCGCCCCGACCTCCCCCCGGCCCGCCGGCGCCTGGCTCATCACCCGCGAAGGCGACGCGCAACACGGCCGCGACGATCATCAGACCGAGCACGGCGGCGGCGATGACGAGGAACAAATGACGTCTGATCACGCGGTTCGATCTCTTTGAGCAAGCGGGCGGCCCGGAATACCCATTCCGCCTCGCTAGGCAACCTAAAGAGTTTGTAACGTGCGCCGTTCCAGTTTCCGGCGCGCCAGACTGTCGCGGATCAAAATCTCCGCCAGAGGGCGATCACCGCACCCTCCGCCAGCGGCGTTTCCCGGCCCGCGACCGTGCGCCGCCACCCGGCCTGCAGGCTCCAGCGACCGAAGTTACGCACCACCGAGGTCTCGACAGACAGCCAGCGTGCGCCGTCGCCGTCTGTCATGCCGCCAAAGGCCTGGCCCAGCACCATCCAGCCTTCGCCGAAATGGCCGCCCACGGTGAAGTCCGCCCGGGTCTCGTCCGGCAGGCCGTCGCGCATGCGCCGGGCCGCCTGGATCTCGACGAATGATCGGTCCGGTCCCCATCCGCCGGCCAGACCCCTTCCCGGCCCGCCCAGCGAATGACCGGCCGACACCCGGACCTCCCAGTCCTGCTCGCCGGCGCCCGGCGCGGCATAGCCTGCGTTGCGCCCGTCGCCGGAGATCGAATAGCCGGCATACAGGCTGACCGCGTTCCGATCGTCACGATACGCCTGCCAGGCCACGCCCAGTTCGACGGGCCCCCGCCCGTCATAATCGACGAAGGCGTCCTCGCCCGACTGCCAATCGCCCTTGAACTGGACGGTCAAAGTCTCGGTCAGCCCGTATTGGGCGAATACGCCCAGCGACCGGTCCTCGCGTTCCATCGGCAACGGCAAGACCGCGCCGGACGGATCGCAACCCTCCTTCGCCCGCATCGTCTCCGCCTTGACGATGACCTGGCCCTTGCCCTTGCGCTGGGTCCAGGCATTGGCGTCGGCCGACGTAGCCGCCGTCGCGAGCAACAGGCCCGCGAGGCAGCGACAGAGCATCAGGCGTCGTAGCCAGGCGATTTGCGATCCACCAGGCGCAGCGCGCCCGGCCAGGCCAGAGCGGCGATGAAGCCGATGCCCCTGCCCTGCTCCTTCGTCTCGGCCTGGGCAGCATCGGGCGCCATGAGGACGTGTTCTCGCCCGCCGGACAGCGCCGCGACCTGCTGGGCGCAGGCGCGCTCGAGGAAGAACATCCCGACCCAGGCCGCAGCCGCCGTCTGTCCGACCGCCAGCGTCCCGTGGTTTCGCAGCAGCATCAGAGGCTTGTCGCCCAGGTCCGCCACCAGCCGCTCGCGCTCATCGTGGTTCAGCGCCAGACCCTCATAGCCGTGATAGGCGACCTGGTGCTGCAGCAGACAGGCGTTCTGGCCGATCGGCAGCAGCCCCTCGGCTTGCGCCGCCACTCCGACGCCGGCCACGGTGTGCAGGTGGATGACGAAATGCGCGTCCTCGCGCGCCGCATGGATCGCAGAGTGGATCGTGAAGCCGGCCGGATTGATGAAGTTCTGTGTCTCCTCGACGATGTTACCCTCCAGATCGACCTTCACCAGGGACGAGGCGGTGATCTCCTCGAAATAGAACCCGTAAGGGTTGATCAGGAAATGGTGTTCCGGCCCCGGCACTCGCGCCGAGATGTGGGTGAAGATCATGTCGTCCCACCCGTTCAGGGCGACGAGCCGGTACAGGGCGGCCAGGTCGACCCGCGCCTGCCATTCCTCGGCTGAGACCCGCGATTTCAAAGACTGGGCTGCGCCGTCGGCCATACTAAATCCTCCATCGCCTCTTGCCGGGCGACGTTGGCAACGTCGCGCCAACACCGGATCGGGTCAAGACGCACCACATTCAGGCTTCGTTAACCGAGTTTTCACCTCCTGCGGCCAAGGTTGAAACTGCTCGGATGCTCAACGTCCGGCCGGAGTTCGCCGTGACCGCTGTTGTCCAACTTCAGTCCCATCGCTCCACCGACGCGGAGACCCTGTCCTCCGCACAACATCTCCTTGAGCTCGCACGCGGCAAAGGTGTGGACGATCGCCGCCGGTTGCTGCTTGGCATTGCGGCCCTGTGCGACGCGACCCCGCCCGGCGCCGAGGCCTCGCCCATTCTCGGCGAGATTTTTATGGTCATCGCCGGCCAGGCCGAACGCGATATCCGAAAAGCCCTGTCCGACAGCCTCGCCGCCGCCGAATGGGCCCCGCCCGCCCTCATCGCCATGCTGGCGCTCGATGAAATCGAGATCGCCCGCCCCGTCATCGCCCAGAGCCCGCTTCTGAAGGATCAGGACCTGCTGCGGGTCCTGGTCGAGGCCACCATCGAGCACCAGATCGAGGTCGCGCGCCGCCCCCGCATCAGCGGCCGGGTCGCCGACGCCATCATCGACCGCGGCGAACCCGCCAGCCTCACGGCGCTGGCCGGCAACAAGACCGCGGAAGTCAGCGAAGACGCCCTCGGCCGTCTGATCGAGCAGTCGCGCCGCATCGCCGCCCTGCGCGCGCCCCTGACCCGACACCCGCGCCTGAACGACGCCCTGGCGACGCAGCTCTATCAGTGGGTCGGCCAGTCCCTGCGCGAGGCCATCGGAGAGCGCTTCCGCGTCGACGAGACCCGACTGGCCGAAGCCATTGACGCCGTAACCCGATCCGTCGCCGCTCCGCCCAGCGCCGAGCCGCTCGGCATGGAACCCGCCGACGTCACCGATCACGAAGAGATGGAACGCCGTCTCGTCGCCAAGCTGCAGAGCGCCGGCCAGCTGCGCGCCGGCTTCCTGATCCGCGCCGTCCGCGAGAAACGCCTCAGCCTGTTTGAACACGGCATCGCGGCCTTGGGCGGCTTTCCGATCAGCCACATCCGCGCCGCGATCGTGCGCCCCAGCCCGGACGCCCTGTTTTTGGCCTGCGCCGCCGTGGGGATCGACCGCGCCGTCTTCCCGGCCGTACTCGAAGAAATCCGCAAGCTGAACGGCGGCTGGCCCGGTGACGGCGACGAAGGCTATGCGGGCCGCATGACCCTGCCGCCGTCCGCCGCCATGCGTGAATTCCGTGCCCTGATGGGCCACATCGGGGCCTGACGACCACGACGGCGTTTGACTTACCGGCCCGGCTCGGCTTCTCGTGAGCGGGTGAGTGTCGACCCCTCCTCCCTTCGAATCGCCTTTTGCGCCAGCGACCGGCCCGAGGCCGTGCAGGCTCGCGATCGCCTGACTGAACGTTACGGATCGGCGCCGGAGGCCCAGGCCGATGTCATCGTGGCCCTGGGCGGCGACGGCTTCATGCTGGAGACCTTGCACGCCAACCTGATGCGCAAGATTCCGGTCTACGGCATGAACAGGGGTTCCGTCGGCTTTCTGATGAACGACTACGACGAGGAGGCCCTGCCGGAGCGGATCGCCGCCGCCGGCCGCGCCGTCATCCACCCGCTGCAGATGGACGCCTGGACCGAGAGCGGCGCGGTGCATACCGGCCTGGCCATCAACGAGGTCTCCCTGCTGCGGCAGACACGCCAGTCGGCCAAGCTCAGGATCAGCGTCGACGGGAAGGTCCGGCTGGAGGAACTGGCCTGCGACGGCTGCATGGTCGCCACGCCCGCCGGTTCCACCGCCTACAATCTGTCGGCGCACGGCCCGATCATTCCGCTGGACGCGCGGATGCTGGCCCTGACGCCAATCAGCGCCTTCCGGCCGCGTCGCTGGCGCGGCGCCCTCCTGTCTCACCGCGCCAGGGTCGAGTTCGAGGTGCTGGAGGCCGACAAGCGCCCGGTCAGCGCCGTGGCGGACAGCCTGGAGATCCGCCGGGTCGTCAAGGTGGTGGTCAAGGAGCGACGTGACGTCGGCTTGACCATGCTGTTCGACGCCGGCCGCTCGTTTGAGGAACGCGTCCTCGCCGAACAGTTCACGGGGTAAGGCCTGACCCGGAAAAGTGCAGGCGGTTTTCCGATTGGCTCAGGACTCTGCATGCAGGTCACGGGTTCTTAAGAGCCCTCGTGCATCCTGAGATAGTCAGTCTTCAGGAGTTCATCGTGAGCAACCCGGCTCAGGTCATCCGTCCGCCCAACATGCTGCGCGCCAAGGTCGGCGGCGGTTTCGGCGGCATCAACGCCGACGCCATCGCCAGGGCCGAAGAGGCTCTCAAGGCGATGTCCGGCCAGTTCGGTCAGTGGCTCCAGGACGAGATCACCAAGCTCGACGCGGCCCAGGCCGCGATCCGCGCGGAGGGTTACAACAGCCAGACCGCCGAGGGCCTTTATTTCCGCGCCCACGACCTCAAGGGTCTCGGCGCCACCTATCAGTATCCGCTGGTCACGCGCCTCGCCGGCTCGCTGTGCAAGCTGATGGACGATCCCATCAAGCGGCTGGAAGCGCCGATGATGCTGATCGACGCCCACATCGACGCTATCCGGGCCGTCGTCCGCGACCAGATCCAGACCGACGACCACCCCACGGGCCGCGTCCTGGCGGAAACCCTCGAAGCAAAAGTCGCCGCGCACCGGGCGGGCTGACCCTTCCATCGGGATGTCGGGACCTTTTCGATATCTTCTGGCCCCTAACTAAAGTGGGAAGCCGGTGCTTATCGAATTGCCGCCTCCCTCAGGGTTTGCACCACTAGCGGCGCGATCTCGGCCCTGGCTTCGACCCCGTATAGGCGACTACGCGTGGTCCAGATCGACCCAGAGGGCCACCCTCCACTCAAGCGCCCTCCCTCCGGGAGAGGGGTTCTTGCGTCATACCCATCAACGGACGCCCGAATTCAGCTAACGAATTCAACGCTCCGATCTTTTGAGAGCCGTTTAACCAGGCGCCCTTCAAATCGGGCGTACACTCTCATCACCCGGTCTTTGACAATCCAAGTGAGCAGAAAGACCCCGTCGGACGAAGCGCCCCTCGGCTAACCCCCTGATTTTACTTAGCCCACGGTCCGTTTCGTCCGTTTCGTCAGGGTGTTTTACGTCCGGACAAACAGACGAAACCGGCGCTCAAGCAGCGAGCGACCGCGTCGCGAGCGGAAGCGCACTAAGAGAGCTTCAGGCCGCGTTCGCCGCCGTCATTCGAGCGGGGGGGCTGGTCGGCTGATCCAGCCGTTCCATCAGATAGGCCAGGTCATCCCTCGGCGCGTTCGGACGCTGGGTCAGGAACCGCTCCAGCATCCGCTCGCGGAAGGCCTCGCCTGACGTGTCCGCCCCTTCGGCCGACAGCTGACGCCAGGTGTCGACGCCGGCCCGGAACGCCTGGAACAGGCGCGGCGGCAGACCCGCGCGGTCGTAGATCGCCTTCAGGCCCAGCGGCCCGGCGTCATGCACCATCAGCCAGGCGCGCGGGTGCGGCGTCGACGACAGCTCGGCGACGCCGTGCTCGAACAGGGTCATCTTGCCCCGCGCCAGGGCCCGCAGCAGCAGCGACGCAGTCAGGGCCTTGCGCGCATTCAGCTGGGCCACGAACATCGGCAGGTCCGCGCTGGCGCCCGCCTGGTCGATCAGGTCCACCGTCGCGCGTTCACGGGCGAAGCTCGACAGGCGGATGGCGGTCTCGGGCGCCACGGCATGGCGGGTGATCAGATGCTCGCGCACCGCGTCGGACGCCAGGGCGACCAGCCGTTCGGTGATGCCCAGCGGCAGGACCTGGCGATAGGCCAGGGCGGCCACGACCTCGGGTGTCTGGCCGAACCGGTCGACCACCTTGCCCATCGCGCCTTCGGAAATGTCAGCGTTGTCGTTGGACGCCAGGGTCCGCACCGCCTGTTCGCAGCCGTCCGAGCTCAACACGTCCGCAAGGTCGCGCGACACGGTCGGGCGGGCGGCGATCGCGATCTGGCGCACGGCCGAACCGGCGCGCACGATCTCGATCAGGTCCTCGTCGGTGAAGACGGGCGAGGCGCCGATGACCGGGAGGGCGATGGAATCCACGTCCGCCGCCAGAATCCGCGCAACATCGCGCGGCAACAGGTCCGAACTCTTCAGCGTCACCGCCAGCGCCCGGCGAACCAGTTCGGCGGCGTCATTGGCCAGGACGCGCATGATCTTCTGCGCCGCCTCTCGGTCCTCGGCGGTCAGCTCTGCCCGGTCGATGCTGCGGCACAGCTTGTGCGCGGCCGAGGCGCGTTCGTCGTCATCGGTCGCCTTGATCAGGCGGCGGATGTCGAACTCGGTGAGGCGGGCGCGGTGAGCGGTCATGGGGCTTCTTCAGGCGAGTCGCGTTCGGACGACATCAGGGTGAGCCTGCAGGCTTAACGCCCGGTTTACTATGGGCGGATCACGCGCTCGATCCGGCTCCTGGGGAGAAGGCGCCGCCGAAACCGCCACCCTTGCCATCGCCATCCTGGCCCAGCAGCAGGGCGAGCAGGCTCTGGTCCTGTTTCAGCCGGTCCAGACGCGCCGCCAGGGCGGTGTCCTGCTCGCTCAACAGCGGCGCCGTCGGACCGACCGGCGCGACCGCCCCGCCGGACCCGGCCGTTCGCTGCAGGTTGGCGTGGACCTCGGCCACCGTCGCCGCCCGCCCGTCGCGATAGAAGATCGAGCGGTTCGCCGCCGCGGCCTGCGGGAACATGGCGACCGCGCTCGAGCCGGGCCGTGTCGCCATGGCCTCCATGATCTGAGCCGCGCCCGCCGGTCCCAGGAAGTGCGCCGCGTAGAGATCTCCGGCGCCCGGTTCGCTGCCTGTCCGACCCCGCAGATAGGCGGCGTTCGACGCCGTCAGCTCCCCCGCCATGGTCGAGGCGGCCTGTGGGTCGAAGCGAAGATCCAGCACCACGTTCCGCGCCGATCCCTCGACGCGCCAGCGCCCGTCCGAGCCGCGATGGATCAGGTCGGCGTACTGGCCGTATCCGTGCTTGGCTCCGTGCTGTTTGACGGTCGCGAGCCAGGTCTGTTCGATGAACTGGAACAGGCCGGACGCGGAAGACGTCGGCGCCCGCGCATTCGGATTGAACGAACTCTCCCGCCGCGCCGTCCGCATCAGGAAGTCGTAGTCCACGCCGGTGCTGCTAGAGGCGCGCCGAATCGCGGCCTCCACTCCTCCCGACGCTGGAATCGCTCCGACGGACATGCCCGGAAACTCGGAGATCATGGTTAATCGAGCGTTAATGTCGGTTAACGGCCACGCCCGGATGTCACACCGATAGCTGATCGACGTTCAGTCAGAAACCGTGGTTTCAGACGCCCCAATCCCGCCATGGACCGGGCGCGTCATTCTCCCATGGGTTGCTGGGGAGCGGCTTCTACGAGGGAGTGACGGCCATGATCATACAGACTGCAGGCGGCCCCGGACTGGTCAGCCCCATCGACTTCGGCGAGCGGCGAAAGCCCCTGCCCCCCGCGACATGGATCGCCGTCGGCATCGTCGCCCTGGCTCATGTGGGGGTCGGGACGGCGCTCTACTACCAGCGGTTCGAGCTGAAGATGCTGCCTGACCGAAGCGAGCCCCGCGTCATCGACGGCAGCGTGATCGTGCTCCACCGGGAGCCACCGCCGCCCGTGGTCACCCTGACGCCTCCAGCGCCGAACCCGCCAGTTCACCGCCCGGAGAGCCCGCCGACCAACGTCGAAACCCTGACGGCGGTCATTCCCGACATCCCGACGGCGGCGACCGGCCCTGTGATCAACACCACCGTCCTCGTCGATCCGACCACCGCGACCGGGACGGCCAGCGAGTCCGTGATCGAAGCGCCACGCGGCCCTCCGGTCATCCGCTCGCCGCAGTGGATCAGCCGCCCCACTGGCGAGCAGCTCACCCGCGCCTATCCCGACCGCGCCCTCGACGGCAGGGTCGCCGGCTCGGCCACCCTCAGCTGTCGTGTCCAGGCGGCGGGTACGGTCACGGGCTGCACCGTCGTCTCCGAAACGCCGGGCGGCTACGGTTTCGGCCGCTCGGCCCAGCAACTGGCCCGCTACTTCCGCATGAGCCCCCGGACGGTGGACGGCCAGGCGGTCGACGGCGCCCAGGTCACAATCGGCATCCGTTTCACCCTCCCGGAAGACTGAACCTCAGCGGGTCGAGGGCGGCGGCGTACGGACCGCGCGGCCGCCTTTCGATCCCGTCTGCCACGATCCGTCCGACCAGCGGCCCCAGCAGCCAGCCGTTCCGCCTCGGCGCCAGGGCCAGATGCAGTCCGCCCCCGACCGGCCCCGCCAGGGGCAGGCCGTCAGCGGTCGCGCCGCGCACGCCGCCGCGCCACTCGATCGTCTCAGGCGCTGCAAGCCCGGACAGCCGCGCGGCCACTTCGGCCAGCCTCGCCGACGCCGCCGGATCGGACGCCGTCTCACGGCTGCCGTGGACCATCGTCGCGCCGATCAGGGATCCGGCGGGCGCCGGCGTGAGATAGCCCCCGACGCCTCTCACCACCCGGTCGGTCAGGGACGCTTCGATCCGACCGATCTGGCCCGCGATCGGCTCGATCCGGTTGATGATGTCCGTGACCGCTTCAGGCAGACCCGCAAGAGCGGCGGCTGCTCCCGTGGCGATGATCAGTTGACGGGCTTCGACCCGGCAAGCCGTCGTCTCCACCCGCCAGCCTTCCGGGGCCCGGTCGACGCTCCGCGCTTCGGCGACGACGAACGCGGCACCCAGTCCCGATCGCAGGATCACGAGGGCCGTCTCCGCATCGATGCGCACATCGCCTTCGGCGCGGACGACATCGCCATCCGCCTGCACAGAGAAGCCAAGGCCGGTCAGGGTCTCCGCGACTGCTTTGGCATCGGCCCCGCGCCATTCCGCCGGTGTTCGATCCAGAACCAGTCCCGACTGCCCGGCGAAAGCGGGCCATAGCCCGGCCGCGTGTCTCAATAGGGCTGCACGTGCGGCATCCGCACCGTCCAGCTGGCTCTCGAACGCCGGCGCGATCATCCCCGCCGCGACCGACGAGGCATTCGGCCGCCCCGGATCGACCACGCGCACGTCATGCCCGCGCGAGGTCAGTTCGGCGGCGGCAGACAGGCCCAGCACGCCGGCCCCGATCACCACAATGTCACAGGAGATGTCCGCCACGGCCGGTCCTTCGACCGACCGGGCGGTGATTTCAAGCCTCGGAGGGCCTTGTCGTCACTCTGCCGCCAGTTCCGCCGCCTCGCGTTCGTCCTTCGCCGCGTCCAGACGGTCTACCAGGGCGTCGTGCTGACGCCACAAGGCGTTCGGCAGGCGCTCGGCGAACCGGGCGTAGAACTCCGGGATCAGTGCGGCCTCCTCGGACCAGACGTCCACATCGACGTCTAGCAGGGTCGCCAAGGCGGCGTCCGACAGCGACAGGCCTTCGAGGTCCAGCGCCGCCTGTGTCGGCACCCGGCCAACGGCGGTGTCAAGCGCCTCGGCCTTGCCGTCCAGACGCTCGAAAATCCACTTCAGGACGCGGGCGTTGTCGCCGAAGCCAGGCCACACGAAGCGACCGGCCTCGTCCTTGCGGAACCAATTGACGAAATAGATGCCCGGCAGCTTGGCCGGATCGGCCTTCTCGCCCAGCGCCAGCCAATGCGCGAAATAGTCGCCCATGTTGTAGCCGCAGAAGGGCAGCATCGCGAACGGGTCGCGGCGCAGCGTCCCGATGGCGTTCTCCGCCGCCGCCGTGCCCTCGGACGCCACTGTCGAGCCCATGAAAACCCCGTGCTCCCAGTCGAAGGCCTCGGTCACCAGAGGCACGGCGGAGGCGCGACGGCCGCCGAACAGGATGGCATCGATAGGTACACCCTTGGGGTCTTCCCACTCCGGAGCGATGGTCGGGCACTGGGACGCGGGCGCCGCGAAGCGGGCGTTCGGGTGGGCGGCGGGTTCGCCCGAGGCCGGGTCATGCGGCTGACCCTTCCAGTTGGTCATGCCCTCGGGCGTTTCCTTGGTGAGGCCTTCCCACCAGACGTCGCCGTCGGCCGTCAGGGCCGTATTGGTGAAGACGGTGTTGGTCGCGAGCGTCGCCAGGGCGTTCTGGTTGGTGTTGCGGCTCGTGCCCGGGGCGACGCCGAAGAAGCCGGCCTCCGGATTCACGGCGTACAGACGTCCGTCATCGCCGAACCTCATCCAGGCGATGTCGTCGCCGATGGTCTCGGCCTTCCAGCCGGGGATCGAGGGCTGCAGCATGGCCAGGTTGGTCTTGCCGCAGGCGCTGGGGAAGGCGGCCGCCACGTATTTGGCCTGGCCCTCAGGGCTCGTCAGCTTGAGGATCAGCATATGCTCGGCCAGCCAGCCCTCATCGCGGGCCATGACCGAGGCGATGCGCAGGGCGTAGCATTTCTTGCCCAGCAGGGCGTTGCCGCCATAGCCCGAGCCATAGGACCAGATCTCGCGTGTCTCGGGGTAGTGAACGATCCACTTGTCGTCGTTGCAGGGCCAGGACACGTCGGCCTGACCCTCGGCCAGCGGGGCACCTAGGGTGTGCACGGCGGGCACGAAGACGCCGTCCTCGCCCATCAGGTCCAGCACCGGCTGGCCCATGCGGGTCATGATGCCCATCGATATGGCGACATAGCCGCTGTCGGTGATCTCGACGCCAAGGGCGCTGAGATCGGAGCCCAGCGGGCCCATCGAGAAGGGCACGACGTACAGGGTGCGGCCAGCCATGCAGCCGTCGAACAGGCCGTTCAGGCGGGCGCGCATCTCGACCGGATCGGCCCAGTTGTTGGTCGGGCCGGCGTCGATCTCTTCGGCCGAGCAGATGAAGGTGCGGCTTTCGACGCGGGCGACATCCTTGGGGTCCGAGGCGGCGTAATAGCTGCCGGGGCGTTTCGCCTGGTCGAGGGCTTTCAGCGTACCCTTGTCGACCAGGTCGGCGATGATCGCGGCCTTTTCAGCCTCCGAGCCGTCGCACCAGTGGACGCGCGCAGGCTTCGTCAGCGCGGCGATCTGTTCGACCCAGGCGAGCAGGGCCTGGTGACGGGTCGGTGCCGGGCGAAGGCCCGGTACAGCGGTGCTGGAATCCACGCGAACTCTCCTGATGCGCGGCCCGGCTGGTCTGTCGCCGCCGTGGCCTCTCCCTAGTGTTACAGAACCTCACGGACTGTAACGGCGCAAAGACACCTCGGGCAACGCAACGTCAACCGCTGCAAGATTTCGCCCCGCGTCATCGTGACCACGCACGCCTATGGGCCGAATCCGGTCGCGCTTCCCGCCGGGCGGCTGTATCCCGAGCCTGTGCAGACGCTCGATTCCGTCCAGACCGCCGCTTCGCAAGGCGCCCTCGCCTCGCCCGCCGTGGCCCGCAACGCCGCGCCCATCCTCGCGGTGCTGTGCGCCCACCTGCCCGCCCGCGCCCGCGTGCTGGAGATCGCGTCCGGCTCGGGCGAGCACGCGATCGCCTTCGCCCGCGCCCTGCCCGCGACGACCTGGACGCCCAGCGACCCGTCGCCGGAGGCCCGCGCCAGCATCACCGCCTGGAGGGCGGAGGCCGCGCTGGCGAACCTGAACCCTCCGCTCGAACTGGACGCCGCCGAACCGAACGCGTGGCCCGAGGTCGACGCCCAGGTCGTCTTCTGCGCCAACATGATCCACATCAGCCCGTGGGCGGCGACCCAGGGGCTGATGGCCGGCGCAGGACGCATCCTGCCCGAGCCGGGCGGCCTTCTCGTGCTCTACGGCCCCTACCGCGAGGCCGAGGTTCCGCTCGCCCCATCCAACGCCACCTTTGACGACAGCCTGAAATCGCGCGATCCGGCGTGGGGCCTGCGCGAGCTCGACGAGGTTGTGGCGCTCGCCAGGGTCCACCGCCTTGATCTGACCCGTCGGATCGAGATGCCCGCCAATAACCTGATGCTTCTTTTCCGCCGCGTCTGACCGGAGTTTCGACCATGAAAGCCCTTTTCCTGGCCCTGGCCCTCGCGGTCGTCGCCCCCGCCGCCCTGGCCCAGACCACGCCAGGCCTCTCCAAACAGGCCAGCCCGCCATCCTATGGAGCGCCGATCTCGCTGACGGCTGCCGAGGCGCTGATCGACCGGGCGGTCACGGCGGCGCGCGCCGGCGGCCATCGGATGGCCGTCGCCATCGTGGAGCCGAACGGGGAGCTGGTCGCCTTCGTCCGCATGGACGACACCCAGTACGGCTCCATCCTGATCGCCCAGCGCAAGGCCTGGACGGCCGCCCGCTACCGCCTCGCCACCTCGACCATGGAGGAGCGGACCCTGGCCGGGCGCACGGTCACCCTGGCCAATGACGACGCCCTGCCGATCGCCGGCGGCATTCCGATCGTCGTCAACGGCCATGTCGTCGGCGCCATCGGCGTGTCGGGCGCCTCGGCCGCCGAGGACGCCGCCGTCGCCACCGCCGCCCTCGCGGCCGACTGACGCCTTGGCCTTCTCACGCACCTACGACGGCGCCGAGCCCAGCCGGATCAACAAATGGCTGGGCCAGACGGGCGTCTGTTCGCGTCGAGAGGCCGACGCCCTGATCGCCGACGGCCTGGTCTCTATCGACGGAGAGGTGGTCGCCGACGCGGGCCGCAAGATCGAGCCGGGTCAGACCCTGACCCTGTCCGACCGGGCCGAGAGCGCTCTGGCGGCGGGCGTCACCATCGTGATGCACAAGCCGCTGGGCTATGTCTCCGGCCAGCCGGAGCCGGACAAGATCCCGGCCGTGCGGTTGCTGACCGACGCCAACCGGATCGGCGAGGGCGTTACGCCCGCCGCCGACGCCTCCCTGCCCCCCATCGGCCGGCTGGACGAGGATTCGCGCGGGCTGCTGATGCTGTCCTCGGACGGGGTGGTGGCCAAGGCGGTGATCGGGCCGGAGTCGCGGCTGGACAAGGAATACCTGGTCCGCGTCGCCGGAGATGTGACCGAGAAGAAGCTCAACCTGCTGCGCCACGGCATCATGTTGGACGGGCGGCAGCTCAAGCACGCGCGCGTGTCGCGGATGGAGCAGCAGCGCCTGCGGTTCATCCTGACCGAGGGCCGCAACCGGCAGATCCGACGCATGTGCGAACATGCTGAACTCGATGTCATCGACTTGATCCGTGTACGGATCGGGCCGATCCAGCTGGACAATCTGCCTGAGGGCGCCTGGCGGATGCTGACGGCCGAGGAGCGGGTGGCGCTGGTGGGCTGATCGTCCAGACTCCTGAAAACGGAGTCCAGATAGTTCGTAGAGTCTGGGAACGACCCGGACTCAAAAACACAGTCCGAAGCGTCCGAAGAGACCGAAGCGGTCGGATCGGTCGACCAGCTTGCACCGTTTGGACGTTTCAAAGACCGTTCGGGCAAGCTGGTGACCGGGTCACGAGAGCACAAGACCGCGTGAGGAATTATTTCCTTTCACGTCACTCTTTCCATGCATCCCTCCCTAGACCACCGCTGTCGGCGTAGCGAGAGCGGGCGGCCGGGTCCAGCCCGACCGCCCACCCCTTGGCTCAGGCGTCATTGGCGCGGGCGGCCGGCTCAGTGGCACGACGTTCCATGTCCGCCGCCTGACCGGGCATCCTGCGGCCGGCAGCCTGTAGCTCGGCATCGGTGACCGTGTTGCCGCGCGCCGCGTTCTCGCGGATCTGTCGGGCGCGGTAGGCCGGATCCTCCAGACGGCGGCTCTCCTGTCTCAGCTGCTCGGCGCCGCGACGCAGGTTCTCGACGCCCATCCGCATGTTGACGCGGGCGTTGGCGCGGGCCTCGCGGGCGCCTGCCATGGCGACACGGGCCTGGGCCCGGGCGCGTTCGGCGGAGCGGCGACCCTCGGCGGCGTGGGTCAGACCGATCTGGCGGGCCTGTTCGCCGGCGGCGCGGGCGTGGTCGCCGGCGATGCGGACGGATTCGGCGTGGGCGCGCATAACGGCGGCGTGGCTGCGGTCGGCCTCGGCGCGAGTGCGGGCGTCTTCAGCGAAGGCGCGTTGCTCGGTGGCGTGGGCACGGGCCTCCATCGCTGCCTGTCGGGCCTCGACGGCGGCCTGGCGGGCTTCTTCGACGTACTGGCGTTCTTCCGGCGTCAGTTCCTCCCAGCTACGGCCGTTGTAGCTGAAGACATGCTGGCCGTTCTGGCTGGGCGGGGCCGGCGGAACGGGCGGCAAAGGCGGCGCCGGTGGCGCGATCATGCGGAAGGGCGCGGGCGGAGCCGGAGGCGCCGGCGGTGCGACCATCGCGGGCGGAGCCGGAGGTGCGGGCGGTGCGGGCGGGGCCGGCGGGGCGAACCCGAAGGCCGCGAGATTGAAGAAGCCGCGAGGCGTTTCAACGGCCGGAGCGGCGTCCGTCCTCGGCGCGGCAGCCTGGGCGATGGTGGAAGCGGCCGCGACGGCGGCTGAGGCGGCCTGGGTCGTCTTGGGGCTCCGCGAATGCAGCTCCAGAGCGGCGATGGGGGTGGCCACGGCGGTCAGTACGGCGACGGCGGTCAGGATGACGGCCGGGCGACGTGCGGGGGACTTGTCGGTCATCAGGGTTGCGATCCTTCGTTTCAGGGAGCGGCCGTCGCCCGCCATCGCGGTTGCGGCCAAAGACGTGGTTTGTGGATCCGGGGCGGCGGCGAGGCCGATCAGGGCGCGGGCATAGGCGTGACGATCCACCTGTCCGACGGCGACGGCGTCGGCCGCCTCCTCGGAGCGTTCGATCAGACTGCGATGCAGCATCCAGATCAGGGGATTGAACCAGAGCAGGGCCAGGGCCAGCCGCGACAGGACCAGGAAGAGCCAGTCGCGACGACGGATGTGGGCCATCTCATGGGCCATGACGGCGGCGGCCGTCTGGGGCCGGGACAGGGTTGCGGGGTCGATCAGGACGGCGCCGGGCGGCAGGCCCCAGCTCAGCGGGCTGGCGATCCGGTCGCTGGATCTCAGCAGGGGACGGGCGGCAGGCGCGAGCGTCCGCAGGGCCTCGGTCCAGACCTCGGACTTCACGGGCTTGCCGGCCCCGGTCCAGCGCGAGAGGGTCCAGACCCCGGCCGCGAACCGGCCGGCGACGATCAGGGCCCCGATGGTCCAGGCCAGGGCCAGGGTCTGTCCCAGCGACGGCAGCAAGAGGGCGCCGGAGACGGTGACCCCCTCGACCGGATGCAGGTCGCCGCTCCACAGGGCGAGCGGCGTGGCGGCCTGGGCAGGCACGGGGAGCAGGGCGAAGTTCAGCGCCGGGCCGAAGGTCATCAGCACCGGCAGTGCCAGCAGGATGCAGACCGTGGCGCGAAGCACATCGACCCGGTCGACGGCACGGCGCGCAACGAGATGGGACAGGGCCAGACCCAGGCCGGCGACGACCGACGACTTGGCCAGCAGGGCGACCAGAAGGGCGGCGCTCATTGCTCGCGCTCCCGCGCCGCGTCGAGAAGCTTTTCCAGGGCCGCGATTTCGGTCGGCTTCAGCGGTTCGCCCATGCCAAGCAGGGCGGTGGCGGCGCTGGCGGCGGAGCCGGCGAAGAAGGTGTCGACCATCCGCTTCAGGGCGCCGGCGGCGACGGTCTCAGTGCGGGGTACGGGCCGATAGTCGAACCCGTCCCCGCCCGCCGCCCGCGATACCAGCCCGCGATCTTCCAGTCGCTTCAGCAGGGTTCGAACGGCGGAGTCGCTCAATGTATCGGGCATGGCCGCGCGCACGGCGGCGGCGGTCGCGACATCGAGGCGACAGAGGAGTTCGAACACCTCTCGCTCCCGCCTCGGCAAGCCTTCGATCATCGCACCCTCTCCCGATCCGGTCCGCTACATTTGTAGCGTTACATATGTAGCGGATTGGGGCGGGATTGGGGCGGCGAAATGAAGACTTGGACAGACGTCGATCAGGCGGCCGGGGCGTCCAGCGAAGCCATGTCGATAACGAAGCGATAGCGGACGTCGGACTTTTCCATCCGATCGAAGGCGTGGTTGATCTCGTCCATCCGGATCATCTCGACGTCGGGATGGATGTTCTTCTCGGCGCAGAAATCGAGCATCTCCTGGGTCTCGCGGATGCCGCCGATGGGCGAACCCGAGACGCGACGGCGAGCCATCAGCAGCGGAAGGGTCGACATCTCTTCCATCGGACCCAGCTGGCCGACGATGACCAGGGTGCCGTCGATGTCGAGCAGCGGCATATAGGGGTTGAGGTCGTGCTTTACCGGCACGGTGTCGATGATCAGGTCCAGGCTGTTCGCCGCCGCCTTCATCGCCGCCTTGTCGGACGAGACCAGCAGTTCATGCGCGCCCAGTTCCTTCGCATCCGCCTCCTTGTCGGCCGAGCGGCTGAGGACGACGACATGGGCGCCGAGGCCGGCGGCCAGCTTGACCGCCATGTGGCCGAGACCGCCCAGGCCGATGACGCCGACACGGGTGCCTGCCTTGACGCCCCAGGTCTTCAGCGGCGACCAGGTGGTAATGCCGGCGCACAGCAGGGGCGCGGCCTTGGCGATGTCGAGCGCGTCCGGCACCGACAGGACGAACTCCTCGCGCACCACAAGGTGCTTGGAATAGCCGCCGTAGGTCGGCTCTCCGGTCACCCGGTCCTTGCCGTTGTAGGTCTGGGTGTTGCCGTGGCGGCAGAGCTGCTCCTCGCCCTTGTCGCACTGGTCGCAATGCTGGCAGCTGTCGACCATACAACCGACGCCGACGCGATCGCCCTCCTTGAACTTCGTGACCTCGGGGCCGACAGCGGTGACGACGCCGATGATCTCGTGGCCCGGCACGATCGGATAGGACGAGAAGCCCCAGTCGTTGCGGGCCTGGTGCAGGTCGGAGTGGCAGACGCCGCTGTACAGGATCTCCATGGCGACGTCGTTCGCGCGCAGCTCGCGTCGATCGAACTCCCACGGGGCCAGAGGGGTCGTGGTCGAATGGGCGGCGTATCCGATGGTCTTCATGGGGCGATCCTTGAACGGCTGGCGCGGCGTCGGCGCATGGCCGACCCGTGGATGGTTCAAGGATAGGCCGCGACTGACCGCCCGATTACCCGCTATAATCGGCATGATCCTATGAATGGAGATCATCAATGAAGCGGGACGAACTCGGCGATCTCGCCGCCTTCCTGGCCGTGGCCGAAGAGCGCAGCTTCACCCGGGCTGCGGGGCGGCTGGGCCTGTCGCAGTCGGCGCTCAGCCATACGATCCGACGGCTTGAAGCCCGTCTGGGCCTTCGTCTGCTGCTGCGCACGACCCGCAGCGTCGCCCCGACCGAGGCAGGCGAGCGGCTGGTCGAGACGCTGCGCCCGGCCTTCGACACCATCAACGCCCGCATCGACGCCCTCAGCGAATTGCGTGACCGGCCCGCCGGAACCATCCGCATCACATCGGGCGAGCATGCCGCCCATACGGTGCTGTGGCCGGCGCTTCAGCGGCTGCTGCCGTCCTATCCGGACATCACCGTGGAGATCGCCACCGACTACCGCATGGTCGATCTGGCAGAAGGACGGTTCGACGCGGGCGTGCGGTTGGGCGAACACCTCGCCGACGACATGATCGCCGTGCCGATCGGGCCGGACATGCGAATGGTGGTCGTCGGCTCGCCCGCCTATTTCTCCGGGCGACCGGTCCCGCAGACCCCGCACGACCTGACGGCTCACGTCTGCATCAACCTGCGCCTGCCGACGCGTGGCGGCCTCTATGTCTGGGAGTTCGAGAAGGACGGCCGACCGCTGAACGTCCGCGTCGACGGCCCCCTGATCGTCAACGACATGAACCTGATGGTTCAGGGGGCGCTGTCCGGCCTCGGACTGTCCATCGTGATGGAGGATCAGGTCTGGGCGGAGGTCGCCGACGGCCGGCTGATAAGGGTGCTGGAGGACTGGTCCCCGCCCTTCCCGGGCTACCACCTCTACTATCCCAGCCGACGCCAGCCGACGCCGGCCTTCACCGTCCTCATCGAGGCCCTGCGCTATCGCCAATGACCCGAGAACCGATCATCCGCCGAGGAGAAGCCGCCGTTCAGATCAGGGGGCGGGAATCCAGCGACGGTCTTCGAGCAGGGCGATGATCCGCTCGGCGGCCGTGTCGGGGGTGAGCGCGAGCGTATCGAGGACCAGGTCGGGGTCGGACGGCGGCTCGTAGGACGAACCGACGCCGGTCAGGTCGGCGATGACGCCGGCATCGGCCCGGGCATACAGGCCCTTGGGGTCGCGCGCGCGGCAGGTGTCCAGAGGGGCGTCGACGAAGATTTCAAGGAAGCCGTTCGCGGGCAGACGGTCACGGACGGCCTGGCGCGCCGTTTCGCTGGGCGAGACGAAGGCGCAGAGACTGATCACGCCGCCTTCCGCGAACAGACGCGCCACTTCGCCCGCCCGGCGCACGTTCTCGGCCCGGTCCTCCGGCGAGAAGCCGAGGTCCCGGTTCAGGCCGTGGCGCAGATTGTCGCCGTCTAGCAGGACCGTCCTTATGCTCCGTCCGTGGAGTTTGCGCTCCAGGGCCGTGGCCAGGGTCGACTTGCCTGCACCGGGCAGACCCGTGAGCCAGATGGCGCCGCCCTCGTGGCCGTTCAGGCGCGACCGGTCACGCCTCGAGACCGCCTCGGCGGTCGGATAGATGTGCCTCGCCCGACCCAGGGCGGCCCGGGCCACGCCCGCCGCCGCGACGGCGCCGGTTTCCCTGTCGATCAGGGTAAGGCCGCCCATGGCCGGATCGTCCGTGAACGGATCGAAGGCAACCGGCGACGGCAGCGTCAGTTCGGCGGCGGCGATCTCGTTCAGGCTCAGACCCGCTGCATGGCCGGCCTCGGCCTCCGCCAATGCGATCTTCACCGGCGAGGTCCGGCCTCCGATGCGGATCCTGTAGGCGCGGTTGGGGGTGAAGGCCTGGTCGTCCATCCACAGCAAACTGGCCGAGAACCGGTCCGCCGAGGTCGGCCGGGCATGAGGCAGGGCCAGGACGTCGCCGCGCGCCACATCGACCTCCTCCTTGAGTACAAGGGTCACCGCGTCGCCGGCCTCGGCCGAGGTCCGGTCCCCCTCCCAGGTCACGATGCGCGAGACGGTCGCCGTCTTGCCGGACGGACTGACCACGATCTGGTCGCCGGCGCGGACGCGGCCCGACGCCACCGTTCCGGCATAGCCGCGGAAGCTGTGGTCGGGGCGATTGACGTACTGGACGAGGAAGCGGAACGGCCGCGACAGGCGGTTGTCCTCGACCGGCAGGCTCTCGAGCGCCTCGATCAGGGTCGGCCCCTCGAACCACGACAGCCGGGATGCGCGGCGGACAACATTATCCCCCAGACGCGCGCTGATCGGGACGGCGGTGACGGACCGGAAGGCGAGACCCGCCGCGAAGGCGGCGTAGGCGGAGGCGATGGTTTCGAAGACCGAGGGATCGTAGTCGACCCGGTCGATCTTGTTCACCGCCAGGATGACGTGGCGGATCCCGAACAGGGAGACGATACGGCTGTGACGCTCGGTCTGGGCCGTGACGCCCCGCGACGCATCGACCAGGATGACGGCCGCGTCGCACCCGGACGCGCCGGTCGCCATGTTGCGGGTATACTGCTCATGGCCGGGGGTGTCGGCGACGATGAAGTTGCGGCGGGCCGTCGAGAAATAGCGATGGGCCACGTCGATGGTGATGCCCTGTTCGCGCTCGGCCTCGAGCCCGTCCAGCAGCAGGGCGAAATCCAGACCGTCGCCCGCCGTGCCGAAGCGGCGGCTGTCGCGCTCAAGCGCGGCGAGCTGGTCGTCCGCGATCTGGCCGGTGTCATACAGGAGGCGGCCGATCAGGGTAGACTTGCCGTCATCGACCGAACCGCAGGTCAGGAACCGCAGGTGATCGCGCCCCGCCAGATCGGGAACGGGGTCGGGAACGGGAACGATCCGGGACAAGGGTACGACTTCGCCGTCCATCAGAAATAGCCCTCGCGCTTCTTGCGCTCCATCGAGGCGGTCTCGTCGGCATCGATCAGCCGGCCCTGGCGCTCGGAGGACCGGCTGGAGCGGAGTTCCGCGATGACGGAGTCGATGTCGGCGGCGTCCGACTCCACGGCGGCCGAGAGCGGGTAGCAGCCGAGCGAACGGAAGCGCACACGGCGTCGCTGCGGAACCTCGCCGGCCTGCAGCGGCAGACGCTCGTCGTCGCGCACGATCAGGGCGCCGTTGCGCTCGACGACCGGCCGCAGGGCGGAGAAATAGAGGGGGACCACCGGGATGGCCTCGATCCGCGTGTATTCCCAGACATCGAGCTCGGTCCAGTTCGACAGGGGAAACACCCGCAGGGATTCTCCGGGCTGGAGGGCCGAGTTCCAGAGCTTCCACAGCTCGGGCTTCTGGCGGCGCGGATCCCAGGTGTGGCCGGGACCACGCACAGAGAAGATCCGCTCCTTGGCCCGGCTTTTCTCCTCGTCGCGCCGGGCTCCGCCGAAGGCGACGTCGAAGCCGTGCAGGTCCAGCGCCTGTTTGAGCGCATCCGTCTTCATGACCTGGGTATGCAGCGACGATCCCGAGGCGACGGGGCTGACGCCACGCTCCACGCCGGCCCGATTGATGTGGACCATCAGGCGGACGCCATAGGTTTCGGCGACCGTATCCCGATGCCGGATCATGTCGCGGAACTTCCAGGTCGTGTCGATGTGGAGCAGCGGGAACGGAGGCGGAGCGGGATAGAAGGCCTTGGCGGCGAGGTGCAGCAGGACGCCGGAGTCCTTGCCGATCGAATACAGCATCACCGGGTTGCGTGCGGTGGCGGCGACCTCGCGGAAGATCTCGATCGCCTCGGCCTCCAGACGCCTGAGGTGGGGCGATAGCCGTCCGATCGGCGCCAGGGGCGCGGATGACGTGGGGGTCGGAAGAATGAGGGGTGCGGCAAGGGTCATGGAAGCCTCGTGGATGCCCCAGTCAAACCCCACCGGTGCGGCCTGGGTCGAACGATTTGATCTCGGTGAGGCCGATAGTTTTTCTTACCCATCATCCGACGAAGGCCCGTTCGAGGACGTAGTCCCCGGGCGCCGCGTTGGAGCCCTCCGTCAGCCCCGCCCGCTCAAGCAGGGCCGACACATCCCGGATCATGGCCGTCGATCCACACAACATGGCGCGATCGGTTGCGGGGGCAAAGCCGGGGTCGAGGCCCAGATCGGAGAACAGGGCGCCATCCTCGATTCGTCTCGTGATCCGTCCCGGCCGCTCGAACGGTTCGCGCGTGACGGTCGGATAGTAGAACAGCCGCCCCCGGGCGAGGTCGCCGACCAGGGGATCGTCGAATATGTCGCGCGCCAGGAAGGTTCGGTAGGCCAGGTCCTGCACCTGTCGAACGGTGTGGGTCACGACGATCTGGTCGAACCGCGCCCAGGCTTCCGGCTCGCGCAGCACGCTCAACCAGGGCGCCAGACCTGTCCCGCTGGCGATCAGGAACAGTCGCCGGCCAGGGGTCAGGGCGTCCAGCACCAGGGTGCCGGTCGGCTTGCGGCCCAGCAGGATCCTGTCTCCGGCGGCCAGCCGTCCGAGCCGCGAGGTCAGGGGGCCGGCGGGAACCTGGATGGAGAAAAACTCGAGCGCGTCCGCCCAGCCCGGGCTGGCGATCGAATAGGCCCTCAGCGTCGGCTTGCCCGTTCCGTCCTCGGCCGGGAGGCCGAGCATGACGAACTCGCCGGAGCGAAACCGGAAGCTCTCCGGTCGCTCGACCGCGAAGCTGAACAGCCGGTCGGTCCAGCGCCGGGTCCACAGGATGCCGGGCTCATGCCAGGCGGAAGCGGCGGCGGGACGGGCGGGCGCAAGGGTGTCGGTCATGGCGATCCTTCAGGCAGGACCTCGCCCATAGGAGACGGCGTCGCCGGAGCGCGAACGACTTCTTCTGCCGCCGTGAGGCAGAAAAACTGCGACCCCGCCCCTAGAGCTGGTCCAGGCTGGTGTCGTGGAAGGCCGCCTGTTTCCTCATCCAGTCGGTGAAGGCCCTGGCGCTGGGCGACAGCGGCCGGTCCTTCGGGTGCACCACATGATAGGCGAAACCGACGACCGCCCCGCCGTCGTGGAAGGGCGCGACCAGCCGCCCGGCCGCCAGATCCGCCTGGGCCAGGGTGCGCTTGGCCAGGGCGACGCCGCGGCCCGCGACCGCCGCCTCGATCAGCATGGCGGACTGGTTGAAGCGCGAGCCCCGTCGCGCGTCGGCATGCCGAACACCGCGCGCCATCAGCCACATCGGCCAGTCGGGTCGCCCGGGGTCCCCGTCCCCCGACATGTCGTGCAGCAGCACATGATGGACCAGGTCCGCCGGGCTGCGGATCGCATTCAGCGACTGCATCAACGACGGCGCACAGACCGGCAGGACGCTCTCGATCAGCAGCCGTTCGCTCGCATGCCCCGGGTAGTGGCCGGGACCATAACGGATCGCCAGATCGACCTGGCCCTGATCGAAGGCGACCGGCTCCATGTCCGCCGACACCCAGACCTCGATCTCGGGATGGAGGGCGTGGAAGTCGTCCATGCGGGGCATCAGCCATTTGGACGCAAACGACGGCGCGACGCTGATCGAGACCTGGCGACGACGGGGCGGCTCCCGCATGAGGGCCGAGACGTCGCGCAGCCGGTCCAGCCCCTCGGCCACCAGCGGCGCCGACGACCGGCCCAGGTCGGTCAGCTGCAACCCCCTGGCCTCGCGCTTGAACAGCGGGGCGCGAATGATCTCCTCGAGCTGCCGGATCTGCTGGCTGACGGCGCCGGGGGTCACCGCCAGCTCCTCCGCCGCGCGCGAGAAGCTCAGGTGCCTTGCGGCGCTCTCAAAGACGCGCAGGGCGTTCAGGGGCAAAAGGGTTCGGGCCATCGCTGATAGAAAACCTAATAGGACGACAAAGACAATATCGTTTGTTGGTCATCGTCGCCGGACCTAGGGCTGGGACAGAAGCTCGGCCGTCAGAGCGCCGTGAAATGATCCGATGCGCGTTTTCCTCGCCTCCATTCCCTTGCCGGGAACCTCCATCGTCGTGATTGGCGCGGGCGACGCCGCCGCCGCCAAGGCGCGCCTGTTCGACGGGTCCGGGGCGAAACTGCGCTGGTTCGCAGGACCGGCCGCCGAGCCTGACGAGGCGTGGATCACGCGCTGGCCTGAGGCGGAAGATCTCTGCGGCGCCAGGCTGGTCTTCATCGCCCTCCCCGACCCGACCCAGTCGGCCTTCTTCGCCGGACTGGGTCGGACGTCCGGCGCCCAGGTCAATGTCGTCGATCAACCTGGGTTGAGCGATTTCCACACCCCCGCCCTGATAGACCGGGACGGGGTGGTGGTCGGGATCGCCACCGGGGGTGTCGCACCGGTCCTGGCCCGCGAGGTGCGCGCGCGGGTCGAGGCGGCCCTGCCCCAGGGGCTGGACCGCCTCGCCCGCCTTGCCGAAGGCCTGCGCGAGACGGTGATGGCGACCCTGCCTGACTTCATGGCCCGGCGTCGGTTCTGGGAGGCCGCATTCCGCGGCGCGCCCCGGGATCTGGCCGTCGAAGGTCGAACGGCGGAGGCGCGTCGCGAGATGCTGCGGCTGCTGAACCGTCCCGAACAGCCGAAGGGCGTCGTGCATCTGGTCGGGGCCGGACCGGGCGATCCCGAACTGCTGACGCTCAAGGCGCTGCGCGCGCTTCAGGACGCCGACCTCATCATCCATGACCGGCTGGCGCCGCCCGCCGTCCTGGACCGCGCGCGCCGCGACGCGCGCCGGATCTACGTCGGCAAGAGACGCGGCGAGCACTCCGTTCCGCAGGAGCAGATCGCTGAACTGATGATCGCGGAGGCGAAGGCCGGGCACCGTGTGGTCCGCCTGAAGGGCGGCGACCCCTTCGTGTTCGGCCGCGGCGGCGAGGAGCTGGAGGCCGTGCGGGCCGCCGGAATCGACGTCATCGTCGTGCCCGGCATAACCGCCGCCCTGGGATGCGCGGCGGCGGCGGGCATTCCGCTGACTCATCGCGACCAGGCGCAGGCCGTGAGTTTTGTGACCGCCGAGACCCGGCCCGGCGGGGCCGGGCCCGACTGGACCTCCCTCGCGGTCCCCAACCACACGCTCGCCGTCTATATGGGCGTCGCGGGCGCGGCGGCGGTGCAGGCGGGTCTGATCGCGGCTGGCCGGGCGCCGGACACGCCGGTCGCGGTGATCGAGAACGGATCCCGTCCCGATCAGCGCGTCCTGACAGGCCGACTCGACGGTCTCGCCCGTCTGGTGGCCCGCGAGAAGGTCATCAGCCCGGCGCTGCTGATCGTCGGCGAGGTCGCGGCCTGGGCCCGATCGAGCGCAACAGAACAGGAGGTCGCGGCATGAAGATCGTGACCGCCAACCGCCTGTCAGACGGCCGGGTGATCTACGCCGACGCGTCGGGAGACCCTGTAGGCACGCTCGACCAGGCGGGCCGGTTCGACGGCGACGCCGCCGATCTCGCCCTGTCACAGGCAGCGCTCCGACCCGCCACCTTCGTCAACCCCTACCTGGTCGAGGTCGACGACGGCCGTCCCTCGGGCCGCGACCGGTTCAAGGAGCAGATCCGCTCGCAGGGCCCCACCGTCGGCAACAGTCTGGAGCGGCTCTGATGTACCGGTACGACGAGTTCGACACAGCCGTGGTCCGCGAGCGGATCGAAGAGTTCCGCGACCAGGTTTCGCGCCGGGTGTCGGGCGGCCTGACTGAGGACGAGTTCAAGCCGTTGCGCCTGATGAACGGCGTCTATCTGCAGCTCCACGCCTATATGCTGCGCGTCGCGGTGCCCTACGGGACCATGAACAGCGGCCAGATGCGACGCCTGGCCCGCATCGCGCGCGTCTACGACAAGGGCTACGGCCATTTCACGACCCGCACCAACATCCAGTACAATTGGCCGGCGCTCAGTGACGTCCCCGCGATCCTGTCGGAGCTGGCCGAGGTCGAGATGCACGCCATCCAGACGTCGGGGAACTGCATCCGCAACGTGACGACGGACGTGTTTGCCGGTTGCGCGGACGACGAGATCGAGGATCCCCGCCCGTGGTGCGAGATCCTGCGCCAGTGGTCGACCATCCACCCCGAATTCTCGTTCCTCCCACGCAAGTTCAAGATCGCGGTGATCGCGGCGCCGAAGGACCGGGCCGCCATGCGCACCCACGACGTCGGCCTGCAGCTGGCCCGGGGCGAGGATGGAGCGGCGGCCTTCCGGGTCTTCGTCGGCGGCGGCCAGGGACGGATCCCCCACATCGCGCAGGAGATCGCGCCGGCGGTGCCGGCCCGCGACCTGCTGGCCTATCTGACCGCCATTCTCCGCGCCTGGAACCTGCTGGGTCGCCGTGACAACATCCACAAGGCGCGGATCAAGATCCTGGTGGCCTCGCTCGGCATCGACGCCTTCCGCGAGGAGGTCGAGCGCCACTTCGCCACCCTGAGGCGCGAGGACCTGCGGATCCCCGACGAGGAGGTCGCCCGCATCCGCGCCTATTTCGCCCCGCCGCCATTCGCCGACCTGCCGAGGACCAGCGGGGCCTTCGACCGGGCGAGTCTCGCCGATCCCGACTTCGCCCGTTTCGCGCGCAACAATGTCCGACGCCATCGCCAGCCGGGCTATGCGACCCTCATCATCTCACTGAAGCCGCAGGGCGGGGTTCCGGGCGACATCACAGCCGACCAGATGGACCTGGTCGCGGATCTCGCCGAGCGCTTTTCCTTCGACGAGGTGCGGGCGGCCTACGAGCAGAACCTGGTCCTGCCCCATGTCCGTCTGGACGACACGCCGGAGATCTGGCGGCGGCTGGCCGAAGCCGGTCTGGCGACCCCGAACGCGGACCTGGTGACGGACATCATCGCCTGCCCCGGGCTGGACTATTGCAGCCTGGCCAATGCCCGGTCGATCCCGGTCGCCCAGGCCCTGTCCGAACAGCTCGCCGACCTCGACTATCAGGAACGGCTGGGTCCAATCCGGGTCAATATGAGCGGCTGCATCAACGCCTGCGGCCACCACCATGTCGGCCACATCGGCGTGCTCGGCGTCGACCGGAAGGGCGAGGAATACTACCAGATCACCATCGGCGGTTCGGCGGACGAGCAGGCGGCGCTGGGCGAGATCGTCGGCCGGAGCCTGGCCGCCGACGAGGTCGCGCCGGCGGTCGGACGGGCTCTGGATCGCTATCTCGAGGTGCGGCGCGAGGGCGAGACCTTCCTGCAGACCGTTCGTCGCCTGGGCGCTGATCCGTTCCGCGACGCCATCTATGGGGCGTTCAATGCAGTGGCTTGATACGGCGCCCGAGGGCGCGCGGCTGCCCGTGACGACTCCGTTGGAAGAGGTCGAGGCGGCGGCGCGGGACGCCGGGGTTCTGGTTCTGGAATTCGACGCCTTTCGCGATGGGCGAGGCTTCTCCCTCGCGGCGGTCCTGCGCGAGCGCGGCTATCGCGGACGATTGATCGCAGAGGGGCGGCTCATTCCCGACCAGGCTCGTCACCTGCGCCGCTCCGGCTTCGACGGCGTGGTGCTGGGCCCCGGCGCCGACATCGAGGCGTGGAGGCGGATGGATGCCGCCTTCAGCGCGACCTACCAGCTCGCAGAGGACGACGCGGCGCCGATCTGGCGGCACCGGACCCTCGCACGGGAGACGCCCGAGGCCGTGGTCAAGCGGCTCAATCGCGACACGCAGGACGGCAACGCGGAGGATATTCTTTGCGCGGCGCTGGATCCGTCGCTCGGGTTGAGGCCCGCGATCCTGTCGTCGTTCGGCGCCGAGGCCGGCGTGTTGCTGTCGCTGGCCGCTCGCATCGATCCGTCGATTCCGGTCATCTTCCTCGATACCGGCATGCATTTCCTGCAGACCCCGGCCTACAGAAAGGCCCTGTCAGAGCGTCTGGGCCTGACCGACGTCCGGCTGGTGACGCCCGACGCGGGCGAGCGCTGCGACCTCGACCCTGACGAAGACCTGTGGCGCGCCGACCCCGACGCCTGCTGCGATCTGCGCAAGGTGCGTCCGCTCGAGCGGGCTCTGGCCGGCATCGACGCCGTGATCACCGGCCGCAAGCGACACCAGACCCTGGACCGGCGTGACCTGCGGCCGTTCGAACTCTTCCAGGGTCGCATCCGGGTCAATCCGCTGCACGACTGGTCGGAGGAACAGGTCGAGGCCTGGTTCGACGCCGAGGACCTGCCGAGGCATCCGCTCTTCGACCAGGGCTACCGGTCGATCGGTTGCTGGCCCTGCACCACAGTCGTCAAGGCCGGCGAGGACGGCCGCCTCGGCCGCTGGTCCGGAGCCGCCAAGACCGAATGCGGTATACATCTGGGTCGCCGCACGATGGCCGTCGGCTGATCCTTCCCGCCTCCCCCGTTTCCAGAGAGACCCGCTTGACGCTTCGACGTTCCGTAATCGACCTGATCGGCCAGACCCCGCTTCTGCGCCTGAACCGCCTCTCGGATGCGACGGGGTGCGAAATCCTGGGCAAGGCGGAGTTCCTGAATCCCGGCCAGTCGATCAAGGACCGCGCCGCCCTGTCCATCATCCAGCGCGCACGAGCGTCCGGCGAACTGCGTCCGGGCGGGACCATTGTCGAGGGCACCGCCGGCAACACCGGGATCGGTCTGAGCCTCGTCGGAGCCGCCCTCGATCACCCGGTCGTGGTCGTCATGCCCCGCACCCAGTCGGAGGAAAAAAAGCTGGCGCTGCGGGCGCTCGGGGCCTGGCTGGTCGAGGTGGATGCAGCGCCCTTCTCGAGCCCCGGCCATTTCGTCCATCACTCGGCGCGTCTGGCGCGTGAACTCGACGCCGAACGGCCCAACGGCGCCTTCTGGGCCAACCAGTTCGACAACCTCTCCAACCGCCTCTCCCACTACGAAGGGACCGGGCCGGAGATCTGGGAGGAGACCCAGGGTCGCATCGACGGTTTCGTCAGCGTCGTCGGGTCCGGCGGCACCCTGGCGGGGGTGGGCGGCTTCCTTAAGGAACGCAATCCGGGCATCCAGACCGCCCTCGCCGACCCGGCCGGCGCCTCGCTCTACAGCTGGTTCACCCGCGGCGAGATGAAGTCCGAAGGGTCCTCGATCACCGAGGGTATCGGGTTAGGCCGGATCACCGGCAACCTCGAAGGCTTCACGCCGGACCACGCGTTCCGCGTCGAGGACGCCGAGTTCCTGCCGGTCCTCTTCGATCTGGTTCGGGAGGAAGGCCTCTCGCTGGGGGGATCGAGCGGGGTCAACCTTGTCGGCGCGGTGCGGCTGGCCCGGGAACTCGGCCCTGGCAAGACCATCGTCACCCTGCTGTGCGACCCCGGCACGCGATACGCCTCGCGTCTGTTCAACGTCGAGTATCTGTCGGCGCGCGGCCTGCCCGTGCCGGACTGGCTGACGCCAGGCTGATGGAAGAGTTCCTGCTGTTCGCAGCCGTCGGCTTCGCGGCCCAGATCGTTGACGGGGCGCTCGGCATGGCGTTCGGCGTCATTTCCTCGACCCTGCTGCTCAGCCTGGGCACGCCGCCGGCCATCGCCTCGGCCAGCGTGCACGCGGCCAAGGTATTCACCGGAACCGCGTCCGGCCTGTCCCATCTCGCCCATGGCAATATCCGCTGGTCGCTGTTCTGGCCCCTCGCCGTCGGAGGCATGATCGGCGGCGTGGTCGGCGGCGTCTTCCTGACGTCGGTCGACGGCGCCCTGATCAAGCCCTGGGTGCTGGGATGGCTCGCGCTGATGGGGGTGATCATCCTGGTGCGCGCCACCCGGGAGATCCGGCTTCGACATGCGCCGATCAAGGGCGCCGTTCCACTCGGCCTGGTGGGCGGCTTTCTGGACGCGCTCGGCGGCGGAGGCTGGGGGCCGACAGTGACGACCACCCTGGTGAGCGTCGGCGAACCGCCGCGTCAGGCCGTCGGCACAGGCAACGCCGCCGAGGCCGTGGTCGCAGCGGCCGTCTCGACCACCTTCCTCGTCGCCCTGGTCACGGGGCATTGGGAGGACATCGACGGGCTGAGACAGTACGGGACCTCGGTCGCCGGCCTGATCGTCGGCGGCGTCATCGCCGCGCCCTTGGCCGCCCTCATCTCCCGCGTCCTGCCTGTGCGGCCCTTCGCCTGGTTGATCGGCCTGCTGATCCTGGTGCTCGCGGGCGTCCAGCTGGTGGGGCCTCTGCTCAGCCGCTGAGCCTCGTCGGGGGAGCAGGACCGACAGCGACCCGAGCCGTCACATCCAGCTGTGGAGCCTCAACAGGTTGTCCTGAGCCAGGCGTGGACATCCACCAGAAGCCGTCCCCCACTCCAGCTCGACTCATCAGTCGCCCCCGTCCCGATCCGGTTCCGACAGGCCGAGATCACCCTCGTCGAACAGGTGGAATTCGTGCCAGACGCCATTCAGCACGCCGAAAGCGACGGCCAGTCCGACGCCGAGTATCCAGGCGAAATACCACATGGTGTCTGTCCTTCAGCGATCAGTAGAGGTCGGGGTTGGTGTTGAACTCGGTCGAGCTGCTCCGCCCCCACAGCACCCGGTAGACCCAGGCCGTGTAGAGCAGGATCAGGGGCAGGAAGACGAGGGTCACGCCCAGCATGATGAACAGCGTCAGATGGGTTGAGGACGCGTTCCAGACGGTCAGGCTTGAGCCGGGATCGATCGAACTGGGCAGGATGAAGGGGAACATCGACAGGCCGACGGTCGAGATGATGCCGACTGTTCCCAGAGACGAGCCGCCGAAGGCCAGCGGCTCGGACCGCCGCCAGAGGCCCGCGAGCGCCACAACCGTCCCCAGAAGACCGAGCATGGGCGCAGCGATCGTCCAAGGCGCGGCCGTGTAGTTGTCGAGCCAGGCGCCCGGCGCGGCCACGACCGCAGTGCGCAGCGGATTGGACATGCCCGAGGGATCGATCAGGCCCACGATGCGGAAGCCCAGGTCACCGAAGGCGACGAACAGGCCGCCACCGACGAACAGGACCAGACTTGCCACGCCGGCGATCGTGCCGAACACTCGGGCCCGCGCCTGAACGGGCCCCCGCTCCGCCTTGAGGCCTAGCCAGGCCGCGCCGTGAAGCACGAGCATGGCGACCGAGAGCAGGCCGCACAGCAGGCTGAACGGCGTGAACAGCCCCAGCAGACTGCCCTCGTAGAAGGACCGCAGATCGCCATCCAGGCGGAAGGGCGCGCCCAGGAGGACGTTGCCGACCGCGACGCCGAAGACCAGCGCCGGCACGAACCCGCCGACGAACAGCGCCCAGTCCCAGAATGCGCGCCAGCGTCTGTCGGGGCGCTTGGAGCGATATTTGAACGCGACCGGCCGCAGGATCAGCGCCGACAGCACCAGGAACATGGCCAGATAGAAGCCCGAGAAGCTGACGGCATAGACGAAGGGCCAGGCGGCGAAGATCGCGCCGCCGCCCAGGATGAACCACACCTGGTTGCCTTCCCAGGTCGCGCCGACGGTGTTGATCACCATGCGGCGCTCCTCGTCCGTCTTCGCCACGAACGGCAGCAGGGCGCCGACGCCCAGGTCGAACCCGTCGGTCAGGGCGAAGGCGATCAGCAGCACGCCCATGAGGCCCCACCAGATCAGGCGGAGGCTGGCGTAGTCGAGGGGCAGTTCCATCTCGGATATCCTTGGGATTCGATAGTCAGGCGACGGTGGGCGCAGGCGTCGGAGCAGGACGGTCCGGTCCGTCGGTCGGGTCTGGCGTCGCAGGTGCGACGTCCAGACCGAACAGGTCGATCTCGGCGAACGGCCCCTTCTTGATCGTCTTCAGGATCAGCCCGACCTCGACCACCGCCAGCGCGCCGTAGAGAACGGTGAAGCCGATGATGGTGGCCCACAGTTGAGGCACGCTGAGGCTGGAGGCTCCCAGGAAGGTCGGCAGCACCCCCTCGACGGCCCAGGGCTGTCGTCCGACCTCGGCAAGAATCCAGCCCAGTTCGGTCGATATCCACGGCAACGGGATGGCCAGTACGGCCAGCCACAGGAACCAGCGCGTCTCATGCTTGCGCAGGGTGCAGAGCACAAAGGCGGTGGCGAACAGACCGATCATCAGGAACCCGATCCCGGCCATGATCCGGAACGACCAGAACATCACCGGCACATTGGGCACTGTGCTCCAGGCGGCGAGGACCACCTGATCCGGCGTGGCGTCACGGGGGTCGGCGACATAGCGTTTCAGCAGCAGCGAATAGCCGAGGTCGCGGCGGTTGAGTTCGAAGTCGCCACGCGCGCCGACGTCGGTCGGGTCGGCCTTGATCCGCTCCAGGGCGTCATAGGCCAGGACACCGGATTCGATGCGGGTCTGGGCGATCGCGACCAGTTCGAGAATGCCTTCAACCGGCGTGTCGATGCTGCGGGTGGAGATGAGGCCGAGCACATAGGGAATCTTGACCTCATAGTGGGTCTCGCGGTCTTCGAGGCTGGGAATGCCGAAGGCGGTCAGGCCGGCGGGCGCCGGCTCGGTGCGCCACATGGCCTCAAGGGCCGCCAGCTTCATTTTCTGGTTGTCGGTCAGGGCATAGCCGCTCTCGTCTCCCAGAACGACGACCGAGAGAGAGGCCGCCAGGCCGAAGGCCGCCGCGACGGTCATCGAGCGTTTGGCGAATCCCCTGTGGCGACCCTTCAGCAGGTAGAAGGCCGATATGCCCAGGACGAAGACCGCAGCGATGACGTAGCCGGCGCTGACCGTGTGAACGAACTTGGCCTGGGCCACCGGGTTGAACAGCACGGCCATGAAGTCCGAGACCTCCATCCGCATCGTGTCGGGATTGAAGGTCGCGCCGACGGGGTTCTGCATCCAGCCATTGGCGATCAGGATCCACAGCGCCGACAGATTGGTGCCCAGCGCCACCATGAAAGTGACGAACAGGTGCCCGACCCGGCTGAGCTTGTCCCAGCCGAAGAACATCAGCCCGACGAAGGTCGCTTCCAGGAAGAAGGCCATCAGACCCTCGATGGCCAGCGGCGCTCCGAAGATGTCGCCGACGTAGTGGGAGAAGTAGGACCAGTTCATCCCGAACTGGAATTCCATGGTGATCCCGGTCGCCACGCCCAGCGCGAAATTGATCCCGAACAACAGACCCCAGAACCGGGTGATGCTCCGCCAGATCGGTCGGCGGGTCATCACATAGATGCTCTCCATGATGACCAGCATGAACGACAGGCCGATCGTCAGCGGCACGAACAGGAAGTGATACAGAGCCGTCAACGCGAACTGCAGCCGCGAAAGGTCAACGACCGCAAGGTCAATCATGGGGCAGGCTCCGCAGCGCCGGCCCGATGGCCGACAAACCTTCGCCTACGACCGTATGCGATGCTCCGCCTTGATTTCGATCAAGGCCCGAGCCTGCGCCGGCGTCTAGGGCGGACCCATGACGGCCGACGCCCTTCCAACACTTGCTCCCGGTTCCTGGCTCAAGGCCGCGGGCCGGCCCCATCGTCGGCTGCTGGGTCTGTCAGCGGCTCTGGTCGTCGGCGACGTCGCGCCGGCGATCGGTTTCGCGGCCGGCCTCGGCCTGGCCATCGGCGCCCTTGAGCATTCGGTCGCCGAGGCCGCCCCCTGGCTGGTTCTGGCCGCCGCGAGTCTGGTGCTGCGAGGCTGGATGGGTCAGGCCGCGACCTTCGTTTCCGCCAAGGCCGCGGCGGCGGTCAAGGGCGAGGTCCGGCAGGGGATCGTCGCCGATCTGTTCGCCGGTCGGCGATCTGCCGCCGCCGCCCTGACCGCGGTTGTCGAGGCGGTCGAAACCCTGGACGGTCATGTCGCCCGCTTTGCCCCCGTTCGCCTGGCCGCGACCGTTTCGCCCGTGATCGTGATCGCGGTGTGCGCCCTGGCCAGCCCGGTCGTTGCCGGCATCCTTCTGCTGACCCTGGTCCCCTTCGTGGTCGGCATGGCCCTGGCCGGTGGCGCGGCGGCGGCCGAGAGCCGGCGGCAGTTCCAGGCGCTTGAACGGCTGTCCGGGATGTTTCTGGACCGCGTCCGCGCCCTTCCCACCCTTCTCTCCTTCCAGGCCGAGGCGCGCACCACGCGCGAGATCGCCGGCGCGGCCGACGAGCTGGAGCGCCGCACGGGTCGGGTGCTCAAGGTGGCGTTCGTCTCGTCGGCCGTGCTGGAGTTTTTCTCGGCCCTCTCGGTCGCGCTGGTCGCGGTCTACTGCGGCTTCAACCTGTTGCGCATCCTGCCGTTTCCCGTGCCCGAGACGCTGGACCTGGGCCGCGCCTTCTTCGTGCTGGCCATGGCGCCCGAGGTCTATGCCCCCATGCGCCGTCTGGCCGCAGCCTATCACGAGAAACAGGCCGCCGAAGCCGCCGTGCCGTCGATGGCCGGGCCGGAGCCGGGTCGACCCGGCATTGCCCCGCCGTCCCGCCGGTGGTCGAGCGCCCCGGAACTCGACTTCCGATCGGTCACGATCCGCTACGGCGACGGCGCGCCGGCGATCACCGATTTCGACCTCCATGTCCCGACCGGAGCGATCGTGGCCCTGGTCGGCCACAGCGGCTCGGGCAAGACCAGCCTGCTGCATCTGCTGCTGGGCCTGGCGCCGCTGTCATCGGGCGAAGTCCGGGTCGGCGGTCACGGCCTGTCGCACGCGGGCGCGTTCGCCGGAGCCGTCGGCTGGGCCAGCCAGAACCCGGTCGTGGCCCCCGGAGCCCTCTTCGACAACATCGCTCTGGCGAGGCCGGGTGCGAGCGTAGAGGAGATCCGCGACGCCGCCGCCCGCGCGGGTCTCCAGGGTGATCTGGGCCGCATCCTCGACGAACGCGGCGGCGGGCTCTCGGGCGGCGAGCGCCGACGTCTGGGCCTCGCCAGGGCTCTGCTGTCGCCGTCACGCCTGCTGTTGCTGGACGAACCGACCGCCAATCTCGACCCGGCGTCCGAGACGGCCGTGCTGGAGGTGATCCGCGCGGCGGCGGAAGGCCGCACCACCCTGATCGCGACCCATTCACAGGCCGTCATGGCCCTGGCCGACCGGGTGGTGCGGCTGTGAAACCGACGACCGCGCACACGGAAGACCCGACCCTCGACGCCCTGCTGGCCGAGCAACGCCGCGCCCAGGGCGGACGGTTGCGGCTTGCCGCCCTGTCCGCCGCCCTCGTCTCCGGCGCCTCGGTGGCGCTGCTGGGTCTGTCCGGCTGGTTCATCACCGGGGCGGCGATCGCCGGAGCCGGCGGCTTCGCGGTCGTCCAGGCGTTCAACTATCTGCTCCCGGCCGCCGTGATCCGGATGCTGGCCATCGTGCGGACGGGCTCGCGCTACGTCGAACGGGTCAGCGGCCACGCCGCGGCTCTCAAGGCCCTGGCCCGTCTGCGGCCGCTGTTGTTCGCGCGACTGGCGGCGGCCGCGCCCCGTCAGGCGTTCAGCCTCTCCAGCGGCGAAGCGTCAGCGCGGATGATCCAGGACGTCGATGCGATCCAGACCGTGTTCGTGCGCCTGAGCGGGCCCTGGGGCGCCGGCGCCGGCGCTCTGGCCGCGATCGGCCTGGCGCTGTTGGCCGGTCCCCTGCCCGCTCTCGTCCTGGCCGCTGGCATCGCCATCACCATCTTCGGAGGCCTTCTGATCGGCCGGCGCGTCGCGGACCCCGCGGGACGGCGGGTGCAGGTCGCCATGGGCCTGTTCAAGGACCGGCTTTCGGCCTTGCAGGCCGCGGCTCCCGAGCTGCGAGCCTATGGCCTGGAGAGTTGGGCCGCCGACCAGGTGGGTCAGGCGGCGCGGACCCTGGATCGTCGCCGGGTCGCGGACGCCGTGGCCGGCGGATGGATCCCGGTGTTCCAGGCCGCGGTCCTGGCCGTGACCGTAATCGGGGTCATTGCGACATCCGCCCCGGCGTCCCTGCCGCTCGTCGCCCTCGCGGCGCTGGCGTCCGTGACGGGACTTGAGGCCGCCGCCGCCCTCACCGGAGGTCTGCGCCAGAATGGCGCGGCCCAGGAGGCGCTGGCACGGCTGGCTGAGGTTCTGGATGACCCGGCCAGGCCCGTCATCCGGCGACGCGCACCTTCGATGGCCGGCGACGCCATCATCATCCGCTCTGCGGCGTTGGAGATCGTGCCGCCCTTCCGTCTGGGCGTGATCGGTCCCTCCGGCTCCGGCAAGACGCGGTTGATCGAAACCATGATGGGGCTACGCGCCTCTCTCGCCGACCAGTTGCGACTGGGCGGCCTGCCTCTCGAGGACGCCGCTCTGGACGACGTTCGGGCGCGTTTCGCCTATGCGTCGCAGGACGTCCGGCTGCTGGCAGGGTCGATCGCGGACAATCTCCGTCTTGCCAATCCAGCCGCTTCGACCGACGACCTCTGGGCTGTCCTGAGCGACGCATGCCTCGCCGACCGGGTCGCGGCGCTTCCGGCCGGTCTCGACACGGTTCTGAGCGAGAACGGCGACCGGCTGTCCGGCGGCGAGCGCCGGCGCCTGGGACTGGCGCGCGCCTATCTGCGCGACGCGCCCTGGCTGGTGCTCGACGAACCGACCGAAGGCCTCGACGCCGCGACCGAAACCCGGGTGCTGAACGGTCTCACGCATCACCTTTCGACCCGCCGCCAGGGCCTGATCCTGGTCAGCCACCGATCGGCGCCCACGGCCCTGTGCGACCAGATCGTCGACGTCTCGGTCACGCTCTCGCCAGGTGGAATTCCGCTCGGGGATCGCGACGTCAGGGCCGCCGCTTGACCTGGGTCAAGGACGCCGACCCGGGGCACTGGTCAAATGAGACCTGGTCGCCGGAGTAGTGTCATGCGAGTCCCCACGATTATCGGTCTTCTGCTGGTTGGGGCGTGTTCGCCGCTTCCCGGGCCCCGGGTCGCGTCGCCGCCGAGCGCGCCACGCGCTTCAAACACCCAAGACAGCCCTGCCGTCTCGTCCCTGTCGACGGCCCTGGATCGGGAGTCCGCGTCCCGAGGCCGCGCCATGGCGATCGTCGGGTGCGCCAGCTGCCACGCCATCGACGCCGCGGGCGACAGTCCGCTCGCCGTTGCGCCGCCATTCAGAGACATTGTCCGGCGCCGAGGCTCCGACGAGCTGGCCGCCGCATTCGAACAGGGCCTGGTTACGACCCATCCCGCCATGCCGCCCTATGTCTTCGGCGCCAGCCAGATTCACGACCTGACCGCCTATCTCGACACGTTGCGCGCACCGGACGGTCGCCCGTCTGCTCCGTAGGCGCGTGTCCCGCATCAGGAACCATTGAACCGCTGCACCGCCCGCGCCCGGACCCTCGCCGCGGCGAGGATGGGTCCGGACCGCCACGAACCGGACCTCGATCCCGCCCGGGTCTCGCTCAACCGCCGGCCATGCTGCCGGTCCGGACGAACCGGGCATGCCACGACAGGGCCTCATCGAGCAGCATCGGCGTCTGCAGGCCGTAGGAGCCCTTGAGCGCGCGCTGGAAATAGTCCTCCAGCATCGGGCGGAACGTCGGGTGGGCGCAGGTGTCGATGACGACGCGCGCGCGCTGTTTGGGCGACAGGCCGCGAAGATCGGCCAGACCCTGTTCGGTGACGATCACCTGGACGTCCTGATTGATGTGATCGACGTGGGAAACGGCGGGCACCAGGGTCGAGATCTTGCCGCCCTTGGCCGTCGAGGCGCTCATGAAGATGGAGATATAGGCGTTGCGGGCAAAGTCGCCGGAGCCGCCGATGCCGTTCTGGATGCGCGACCCCATCACATGGGTCGAGTTGACGTTTCCGTAAATGTCGGCCTCGATCATGCCGTTCATGGCAATGACGCCCAGACGGCGGATCACCTCCGGATGATTGCTGATCTCCTGCGGCCGAAGGATGATCCGGTCCCGGTAGTCGCCCATATTCCGGTTGACCCGCTCGGTCAGTTCGGGGCTTAGGCTGAGGGCCGTCGAGGAGGCGACGCGCAGCTTGCCGCTGTCCATCAGCGCCAGCATCCCGTCCTGGATGACCTCGGTATAGGCGCTCAGATTGTCGAACGGCGCGTCGATCAGGCCGGTCAGGACCGCATTCGCTGTATTGCCCACGCCCGACTGGAGCGGCAGCAACGACGGCGACAGTCGGCCCCTGGACACCTCGTGCTCGAGGAACTCCAGCAGATGGCCGGCGATGGCCAGGTCGTCCGCTCCGGGCGCGGTGAACCCCGCGTTGCGGTCGGGCCGGTCGGTCTCGACGATGGCCACGATCTTGTCCGGGTCGCAGCGGAAACAGGGCTCGCCGATGCGGTCGCCCGGGCGGATCAGCGGGATCGGCACCCGGTTCGGCGGCAGGGCGGTGCCATAGTAGATGTCGTGCATGCCCAGAAGCTCCGGGTTCTGCCAACGGTTAACCTCGAGGATCACCTGGCTGGCCCGGTCCAGCCAGGTCTTGTTGTTGCCGACCGAGGAGGCCGGGATCAGCGCCCCGTCCTCGCGGATGCCCGTGACCTGGATGATCGCCGTGTCCAGCGGGCCGAGAAAACCCTGCCAGGCCATCGGCGCGACCTGGCTCAGATGCATGTCGAAATAGGCCATCTCGCCGCGATTGATCCGGTCGCGGCAGGTCGGGTCGGAGTTGTAGGGCAGCCGGAACTCGATGCCGTCGGCCTTGGCCAGGGCTCCGTCCAGTTCCGGGCCGGTCGAGGCGCCCGTCCAGATCCGCAGCTTAAAGGGTTGGCCCGCCGCATGCTCGGCCTCGATCCGGGCGGCGAGCGCCAAAGGGACCGCTGTCGGATAGCCCGAGGCGGTGAACCCGCTGAGCCCCACCGTCGTGTTGGGCGCGATCAGGCTTGCGGCGTCCTCGGCCGACATGACCTGGGCCCGGTGTCGGGCGCTGGCGAGACGATGGTCCGTCATGAAGTGATCTTTCCCAGGTCCCGGCATGGGCCCTGCCATCAGGTGAACGCGCCTGTCGGCCCTGGACCCACGCAGCCGGGCGTCCCTTGATTCAGGTCAATGTCTATCGAGACCAAAACCTCATCAGCCTAAATAGGGCCTGCCGAACCTGCCGGGGCGTCCTGCTGGCCGCGATAAATGTCCCGAAGCGTATGCAGCACCCGGAGTGCGGAAGGATCATCCAGCCGATAGTAGATCGTCTGCGCATCGCGCCGGGTGGCGACGAGACCTTCGGCCCGCATCCTGGCCAGGTGCTGCGAGGCTGCGGACGGAGCCAGCCTGGCATTGTCGGCGAGGTCGCCAACCGACGCCTCGCCCTCGACGAGCCGGCACAACAGCAGAAGCCGTTGTTCGCTCGCCAGCAGTTTCAACAGGCGCGCCGCAGGTTCGACGCAGTCCTCGAACCCGCCAAGGTCATTCCACGAAGGGTGAACTGTGGGCGCAATCATCTGCTTACTGTAGAAGGTGCGCATACACGATCAAGCCACTCTCCGCCGTCCTGCGGGTTCGAGGAGACTGCGCAGGGTCGGACCTGCTCGGTAGCGAAGCCGAAGTCGATTGCCATGCTCATCTCAGCTTTCTTCCGGGGCCAGGGGACGGCCGTCGTCGCGCAGGACGATATAGATGGCCGGGATCACCAGGACCGTCAGCAGGGTCGATGAGGCCAGGCCGAACAGAAGCGAGATGGCCAGACCCTGGAAGATCGGATCGGTCAGGATCACCGCCGCCCCGATCATGGCCGCTGCGGCGGTCAGCACGATGGGCTTGAAGCGGATCGCGCCCGCGTCCAGCAGAACCTCGCGCAGGGACCGCTCCCCGGTCTGGCTGTGACGAATGAAGTCCACAAGCAGGATCGAGTTTCGGACAATGATGCCGGCCAGGGCGATGAAGCCGATCATCGAGGTCGCGGTGAAGGGCGCCCGGAACAGGATGTGGCCGATGACGATGCCGATCAGGGTCAGCGGAATCGGCGTCAGGATGACGAGGGGCAGTCGGAAGCTTTTGAACTGGGCGACGACCAGCACATAGATGCCGAGAATCGCCACGCCGAACGCTGCGCCCATGTCGCGGAAGGTGACCCAGGTGATCTCCCACTCGCCGTCCCAGAGCACGGTCGGTCGGCTCTCGTCCGTCGGCTGGCCGTTCATGCGGATATCCGGCTTGGGAACATCCCCCCAATCGCCCTGACGGATGATCTGGTCGACCGCCATCATGCCGTAGATCGGGGCTTCATAGGCGCCGGCCAACTCGCCCATGACCATGTCCACGTCCCGGCCGTCGCGGCGGAAGATGTGGGTTGAGCCGGGTTCGCTCGAGATGGTGGCGACCTCGCCTAGGGACACGAGCCGTGCGCCAGCCGCGCCTTGCGACACGGCGACCGGCATGGACGCCAGGCCCTCGCCCCAGCTGCGCGCCGACTGGGGCAGGCGCACCGAGATTTCCAGCGGATCGCGACCCTCGCCACGATGCGCATAGCCGACGACCTGGCCGCCGAGCGCGGCGGCGATGGAGTCGTAGACGTCTCTGTCGCTGACCTTCAGGGCTTCCGGCCGGTCCCGGTCCGGGACGAGCCGCAATCCGGGCCGCGGCTGGCCATAGCTGTCGTCGACATCGACGATATAGGGCACCGAATGGAACGCGGCCTTCACCCGTTCGGCGACAGCGCGCCGGGTCGGGGCGTCGGGGCCGTAGACCTCAGCCAGAAGGGTCGCCATGACCGGAGGACCGGGCGGCGCCTCGACCACCTTGATCACGCCGCCGGCAGGCAGCACCACACCCGCGAGCTTCTCACGCAGATCGAGGGCAATGGCGTGGCTCGACCGTTTGCGCTCTCCCTTTTCCGCCAGGGCGACGGCCAGATCGCCCATCTCCGGCTTGTTGCGAAGGTAGTAGTGGCGCACCAGACCATTGAAATTGAACGGCGAGGCCGTTCCGGCATAGGCGTCGATGGCGACCACTTCCGGCAGGCCGCGCGTGATGATGGCGGCGTCGGCCAGGGTGCGCTGGGTGACCTCCAGCGACGTGCCCTCGGGCATGTCGAGTACGACCTGCAGCTCCGACTTGTTGTCGAAGGGCAGCAGCTTCACCGTCACTGTCCTGGTCGCGAACATGGCGCCGGCCAGAAGCGTGGCCAGACCGACGCCGATCAGGAAGATCCAGGCGGACCGCCTCGTGCCGATCACCCGGCTCGCGACCCTGCGATAGAGGGCGCCGAGTTTGCCTTCGCCGTGAGCGGGTGCGGCGGCAACCAGCGTCTTGCGGGCGAACCGGATCATCAGCCACGGCGCGATGACCACGGCGACGAAGAAGGAAAACACCATGGCCGCCGAGGCGTTGACCGGGATCGGCGCCATATAGGGACCCATCAATCCGGACACGAACAGCATCGGCAACAGGGCGGTGACCACCGTCAGGGTGGCGACGACGGTCGGGTTGCCGACCTCGGCGACGGCGTCGACAGCGGCGTCGATCCGGGTCCGCTCGTCAGGCATGGCCCAGTGCCGGGCGATGTTTTCGATCATGACGATGGCGTCATCGACCAGGATGCCGATCGAGAAGATCAGTGCGAACAGGCTGACCCGGTTGATGGTGTAGCCCAGCAGGTTGGAGGCGAAGAGGGTCAGCAGGATCGTCGTCGGGATGACGACCGCTGTCACGCCCGCCTCGCGCCAATCGATGGCGAAGCCGATCAGGACGACGATCGACAAGGTGGCCAGGCCTAGGTGGAACAGCAGCTCATTGGCCTTCTCGTTGGCCGTAGCGCCGTAGTCCCGGGTGACCGCCACATCCAGGCTGTCGGGAAGCAGCGTGCCCCTCAGCGCCTCGACGCGCGTCAGGACCTGTTGCGAGACGACGACAGCGTTCGCTCCCTTGCGCTTGGCGATCGCCAGGCTGACCGCCGGAGCTTCGCTCCAGCCGTCGTCCGTGCGCGCATAGCGCCAGGCGTGGGCCTGGTCCTCGCGCGGCGCCTCGATGACGCGGGCGACATCGCGGACATAGACGGCTTCGCCCCGGGCGGAGGGCAGCGCCAGAAAGCCGATCTGGGTCGCGCTGGCCAGGGTTTGACCGGCGGTGACGTCAACCGCCTCGCCGCCGTTGCGCACCTGACCCGCCGGGAAGGCCCTGTTGGCTTGCCGAATAGTGTCCATCAGGGCGCCCAGCGACACGCCATGCTGGGCCAGGCGTGCCGGGTCCGGCTCCACCCGAATTTCCTGGGGACGGCCGCCGACGATGAAGGTCAGCCCGACATTATCGACCTTGGCGACCTCGGTCCTGAGCTTGCCGGCGAGTTCGAACAGGGCCTGATCGGTCCACTGGCCTGCGGCCCCGGGCCTGGGCGACAGCGTCAGCACCAGGCTCGGCACGTCATTGATGCCCCGGGTCTGGATCAGGGGTTCGGCGATGCCGGAGGGAATCCGGTCGTAGTTGGCGCGGATTTTCTCATGAATGCGGACTGCCGCCGTGTCCGGATCGGTCCCGACGTCGAAGCGTGCGGTGACCATGACCTGGTTGTCGTCGGCGAAGGTGTAGACGTGTTCCACGCCCGCCACGCTCTTGACGATCGTCTCCAGCGGCTTGCCGACCAGTTCGACCGCATCCGCCGCCCGCAGCCCCAGGGCGGCGACCATGATGTCGACCATGGGCACGCTGATCTGCGGCTCTTCCTCCCGGGGAATCGACACCAGGGCCAGCAGGCCCACGGTGATGGCGGCCAGCAGGATGAGCGGCGTCAGCGGCGAACGGATGGAAATCCGGGTCAGCCGTCCGGAGAGGCCGAGGTTCATCGGGCGGCTCCGGCGGGACTCAGCACGTCACCGGCACGAAGCCCGGCCAGCACCTCCACGGTATCGGCGTCGGGACCCGCCGTGGTCTGAACGGGGATCTCCGAGAGCGTTCCATCCGCCCGGACCAGTCGGGCGTAGTCGATCCCGAACCGGGTGAGGATGTAGCGCCGCGGCACGATCAGGGCCTGGCGTTCGCCAATCCTGACATGGGCGCGGACCCTTTGCCCGATCAGGTCCTGCGGCAAGCCCGGTGCGCTGACGTCGGCCATGACCTGACCGTCCGTGATCGACGGATAGATCTGGCTGATCGCGCCTTGGGTCGCGACGCCCAGCAGGTCCGCCGCCGCCAGTTGCACGACGTCGCCGACCTGCGGCGCGCGCGCCTGACCCTCCGGCAATTCGATACGCACCACCATCGGCCCCGCGGTGATGGTCGCCAGCGTCTGGCCCGCCATCAACACCGATCCCACCGGGACGTTTGCCTTGAGGACGCGACCGGCAGCCGGGGCAAGAATCGCGCCTTGCCCGGCGAGTTCGACACTCGCGCCGCGCTGGGCGCGGGCCGCGGTCAGGTTGGCGTTGGCGGCCCGGGCCTGGGCCTCGACCTGGTCGAGCCTGGCCTGGGCGTAGATGCCCTGGGCGAACAGGCTGCGTGTCCGCGCGAGGTCCGCATCGGCGCGACCGGCCTCGGCGGCGGCGGCGGCGACCTGGGCGTCGAAGGCGCCGGTTTGAAGCGCCAGACGGGCGTCCGTCACGCGGCCGATCAGCTGGCCCTGGCGGACCATGTCCCCCTCCCTGACGCCGAGCATAACCAGGGTCCCCGAGATGCGCGCCCGGGCTTCGGCCATGTCGCGGGTCGTCAGCGTTCCGGGGACGGGCTTGAGGTCAGCGACGGTCCGGGCCTGCAGGGTCAGGCGGCCGGCCTGCGGGGCGGCCTCGGCGACCGGAACCGCAGGTTCAGGGTGTCCGCAGGCGCCCAGCAGCAGGGCCGCGCCCAGGACGATCAGAAAGGGAAGTCGTGCCATGATTCATCCATTCGCCCCGGCGCCGATCAACCGGCGACCGTCGGCAGGCCTGCGACCTTCCAGGCGGCCAGTCCTCCCGCCAGATGGGTTTCCATGACCTGTCCGGCCTTGCGGCACTGATCGACCGCCATGGCAGATCGCTTGCCGCCCGCGCATTGCATCACGATCGTTCTGGAGCCCGCATCGGGCAAGGTCTCGGGGTTGAAGGAGGAAAGCGGGACGTTGAGCGCGCCCGCGATCCGTTCGACCTCGAACTCGCTCGGCTCCCGAACATCGATGAGCAGGATCCGGTTCTCATCGAGACCGGCCTTCAGCTCGGCGGGTGTGAGGTCCTTGGGTTTGGGGGAGCCGAACATTCTGGGAAATCCTTGGAAGAGTGCGCGCTTCTGGCGTGATGAAGCCGCTGTTGATTCGTTATTGCGTATATGCGCGTAGACTAATACACAATCAAGCACCGCCTACGAGCCGTAGGGCTGAGGGTGTTGCCCGGCCTTGATCCGGATCAAGGCGCGGTCGGGCGAAAGCGCGGACGTTCCACAGCGGTCAAGGCCGCAAATGCAGGAGACCGAACATGGCCAAGCCCCGCATCGTCATCCTGGGCGCAGGATTGGGGGGCGCCGTCGCCGCCTTCGAAATCAAGGACGCCGTCGGAGACGGGGCCGACGTCAGCGTTGTGTCGCAAGGCGACAGGTTTCACTTCGTCCCCTCCAACCCCTGGGTCGCCGTCCACTGGCGAAAGCGCGACGCCATCGAGGTCGATCTGCCGCCGGTCTTCGCCAAACGCGGCATCGCCTTCACGGGCGTCGGAGCCAGGCAGGTCTCGCCTGCCCTCAATCAGGTCGAGCTGAACGACGGCGCCATCGCCGGCTACGACTATCTGGTCATCGCCACCGGCCCCGACCTGGCCTTCGATGAGATCGCGGGTCTTGGCCCGCATGGCGGCTTCACCCAGTCGGTCTGCCATGTCGATCACGCGGAAGCTGCGGCCGCGGCCTTCGACGCCTTCGTCCTGAACCCGGGTCCGATCATCGTCGGCGCCGTCCAGGGCGCCTCCTGCTTTGGCCCGGCCTACGAGTTCGCCATAATCCTCGATACGGAGCTCAGGCGCCGCAAGATCCGCGACAGGGTGCCGATGACCTTCGTCACCTCGGAGCCCTACGTCGGCCACCTCGGCCTCGACGGCGTCGGCGACACCAAGGGTCTGCTCGAGAGCGAGATGCGCAATCGCCACATCAAATGGGTCACCAACGCCAGGGTCGCCTCGGTCGAAGCCGGGCTCATGCATGTCGAGGAGATCGCCGACGACGGTTCGATCAAACAGACCCATGACGTGCCGTTCGCCTACTCAATGATGCTGCCGGCGTTTCGCGGCGTCGCCGCCGTCCGGGGCGTCGAAGGCCTGACCAACCCGCGCGGCTTCATCGTCATCGACAAGCACCAGCGCAATCCGACCTATCCGAATGTCTTCGGCCTTGGTGTGTGCGTGGCCATCGCGCCGACCGGCAAGACGCCTGTGCCCGTCGGGGTCCCCAAGACCGGTTTCATGATCGAGAGCATGGTCACCGCCATCGCCCAAAACATGGCCGAGATCCTCGATGGCAAAGCCCCGACGCACGAGGCGACCTGGAACGCCTTCTGCCTCGCCGACTTCGGCGACGGCGGCGTGGCCTTCGTCGCACAGCCGCAGATCCCGCCCCGCAACGTCAACTGGTCGGCGAGCGGCAAATGGGTCCACCTCGCCAAGGTTGGTTTCGAAAAATACTTCCTGGGCAAGATCAGGCGGGGCGAGAGCGTGCCCTTCTACGAGAAACTAGCCCTCGAGATCATGGGCTTGCGCAAGATCAAGGCCTGACCCGTGCGCCAGTTCGTCTGCCCGGCCTGTGGCGCGGCCAACCGCACGCCGGACGGCAAGGACCCGGCATTCCGGCGCTGCTGCTCCTTCGCGACGATCATGTGATCGCCCGAACCGCCGGGCTGCTGACCAGCCCACAGATCGTCGCCTGGACGCGCCAGGCCCTTGATCCGGCCCAAGGCCGGGCCTGACTGGAGACTGACCATGACCGTCGACCGTGCTGTATTCCTTTTCCTTGGCTGTGTTGTCCTGACCAGCGTCGCCCTGGCGTATTTCGTGAACCCCTGGTGGATCGCATTGACGATCTTCGCAGGCCTCAACGCGATCCAGGCCGCCTTCACCGGATTCTGTCCCGCCGCCCTCGTTTTCAAAAAGCTGGGACTCAAGGTCGGGGTCGCCTTCCGCTAGCGCCGAGCGGTCGTCGCGCTCTATGCCCGGAGTCGGGCGCGCGGAGCTTCGTCGTGCGCCATTAGACCGCGGCGGGTTTCTGAGCCGTCGGACGGACCGACGCCGCCCCTCGAATGGCGAAGCGCCGGGGTCGCCTACGTGCGAAATGGCATCTAGCGTGTGAAACCAGTTCATCGCTTTGGGGAAATTCCATGTCGTCCGCCAAATCTCTTCTCGCCCTCGTCATCTCCCTGTCGATCACGTCGGTCGGACCTGCGCTCGCTCATGAGCCCGGCCAGACTGCCGCCACCTCGGTCGTTGATGTCCAGGTCGAGGCGATGGCGGCGGCGAGTGTCGTCGACGCCTTTCATGCTGCGCTGGAACACGGCGAGACAGACACGGCACTGGCCCTCCTCGCCGACGACGTTCTGATTTTCGAGGGCGGCGGGGCCGAACGATCGAAAGCCGAATATGCGCAGCACCATCTGGCCGCCGACGCGGCATTCTCGGCCGCGGCGCCCAGCATCCAATCCCGCCGGCTAGCGCGAGCCGGCGCAAACAGCGCGTGGGTCGCGACCGAAAGCCGAACGACAGGCATGTTCAACGGGCGCCCGATCGACAGTCTCTCGGTCGAAACCATGGTCCTTCGTCGCGAGGCCGGTGGATGGCGGATTTCGCACATTCATTGGTCGTCGCACGCGGCGCGCTGATCCAGGTCAGCCAGTGGGGGCCGCACCTGCCCCCTTCTGCGCCAGCCAGGCGTCGATCAGTGTGATTTCCCGCTCCTGCGCCGCGATCACCTCCTGGGCCAGGCTTCTCGCCTGGGCGTCCTTGCCCTGCGCAAGTTCCACGCGAGCCATCGAGACCGCGGCGACATGGTGGCCGCGCATCTGCTTCATGAAGTCGATGTCCGCATCGCCGGTAAACGCGGGCATCTCCTCCATCATCGTGTTCATCGAGGATTTGTAGCCCTGGGTGGCGACGGAATCGCCGGGCGCGGCCGCAGACATGCCGGCGCCCATCTGTCCGTGCCCGCCTGCCATTGCGGCCGCCTCAGGCGACGCGGCAGCGGGCTCTTCGGGTTGACGCGGGGAACAGGCCGCCGACAGGGCGCAGGCGGCGAGGACGAGACTGATGCGTTTCATGACGGGTTCCTTGATATCCCGACGTGAGCGACCAGCCAGGCTGGTTTGTTCCGTCGGTCCTACCGTCCGGCCCGCGCCAGAAGTTCGATCAGTTCGCCAGCCTTGGCCTTTCGATCCTCGGGATCGTCGCCGGTCATGGCGCCCATCACGCAGTGATCGAGGTGATCCCGCAGCACTTCGGTCTCCACGCGATGAAGCGCGGCCCGGACCGCCTGCAACTGGGTCAGCAGGTCCACGCAATATCGGTCGTCTTCGACCATGCGGGCGATTCCCCGCACCTGGCCTTCGATGCGGCTCAGCCGGTTGAGGACCTTGGGTTTCGTTTCAGTTTGCATGCGGCCTCGCCCCGTGAGCCTTCCATATACCCCATATGGGTATCTTGCGATATACCCCCCATGGGTATATGTGAGCACTTCGATCAGACGGAGAGAGCGATATGTCCACGCATCCCCACAGTCACACGGCAGCCCACACCTGCTGTGCGGCCAAGACCTCGGACGGCTCTGCCACGGTCAAGGATCCGGTCTGCGGCATGACGGTCGATCCCGCGACGACGGCTCATCGCGCCGACCATGACGGCAAGGACTATTTCTTCTGCTCGGCAGGGTGCCGGACCAGGTTCGTCGCCGACCCGGATCGCTACCTGACCCCCAGGGCAGAGGGCGGGCCCGTCGTTCCAGGCGTCATCTACACCTGCCCGATGCACCCGGAGATCCGGCAGGAAGGCCCAGGCTCCTGCCCGATCTGCGGCATGGCGCTCGAACCGGAAACGGTCACCGCTGAAACGCCGCCCAACCACGAACTGATCGACTTCACCCGCCGCTTCCAGGTTGGCCTGGTCCTGACCCTGCCGGTTTTCGTCCTGGAGATGGGCGGGCACCTGACCAACCTGCACATGCTGATCCCGGGCCAGATATCGAACTGGATCCAGTTCGCGCTGGCGACGCCCGTGGTCCTTTGGTGCGGCCTGCCCTTCTTCGAGCGCGGCTGGATATCGCTGCGCACCCGTAGGCTGAACATGTTCACCCTGATTTCCATGGGGGTGGGGGTCGCCTGGCTCTACAGCGTCGTGGCGGTCCTGGCTCCGACCCTGTTCCCGCCCGCCTTCCTCAAACCCGATGGAAGCGCGCCAGTGTATTTCGAGGCGGCGGCGGTCATCACGGTGCTGGTGCTGATCGGACAGATCCTGGAACTGCGGGCACGGGAGCAGACCTCCGGCGCCATCCGCGCCCTGCTGGACCTCGCGCCCAAGACCGCGCGACGGGTTCGGGCCGACGGCGTCGATGAAGACGTTTCGCTGGATCAGGTCGTGGTCGGGGATTCCCTCAGGGTCCGTCCCGGAGAGAAGATCCCCGTCGACGGCCAGCTGCTGGAGGGCCGCGTCGCCGTCGATGAATCGATGGTGACCGGCGAGTCCATGCCGGTGACCAAGGAAGCCGGCGACCGCGTCGTCGCCGGTTCCCTGAACACGACCGGCTCCTTCATCATGCGCGCCGACAAGGTCGGGGCCGACACCCTGCTTTCGCAGATCGTCCAGATGGTGGCCCAGGCTCAGCGCAGCCGCGCGCCGATCCAGCGGCTGGCCGACACGGTCTCCGGCTGGTTCGTCCCGACGGTGATCGCGATCGCCATACTGGCTGCCGTCGTCTGGGGCCTGGTCGGTCCGGAGCCTCAACTGTCCTACGCCCTGATCGCGGCGGTTTCGGTCCTCATCATCGCCTGTCCCTGTGCGCTCGGCCTGGCGACCCCGATCTCGATCATGGTGGGAGTGGGCCGAGGGGCGCACGCCGGCGTACTGATCAAGAACGCCGAAGCGCTCGAACGCTTCGAGAAGGTCGACACCCTGGTTCTGGACAAGACCGGCACCCTGACTGAAGGCCGCCCGTCCGTGACGGCGATCCTGCCCGCCGAGGGCTTTGCCGAAGCGGACATCCTGCGTCTGTCAGCCAGCCTCGAGCGCGGCAGCGAGCATCCCCTGGCCGACGCGATCGTCCGGGCCGCCAGGGACCGGGATATCTCCCTTTCCGAGGCAGCGGACTTCGACAGCCCGGTCGGCCGCGGCGTGCGCGGGACGATCGAGGGTCGCCAGGTGGCCCTGGGCAACACCCGCTATCTCGGCGAACTCTCGATCGACGTCTCCGCCCTGGAGCCGCAGGCCGAGGCGCTCCGCCACGACGGCGCCACCGCCATCTTCGTGGCGGTCGATGGGAAGGCCGCTGGAGTCATCGGCATCGCCGACCCGATCAAGGCCACCACGCCGGATGCGATCCTCGCGCTGAAGGCAGCCGGCCTGCGGCTGGTCATGATGACAGGGGACAACCGGACGACGGCTGAAGCCGTGGCGCGACGCCTCGGCATCGACGAGGTCCAGGCCGAGGTCCTGCCGCAGGACAAGGCGTCCGTGGTTCAGCAGCTTCGCGCGGAAGGCCGGATCGTCGCCATGGCGGGGGATGGCGTCAACGACGCCCCGGCCCTCGCCGCCGCCGATGTGGGCGTCGCCATGGGGGCGGGCTCGGACGTCGCGATCGAGAGCGCCGGCGTGACCCTGCTGGGCGGCGACCTGCAAGGCATCGTCCGGGCCAGGCATCTGTCGAAGGCGGTGATGGGCAATATCCGCCAGAACCTCGTCTTCGCCTTCGGCTATAATGCGCTCGGCATCCCGGTGGCGGCCGGCCTGCTCTACCCTGTGTTCGGCTGGCTGCTGTCGCCCGCCCTGGCGGCGCTGGCCATGGCGCTCTCCTCGGTCAGCGTCATCGGCAATGCGCTGAGGTTGCGCGCGGTGAAACTCTAGGCGCGGCTTCAACTCCTGCAGCGCCGGGGAACTGGCGGCGTAGGGCCGGATTGAACCGCAGCGACCGCCGACGCCTTCGTGCGTTTCAAGGCCAACGGGCGGTGTTGGCTGACATTTCTGCAGAAGGACACGGACGATGTCGCATCAACATTCGAGCCACGACGAGCACGGCCGCGCGGGCGGTATGGGCCCCTACCGAAGCCTTTACCTCGAGTTGGCGATAGATTTCGTCATCATGTACCTGGTCATGTTCACGATGATCGCCACGCTCGGTCACTTCTACCTCAACCTGAACAACGTCTACATGACCTTGATGATGGTCGCGCCGATGGCAGTCCTGATGCTTGTCTTCATGCGGTCCATGTATCCGTCCTGGAAGACGAACCTGATCATCGGAGCGGTCGCGACCGTGATCTTCGTCGGCAGCTTCATCGGCATGCGAACCCAGGCGTTCGTAGGCGACGACGAGTTCCTGCGGTCGATGATCCCGCATCATTCCGGAGCCGTGCTGATGTGCGAACAGGCGTCGCTCACCGATCCGGAGATCATCGCCCTGTGCGACGGCATCGTGCGGGGCCAGCAGGAGGAGATCGCCCAGATGCAGGCGCTGCTCGAAAAGCGCCGCGACTGAACGGAAGAGGCTGCGGCGAGGGAAAGCGGCGTCCGCCGCGTATTTCTGAGACATCATCTGGATGTCAGTGGAGTCACGACATGCGTTTCAATCGTTTCGTTCCCGCCTTTGCCGTCGCCGCGGCCGTGGTCATGGCCGCCGGTGCGGTCAGCGCTCATGCACGCCTGGTCAGTTCGACGCCCGCGGCCAACACGACCGTGGCCGCGCCCCGCTCCATCGCCCTCACCTTCAGCGAGCGGATGGTCCCGGCCTTCTCGACGTTCGAAGTCGTGACGACCGCCGGCGCCAAGGCCGCCGTCAGCACGGCCGTGAGCGAAGACGGCCGATCGATCACGGGCACACTCGCCCGACCGCTCGCCGCCGGAGGCTATACGGTCAACTGGACCATCGCCTCGAACGACGGCCACCGCATGACCGGTTCCTACGCCTTCACCGTTCGCTGACGTGATCGAGGCCGCGGTCATTGGCCTGCGAGCGGTCCAGTACGCCGCATCCGCCCTGCTGTTCGGTCTGCCCGCCTTCCTGATCTACAGCGCGGCGGCGACGACGCCCCTCGCCCTGACCTGGCCGCGGCCCGCCCTGTTCTGGGCGGCCGTGGCCCTCGCCCTGGCAACTCCGGCCGCCCTCGTCGCCCAAACCGCGATGATGGCGGGATCCTTGAGCGAAGCGATCAAGCCTGGTTCGCTGGTCATGATGGTCACCGGAATGGGTCTCGGCATGGCGCTGGCCGTCCGATCCGCCCTTGCGCTTCTGGCCTTGGCGGCGATCGCGATGATCAGACCCGGGCCCCGGCTATGGTGGATTTGCGCCTCGTTTGGCCTTGTCATCTCGGCGAGCTTCGCCTGGACCGGTCACGGCGCGGCCACGGAGGGTTCCGGACACGCGCTTCATCTGGCGTCGGACATTCTGCACGCCGTTGCGGCGTCGGTTTGGGTGGGGGCTCTGGCCGCCTTTGCCGCCCTGGTGATGTGGCGCCCAAGGGAGCCGTCGGTTCAGAATCGCGCTCTGGCGCGTGCATTGATTGGCTTCGCGGGTGTCGGCGCCTTCGCCGTGGCGATTCTCGTGCTGACAGGGCTCGTCAATAGCGCCTTCCTGGTGGGGTGGAGCGGGATCTGGACGCTGATCGATACCGCCTACGGGCGCTGGTTCATTCTCAAGATCGTCCTGTTCGGCCTCATGCTGAGCCTGGCGGCCGCCAATCGCTTTCGGCTGACGCCCGCCTTCGAGGCTGCCAGCGCGGACCCGGCTGCCGTGTTCGGCCATCTCAGGCGAAGCCTTGTCGCGGAATTCGCGCTCTCTCTGGCTGTTCTGATGGTCGTCGCCGTGATGGGCACGCTCGCCCCCCCGGCCTCATTGCCTTGACGGCGCGAGACCTCAACCGAGGGATTTGGCTGTACGAAGCGTATGGGGTTACGGGGGCCGACAGAGGTGGAACATGACTGAGGACATCGATCGCCTGATTGCAAACGCCCGACCGGCGAGCCCGGCCACGCTTTCCGGTCTGGAATCCGATGTGTGGCGCCGCATCGAGACCCGGGTCGGCGAGCGGCGGATGGGCCACGTCCGCCTCGCCGCCATGGGCATGGCGCTCGTCGTGGGCCTCGCCAACGGGGGCCTGTTCGCCCTGTCCGCACAGGCCAAGCCCTCGGAGATGCAGGTGTTCAGCGTGTCGGGGGGCCTGTCCCCGATCGCAATCCTCGGAGCCGCCGAATGAAGGCGAGCTGGCGATCCATCGTCATCACGGCGGCGCTCGCCGCCCTCGCCAGCGGCGCCGGGACCTGGGCCAGCACGGCATGGCTGATGAAGCGGCACGACCCGCCCAATCTGCACAGCATCGTCCATCATCAGCTGGATCTGACGGCGGAACAGGAAGCCCGTCTGGAGACGATCGAGGCCCGTTTCGCCTCGCGCCGGGGCGCGCTTGAAGGGGAAGTCCGGACGGCCAATCGCGAGTTGGCGGACGCGATCGCGGCCAGCGAGGGCGACAGTCCGCAGGTCCAGGCCGCGGTTGATCATTTCCATGCCGCCATGGGCGATCTCCAGAAGGCCACCATCGCCCATGTGTTCGAGATGCGGTCGGTCCTGACGCCCCAGCAGGCCCAGGCGTTCGACCGCCAGGTCGTCGGAGCCCTCCTGCAAGACGCAGGGTAAGAGCCGGGTGGGTTCGGGGGCTCCACTCGAAGCACGGGCGGTGACCGGCGACCGGGCCGCCTTCAGCGCGCTGATGACCGCGACCAAGGGCGACCTGCATCGCTTCGTGCGCCGGTATGTCGGCGACGACGACGAGGCCTACGACCTCGTACAGGAAACCTACACCTCCGCCTGGCTCGCCATTCGCCGGTATGACCCCAGCCGCAGCTTCCCCACCTGGCTCCGCTCGATCGCCGTCAACAAATGCCGCGACTGGGGCCGCAAGCGGACGGTGCGCCGGGTAGTCCGCGGTGTCATGGGGCTGGACGCGCCGGAGGCCCTCGCCGTCGGGGACGGGACCGCGTCCCCCGAAGAGCGTCTGGACCAGGGACAGCGCCGGGCGGCCCTGGACCGGGCCATAACCGCCCTGCCGGACGCCCTGAAGGCGCCGCTCCTTCTGACCGCCCTCGAAGGCCGCTCTCACGCCGAGGTCGCGCGCATCGTCGGGGCCACGCCCAAGGCGGTTGAGACCCGCGTCGCCAGGGCCCGGGCCCGGCTGGCCGAGGCGCTTCGGGGACTCTGATCGTCACCACCGTCTGAGACGGTTCGCCGCAAGGGGCCGGGCGTGTTCACGCGTATTGACAAGTAGGACGTCCAGTCTCCCGCGCCTTGGAAGACGACGTCGACATAGTCTGAGCGAGGACCGAACTGTCATGTCGAGTATGCGACTGGATCGCCGCAGCCTTCTCCGCAGCGCTGCGGCCGGAGGCGGCTTGCTGGGTCTGCAAGGCCTGATGCCGGCCTGGGCCCAGACGGGGTCCGCGGGCCTGCGGTCCGATCTGCCCTCGCTCGTCGGGCCCAATATCGACCTCACGGTTGGACATTCGCCCTTCTCGGTCGGCGGCCGAACCGGGCACGCCGTGACGGTCAACGGCCTGCTGCCGGCGCCGTTGCTGCGCCTCCGCGAGGGTCAGAACGCCCGTCTCTCGGTGACCAACACCCTGGACGAGGACACTTCGATCCACTGGCACGGCGTGCTGCTGCCCTTCCAGATGGATGGCGTGCCGGGCATCAGCTTCCCGGGCATCGGGCCGCGCGAGACCTTCATCTACGAGTTCCCGGTCCGTCAGCACGGCACCTACTGGTACCACGGCCACTCCGGGCTTCAGGAGGCGATGGGGCACTATGGGCCGATCGTCATCGACCCGGCCGGCTCCGATCCGGTCGCCTACGACCGCGAGCATGTCCTCGTCCTGTCGGACTGGAGCTTCATGCATCCCCACGAGATCCTGGCGAAGCTGAAGAAGAGCCCCGGCTATTTTAATCGCCAGCGCACGACCCTGTCCGGCCTGCTGTCAGGCGAGGACGGCATGAGCCTCGAAGAGCGGCGCATGTGGGGCCAGATGCGGATGGACCCGCGCGACATCTCGGACGTGAACGGCACGACCTACACCTTCCTGGTCAATGGTCATGGCCCGGACGAAAACTGGACCGGCCTGTTCCGTCCGGGCGAGCGCGTCCGCCTGCGCATTATCAACGCCTCGGCGATGTCGATCTTCAATGTGCGGATCCCCGGCCTGCCCATGACCGTCGTCCAGGCGGACGGGGTGGACGTGCGGCCTGTCGAGGTCGACGAGTTCCAGATCTCCGTGGCCGAAACCTATGACGTCATCGTCCGGCCGACCGAGGACCGCGCCTACACCATCGTGTCCGAGGCCATCGATCGTTCGGGCATGGGCCGCGCAACCCTCGCGCCCCGCCTCGGCATGACAGCCGAGGTTCCGCCCCTCCGTGAGGTTCCGACCCTGACCATGCGCGACATGGGGATGGGCAGTATGGACCACGGCGGCATGGCCGGGATGGATCATGGAGCCATGGCCGGGATGGACCACGGGGCTATGGCCGGGATGGACCACGGGGCTATGGCCGGGATGGACCACGCCGCCATGGCCCAGGCGCCGGCCGCCGCCCCGCCCTCTGACATGGCGGACATGGGCGCGATGAACATGCGCGATCCCGACAACGCGCCACCCGACATGGCGGTGGGCGTCGGCGTCGACATGATCGCCATGGCCCCCGCCAACCGGCTCGGCGACCGACCGCTGGGACTGGAGACCGTCGATCACCGGGTGCTGGTCTACACCGATCTGGTTTCGCTCCAGCCCAACAGCGATCGCCGGCCGCCCTCCCGAACCATGGAAATCCATCTGACGGGCAATATGGAACGGTTCATGTGGGGCCTGGACGGCCGCAAGTTCAGCGAACTGGTCGAGCCGATCCGGTTCGAACGGAATGAACGGGTTCGCGTCACCCTGGTGAACGACACCATGATGGGTCACCCTATCCACCTGCACGGCCACTTCTTCGAACTCGTGACGGGCGGGCCGGCGGGACACCAGCCCCTCAAGCACACGGTGAACGTCGCTCCGGGATCGAAGGTCACCTTCGACCTGACCGCTGACGCGCCCGGCGATTGGGCCTTCCACTGCCACATGCTGATGCACATGCATGCCGGCATGTTCAACGTCGTGACAGTGCGACCCATGGACGGAGCGGCGTCATGAAGCGTCTCGCTCTCGCTCTTGCGCCGCTGATCCTCGCCGTCAGCGCCTTCAACGCCCAGGCCCAGGACCCGCACGCGGGCCACGCCATGCCTGCCCCCGCACGACCCGCGCCCGTTCCGGCCCCCAGTCCCCCGACGCCCGCTCGCCCTGTGGCTCAGGATCCTCACGCGGGTCATGTCATATCCCCCGCGCCGACGCCGCCCGCAGCCGATCCGCATGCGGGCCACGACATGTCCACCATGCAACCCGCCCCGGCGGATCCTCATGCCGGACACGACATGTCGACGATGAGCATGGGACCGCCGGATGTCCCGACCAGCGCGAACGATTCCGGCCGACCTCCAGAGACGCCGATCCCGGCCGCCGCCCTGAGCGGCCCGACGCACGCCGCCGATCTGGTCTTCGGCGCGGAGGCGATGGCCCCATCACGCCAGACCTTGATTGCCGAGAACGGCGACGTCCGCACCACGGCCGTCATCATCGATCGCCTCGAAGCGGGCTTTGGCGATGGCGGTGACACCTACCTTTGGGATGTCCAGGGATGGAGTGGCGGGGACATTAATCGCTTCTGGTGGAAGTCAGAGGGCGAAGGCGACTTCGGCGGCAATCTTGAGAAAGCCGAACTCCAGGCCCTCTACAGCCGGGCCATCACGCCCTTCTGGGATGTGCAGGCCGGCGTGCGCCAGGACTTCCGCCCCGACGGGGAGGACACCACCCATCTAGTTCTGGGTCTACAGGGGCTGGCGCCCCATTGGTTCGAGGTCGACGCGGCCGCTTTCCTGTCCACGGAGGGTGACCTGACCGCCCGTGTCGAAGCCGAATATGATCAGCGGATCACCCAACGCCTGATCCTTCAGCCACGCTTCGAAATCGACGCCTCGGCCAGCGATATTCCGGGGCTGGAGATCGGCTCTGGCCTGTCCTCGGTCGAGGCCGGCCTGAGACTGCGCTACGAATTCCGCAAGGAGTTCGCCCCCTACATCGGCGTCGAGTGGAGCCGCGCGCTCGGAAACACCGCCGACTACATCGAAGCCCGCGGCGGCGAAGCTGAACACACCCGTTTCGTCGTGGGCCTCAAGGCCTGGTTCTAGTCAAAGGAGACCACCCCATGATCCGCACTCTCGTTCTCACCGCCGCCCTGGCGTTCGCCGGCGCGGCTGCCGCCCAGGACCCGCACGCCGGACACCACCCGGCGCCGCAGGCCCAGGCTCCCGCCGCCTCCGGGATCGTCACCACGCCCGCCGATGGCGCGATGATCTCACGCTCGCCCGAACGGTTCAGCGCGACCTTCCCGCACCCCATGATCCTGAAGACCGTGACCCTGACTGCCAATGGCCAGGAGCCGGTTGTCGTGACTGCGCCCGCCGCGCCGGCGGCCGCGACCGTAGGGGTGGCCTTGCCGCGTCTCGCCCCGGCAACCTATGTTGCTGCCTGGGCCGCCGAAGGTCCGGACGGCCACAAGATGTCCGGCGCTTCCAGCTTCATGGTTCACTAGGAGAACGACGATGAAAGTTTCCAACCTGTTGGCCGCCGCTGCCGCGATCCTGACGCTGAGCGCCGGTGCGGCCCTGGCCGCAGAAGCCCGCGACTGCTGCAAGGACATGGCCGCAGACGCTGCCATGCCCTGCTGCGAGAAGATGAAGACCGAGCCCGCTCCGACCGAGCCGGCGCCGTCAGCCCCGGTTCCGTCGGACACGCCGGCGCCCCGGGGTCACGCTGACCACAACTGATCGAACCGATCGGGACCGCCTGGGCCGAAGGCGCGAACTGGCTGGATGTCAGCCTTGCGCCGACGGCCACGAAACGGCGTCTCCATCAATGGGCGACGGCTGCGACGAGCCCCTCGTTGCGTCGTCGCCCGATTCCCCCTAGTCGGCCAAGATCGGGGTCTTCTATTGCCGCAATCGTTCCGCCTCCTCTGCGTCTGCCTCGGCGTGGCCATCCTGGTCGCGCTGCAGGCGCATGGCGTGATCGACACCCGGCATCGCCTTGAACACGGCCTGCAGTTCCCGGGCGTATCCTATGCCGAGGCCGCCACGATCGGCCACGATCACGAGCATGATCAGACCGAGCCTGCGCCCACTGACGACGCCTCGGCGTTCGACGTCGCCGACAGGCCCGGCGGGGATAGTCCGATCAACCATCACCATCATGGTGGTGGTGATGTGCATGTCGCCCTGACGACCCCGGCCCACCAGACAGAGGCCGTAATCATGGCGTCCGCCCGTCTGGGTCCGGCGTCAGGCCTGAGGCCGCCCGGAATCCGTGGTGACGGTCCTTCTCACCCTCCAAAACAGCAGCGCCTGACCGCCTGATCCTGCGCGACCGCCCGGTCGCGCGCGTCCTGTTTTTGGAGACTACCCTTGAGACATCCCATGTCCGGCGCTGCCGGATCGTGGACGCGAGTGGCGGCCGTTTCGGCCCTCGTGCTCACCTTTGCGGCGGCCTTGCCGCCCATCGAGGCTTTCGCCCAAGCGACGCCCGACTCCCTTGCCGGTGCGTCTGTGCGGTCACTTCATCTTGAAGAGGCGCTCCGTCGCGCCGCTGCCGCCGATCCCGCAAGGGCCGGTCTTGAGGCCCGATCCCGCGCCGCGGAGGCCGGCGTCCGTCAGGCGGATGTTCGCCCCAACCCGACGCTCGGCCTGATGGTCGAGAACCTGCCGACCCTCGGCAGCGGCGACATCCTCGGCCGCACCGAGACGACGTTCAGCTACGAACAGCAGCTCGAGCGAGGCGGGGACCGACCGGCGCGGGTCGATCTGGCGCGGGGCGAAGGCGTGTTGGTCCTCGCCACTGCCCGTGTCCGTCAACTCGACCGGCTCGAAACCGTGCAACGCGCCTGGACCGAGGTGCTGACTTCCGAGGCACAGCTGGAAATCGCCCGCGAACGGCTGGTCCTCGCGGAACGGTTCCAGGGCGAGGTGCAGCGCCGGGTCGACGCCGCCCGTGATCCGCTGTTCGCGGGCGCGAGGGCGGAGGCCGAACTGGCGCAGGCGCAGATCGATTTCGACGAGGCCGAGATCTCGGTCCGGATCGCCAGGATCAGCCTGGCCAAATTCTGGGACGGCCCCGCCGACTTCGAGGTCGGTCCGGCCGCTTTCGAAGACACCCGTGCGTCGCGGGTAGCGGCCGGCGAGGCCGCCCAGGCCGACTTCGACGTCTTCCTGGCCCAGCGAGGGATCGCCGACGCCCGTGTGCGGGTCGAGGAAGCCCGGGCCATTCCGGATCCGACCGTGAGCTTGGGCGTGAGGCACATCTGGGACAATGATCTGTCCCTGGTGTTCGGCGGCTCCATTCCGCTGCAGCGCCATGACCGGAACCAGGGCGCCATCGACCGCGCCCGCGCCGAGGGCACGGCCTACCAGGCCGATCTCGAGGCCTTCCGGATCGACCGCGAACGCGAGATCGCCCGGCTGCAGGTGCAACTCCTGGCCCGGGCCAATGAGGCCCGCCGCATCGCCGAGGAAACCCTGCCGCAGGCCGAACGCGCGGTGTCGCTCGTCCAGGAAGGGTTCGCCCGTGGCGGCTTCACCTACAACGACGTCATGGCCGCACATGCGGCCCTGCTCGAAACCCGGGCGCGCCGAGTGGCTGTGCTCGAACAATTTCACGCCGACCGCGCCCGCCTTGACCGGCTGACAGGCGCGCACGCCGGCCTGCTCGGCCTGGAAATCCAGCCATGACCCCTCCCCTCGTTTCGCGGCGCCTGATCGCCGTGTCCCTGATGGTGCTCGCCGCCGGCGTCTCGGCCTGCGGCCAGGGTGCGCCCGCCGGGAAGGCCGAAGGCGAGACCGCTGCGGCGGACTATGAGCGCGGTCCTCACCGGGGCCGGATGCTGCGCGACGGCGACTTCGCTCTGGAGATCACGATCTTCGAGGAAGGGCCGGAGCCCTTGTTCCGGCTCTATCCCTATCTGAAGGACAGGCCGCTGGACCCGCGTCAGGTCCAGGCGACCATCGCCCTGACGCGGCTTGGGCCGAAGGTCGATCGGTTCACCTTCATCGCGACCGAGGACTATCTCGCAAGTCCCGGTGTGGTCTCCGAGCCCCACTCCTTCGACGTGGCGGTCGCGGCGACGCAGAACGGCAAGCGATCGACCTGGACCTATCCGTCCTATGAGGGGCGCACGGTCATCACCGCCGACGCGGCTCGCGCCGGGGGTGTCACGACACAGCGTGCCGGTTCGGCGGTCCTGGGCGAATCCCTGCCCCTCAGCGGTCGGGTGGAGATCACGCCCGAGGGCCAGAGCGACGTCTTCGCCCGCTATCCAGGCCGGGTGATGGCGATGAACGTCGAACTGGGCCAGCGGGTCTCGCGCGGCCAAGTGCTGGCGCGTGTCGAGTCCAGCGAGAGCCTCCAGACCTATTCGGTCACCGCGCCGATCTCCGGCATCATTATGGCCAAGAACGTCAACGCCGGCGCGATAACGGGTTCGGGCGGCGAGCCCATGCTTGTGATAGGCGACCCCACCCGCCTCCACGCCGAGTTCGCCCTCTATCCGCGCGATGCGGAGCGTGTCCGCCGGGGCCAGCGGGTCGAGGTCACCAGCCTGGCGGGCGATCACCGCTTCAATGGCGTCATCGAAACCGTCCTGCCCGGCTCTGATCCAATGAGCCAGACACTCATCGCCCATGTCGATCTGGCCTATCAGGGCGGTGTCTGGCGGCCTGGGCTCGGGGTGCAGGGCACGGTTCAGGTCGGTCAGGGAGAGGTGCCCCTCGCGGTCCAGACCAGGGCGCTGCAGCCCTTCCGCGACTTCACCGTCGTCTACGCCAAGGTTGGCAACACCTACGAGGTTCGGATGCTCGAACTGGGTCGAAGGACCGACGAGTGGACCGAGGTGCTGGGCGGGCTCGAACCCGGAACCGAATACGTCGTGGACGGCGCCTTCCTCATTCGCGCGGACATCGAGAAGTCCGGCGCGAGCCATGACCACTAGAGGGCGCCAGAACCATGCTTGAACGCATCATCGCCCTGTCGATCCGCTTTCGATGGGGGGTCATGGGGCTGGTCCTCGCGGCCTGCGCCGTCGGCGTCTGGAGTTTCCAGCGGCTGCCGATCGACGCCACCCCGGACATCACCAACGTCCAGATTCAGATCAACACCGAGGCCCCCGGCTATTCGCCGCTCGAGGCCGAACAGCGCATCACCTTCCCGGTCGAAACGGCCGTGGCGGGCGTGCCGGGCCTGCAATACACCCGCTCGGTCTCCCGCTACGGGCTGAGCCAGGTCACCGTCATCTTCGACGACGGCACCGACATCTATTTCGCTCGCCAGCTGGTGAACGAGCGCCTGCAAAGCGCGCTGGGCCAGCTTCCGCCGGGCGTCATCCCTGAACTCGGCCCCATCGCCACCGGCCTCGGGGAAATTTTCATGTATACGGTCGAGGCCGAACCGGGCGCGCGTCGTCCCGACGGCCAGCCCTGGACGTCCGAGGACCTGCGTACCCTCCAGGACTGGGTCATCCGGCCCCAGCTTCGCAACACGCGCGGCGTGACCGAAGTCAACACCGTCGGCGGCTACGAGCGCCAGTATCACGTCACGCCCGATCCCCAGCGGCTTGCGGCCTACGGAGTGACCATGGCCGAGGTGGTCGAGGCGCTGAACAACAACAACGCCAACGTCGGCGCTGGCTATGTCGAACGCTTCGGAGAACAGTATCTGATCCGCGTTCCTGGCCAGGCCTCGACGACCGAAGACCTGGGCAACATCGTGATCGCCACGCGCGGCGGGGTTCCGATCCGCGTTCTGGACGTCGCCGACATCGGCATGGGCCAGGAACTGCGCACGGGCGCCGCGACCGAGAACGGCAAGGAGACGGTGCTCGCCACCGTCCTGATGCTGGCCGGTGAGAACAGCCGCATCGTCGCCCAGGCCGCCGCCGCCAGCCTGGAGGAAGCATCCAAAGCCTTGCCGGCAGGGGTGGTCGCCACCCCTGTCTACGACCGCACCGAACTGGTCGAACGCGCGATTCACACCGTCGAGAAGAACCTTGTCGAGGGCGCCCTGCTGGTCATCGTCGTGCTGTTTCTGCTGCTCGGCAATATCCGTGCGGCCCTGATCACGGCTGCGGTCATTCCGATCACCATGCTGATGACCATCACCGGCATGGTTCGCACCGGGACGTCGGGCAATCTGATGAGCCTCGGCGCACTCGACTTCGGCCTGATCGTCGATGGGGCCGTCATCATCGTCGAGAATTGCCTGCGCCGTTACGGCGAGGCCCAGCATCGCCTGGGTCGCATCCTGACCCGCGAGGAGCGGTTCGACCTCGCGGCGACCGCCTCCAGAGAGGTGATCCGACCGTCGCTGTTCGGGGTGATGATCATTACCCTGGTTTATGTGCCGATCTTTGCTTTGACCGGGGTGGAGGGAAAGACCTTCCATCCCATGGCCATCACCGTGGTCATCGCCCTGACGGCGGCGCTGCTTCTGTCCCTGACCTTCGTGCCGGCCGCCGTCGCCATGTTCGTCACCGGCAAGGTCGAGGAGAAGGACAGTTTCCTGATGCGCTGGGCACGGGTCGGCTATCAGCCGGCGCTCGACTTCGCGCTCAAGGCCCGCACTCTGATGATCGGCATCGCGGTCGTCCTCGTGCTGATCGCCGGGTTCGGGGCGTCGAGGATGGGCTCGGAGTTCGTGCCCAATCTGGACGAGGGCGACATCGCCATGCACGCCCTGCGCATCCCCGGCACCAGCCTGACGCAGGCCGTGCAGATGCAGACCGCTCTGGAGGCGCGCATCGCCCGCTTCCCCGAGGTCGAGCGGGTCGTGGCCAAGATCGGCACCGCCGAGGTCGCCACCGATCCCGTGCCGCCGTCAGTTGCCGACACATTCATCATGCTGAAGGACAGGAAGGACTGGCCAGACCCCAGGAAGGCTCGCGGCGATCTCGTCGCCGAGATGGAAGCGGCCGTAAACGAGATCCCCGGCAGCAAGTATGAGTTCACACAGCCGATCCAGATGCGGTTCAACGAACTGCTGAGCGGTGTGCGGGCCGATGTCGCCATCAAGGTCTATGGCGACGACCTGGACGAACTCCTGCGGCTAGGGGGCGAGATCGAGACCATCGTGGCCTCGGTCGCCGGGGCCGCCGATCCTCAGACCGAACAGATCACCGGCCTGCCGGTGCTTCAGATCACGCCCAACCGGCCCGCCATGGCGCGTCTGGGACTGAGCATCAACGACGTCCAGTCGGTGATCTCGACCTCGATGGGCGGCACCACCGCCGGACAGATCTTCGAGGGCGACCGCCGCTTCGACGTCGTCGTCCGTCTGCCCGAACGTCTGCGCGCCGACACCGACGCCATCGGTCGTCTCCAGATCCCGCTCCCGGCGGGCGAGGGACAGCCGCGGCAGTTCGTGCCCCTGAATGAGGTCGCGACCATCGAACTGACCTCGGGACCGAACCAGATCAGTCGCGAAAACGGCAAACGCCGCATCGTAACCACGGCAAACGTCCGCGACCGCGATCTGGGCTCGTTCGTCGGGGAGGTCCAGGATCGGGTCGAGGCCGAGGTCACGCTCCCCTCCGGCTATTGGGTCACCTATGGCGGCACATTCGAGCAGCTGATCTCGGCGGCCAAGCGACTCCAGCTGGTCGTGCCTGCGGTGCTGCTGCTGATCTTCGGCCTGCTGTTCGCCCTGTTCCGGTCGGTGAAGGACTCGGCCATCGTCTTCTCCGGCGTTCCTCTGGCGCTGACCGGGGGCGTGGCGGCCCTGATGATGCGCGGCCTGCCGCTGTCGATTTCAGCGGGCGTCGGCTTCATCGCCCTGTCCGGGGTCGCGGTTCTCAACGGCGTCGTTTTGGTCACCTTCATCCGCAGCCTGATCGCCGAGGGCAAGCCGCTCGACGAGGCCATCCGGGAGGGGGCGTTGACCCGTCTTCGCCCGGTGTTGATGACTGCCCTAGTCGCCAGTCTCGGCTTCGTCCCCATGGCCCTGAACGTCGGGGCCGGCGCCGAGGTCCAGCGCCCTCTGGCCACGGTCGTTATCGGCGGGATCCTCTCCTCGACGATCCTCACCCTGCTGGTTCTTCCGGCCCTCTACAGCCTCGTCCACGGCCGCCCGCCTCGTCCAGAGGGCACGCCGCGCCGCGGGTTTCCCCGCCTTGCCTTCAATCGGAGGAGCCAATGACCGCCGCGAGCCCTCGCTGGACGGCCTGGCTGAGGCAATGGACCCAAGACCGTCCGGCAGACCGACAGGCGGGTTCGCTACCCCTCGAAACGTACCGAGAGACGGAGAACATATTTATTTTTTAGGTCAGTAATTTAGAGGGAAAATCGGAAGTGGCGCCGAAAGGCTCCGGAAGCCCTGAATCATTCCCACTCGATCGTGCCGGGGGGCTTGGAGGTCACGTCGTAGACGACGCGGTTCACACCCCGCACTTCGTTGACGATCCGCGTCGCGCACTTGCCCAGGACGTCCCAGGGGAATTCGAAGAAGTCGGCGGTCATGCCGTCGGTGGACGAGACCGCGCGCAGGGCCAGGACTTTTTCGTAGGTGCGGGCGTCGCCCATGACGCCGACGGTCTTGACCGGCAGCAGGACAGCGAAGGCCTGCCAGATCTTGTCGTAGAGGCCGGCCTTGCGGATCTCGTCCAGATAGATGGCGTCGGCCTGTTGCAGGGTCGCGACGGCCTCGGGCGTGATCTCGCCGGGAATGCGGATGGCCAGACCCGGTCCCGGGAAAGGGTGTCGGCCGACGAAGGCGTCGGTCAGGCCCAGTTCGCGGCCCAGGGCGCGGACCTCATCCTTGAACAGTTCGCGCAAGGGCTCGACCAGCTTCAGCTTCATGAAGTCGGGCAGGCCGCCGACATTGTGGTGGCTCTTGATCACGTGGGCCTTGCCACTGGACGACGAGACGCTCTCGATCACATCCGGATAGAGGGTGCCCTGGGCGAGGAATTCGGCGCCCTCGATCTTGCCGGCCTCGCGGTCAAAGATCTCGATGAAGACCCGGCCGATGATTTTGCGCTTGGTCTCGGGGTCCGAGACGCCGGCCAGCTCGCCGAGGAATTCCTTCGACGCATCAACGTGGATCAGGGGAATGTTGTAATGCTCCCTGAACAGAGCCGTGACCTGGGTGGCCTCGTCCTTGCGCAACAGGCCGGTGTCGACGAAGACGCAGGTCAGCTGGTCGCCGATGGCCTCGTGGATCAGGACGGCTGCGACGGAGCTATCGACCCCGCCCGACAGGCCGCAGACGACCTTGGCCGAGCCGACCTGTTTGCGGATCTGGGCGATCTTCTCATCGCGATAGGCGGCCATGGTCCAGTCGCCCTTCAGCCCGGCGATGCCATGGGTGAAGTTCTTCAGCATGGTCGCGCCGCGCGGCGTGTGCATGACCTCGGGGTGGAACTGGACGCCGTAGAAGCGGCGGGTCTCATCGGCGATCACGGCGTAGGGGCTTCCGGCCGAGGTCGCGACGACGTCGAAGCCCTGGGGAATGGCGACGATCTTGTCGCCGTGGCTCATCCAGACCGTCTCGTCCTCGCCGACCGGGGCGAGACCGGCCAGCAGAGGCGAGGATTTGGAAACGGTGATCCCGGCGCGGCCGAACTCGCGGTGATGGCCGCCCTCGACCTTGCCGCCCAGCTGCTCGCACATGGTCATCTCGCCGTAGCAGATGCCCAGCACGGGCACGCCGGCCTCAAACACGGCCTGGGGCGCGCGCGGGCTGCCCTCCTCGTGGACGCTCTCGGGACCACCGGACAGGATGATGGCCGCCGGGCTCATGGCGGCCAGGGCGGCCTCCGCCTTGGCGTAGGGATGAATCTCGCAATAGACGCGGGCCTCGCGCAGGCGGCGCGCGATTAGCTGCGTCACCTGGCTGCCGAAATCGACGATCAGGACTTTCTGGTGATCGGCGGCGGCAGTCATGGCGTCTCCTCGGGAAGGGGGGCGGTCAGGCGTTCGAATTCGGCTTTCAGCAGGTCCAGCGCCTCGGCCAGCCCTTCGTCGATCACCGACAGGGTATCGGTCCAGTCGGACAGGCCGGTCAGGTCGGCCTTGCCGTCCGAAATGCCGCGCAGGCCCATGACCGGCACGTCGAACTTCGCAGCGGCGCGGACGACGGCATAGGTCTCCATATCGACCATGTCGGCATCAATGTCGTCATAGGCCTCGCCGGTGACGACGCTGCCGCCGGTCGCGAGGCGGGCATAGGGCTGACCCGCCGGTCCGCTGGCCAGGGTCAGGACGGCGGGTTCGTCGAGGAAGGGGGTGACGCCCCTGGGGAAGCCGATCGCCGAGGCGTCCATGTCGCGATAGGCGACCTCGTCCACCCAGTAGACACGGCCGTGTTGCAGCGTCTGTGACCCCGCCGAACCGAGGGAGAGGATGAGGTCAGGCAACCGCCCTTCCCGCTCCAGCATCGCCAGGGCGATCGTGGTCTCGACCGCCGCCTCGACCGGTCCGACGCCGGTGATCAGGGGCCTAATCCGCGCCTTCAACGCCGGGCCGTACTCGGCCCGGGCCGCCATGACGCACAGGGCTGTCAGCGGGCCGAAAGCCGTCAGATCCCAGGGCGTGGTCTTCTCAGCGCTCAACCAGCGACCCTCGCCTCGAGCCACAGGGTGCGTTCAACGGTCTTGCGCAGGACGCACTGGGCCATGTTCACGCGGGCGATCGAACCCTGGCCCGCTTCGGCGGCGCAGTCGCTGTCGCGCGTGGACAGCCAGGCCCGCTGCGAGCGGCGGAAGCCGGCGGCGGCCGAGGCGTTCGATTGCGCCATCAGCGTCCGGTAGACGCGGTTCAGATCGGCGTCGCGACCGACCAGTTCGTCCGTGTTGCACTTGACCATCTCGACCGTGGTCTCGGCGACGTTCAGGCAGCGGTCGTAGCGGGCCGACAGCCGGGCATCGATCTCGTCATCGCTCTGGGCGAAGGCGGGCGCGGCGCACAGGCCAACGACGGCGAGACCGAGCAGCAAAGGCGATTTCAGCATCAGGCGGTCCGTTCGTAGATCGCGGCGAAGAAGCCATCGGTGTCAGCCGTGGCCGGGGAAAGGCGCAGACGATGTCCGCCGCCGGCCAATTCGGCCAGTTTGTTGCGGCCCGCGTCGGTGAAGGAGGACGACGCCAGGCCTTCGGTGATCGCGACCGGGGCGAACGACGGATGATCCTCTTCGAAGTGGTCCAGCGTGGCCTCGTTCTCGACCCGCAGCATGGAGCAGGTCACATAGACCAGACGCCCGCCTGGCTTCACCAGCTTGGCCGCGCGGGCCAGGATGGCCATCTGCAGCGAGTGCATCCGGTCGACCTCTTCGGGCTTCAGACGCCAGGCGTCCTCGGGCCGACGACGCCACGTGCCGGAGCCGGTGCAGGGCGCGTCGACGAAGACGACATCGGCGATGCCGACGATGTCCTCGACGCCGCCGCCGTTGGGACCAAGATGGATCAGCTCCGCCTCGACGCCAGCGCGCGCCAGGCGGGGCCGGATGTTGTCGAGCCGCTTCTGCACCACGTCGCAAGCGATCAGCCGGCCATCGGCCCTGGCGATCGTCGCAGGTTTGGGCTTCGCTTTGGGCGCATCGACCCAGCCGGTCGGAGTCCAGATGCGTTCGGGCTCGGGCGGCGCGGCCTCGACGCGTGAGGCGCCGACGGCCAGCCCCTGCATCGCCAGACCCAGGGTCTTGCCCCCGCCCCCGGCGCAATAGTCGACGACGGTCATGCCGGGTTCGACGCCGGCCAGCCAGCAGGTGATCTGGCTGCCCTCGTCCTGGATCTCGATCCGCCCGGCCTTAAAGGCTTCCAGCGCCTGGACGTTGGGCGGCGGCTCGGCCGAGAGGCGCAGGCCCCAGGCCGACCAGGGCGTGCGTTCCGGCGCCAGGCCCGCCTCGCGCAGTTCGGCGATGACCTCGTCGACCGTGGCCTTGGCGGCGTTGACGCGCAGGTCGATCGGGGCGCGTGGCACCATCAGCCCGGCGGCCTCCTCGGCCCAGCGGTCGCCGAAGGTGTTCTTGAAGTCCTCGACCACGAACTCGGGCAGGCCGGCGAGCGCCCAGGCGGGCGCCCCGTCGTCGGTCAGGCTGATGCGGCTGCGTTCCTGTTTCGACAGGGGCTTGGGCCCGTAGCCGTCGCCGGAGTGCAGGGCCTCGATCTCCTCGACCGACAGACCGTCGATCAGGCTCAGCGCGCCGATGACCAGGGCGCGCCCGTCCTCGCGCCCGCCCATGGCCCAGACCAGGCGACCCCGCGCGCGCGTGACCTTGTAGACCTGGTCGGCGATGGCCCGGCGGTCCTTGGACCCGGCATAGCGGTTCTCGGTCCCCCAGGTCTTCAGGACGGCCTCGGCCGGGGCCTTGCCCGCGCTGATGCGGTCGATGATGGCGGCGGCGGCGGCGAGGCGAGCGGCTGGGGTCACTTAAACTTTCAGATGAACAGGGCAGCGACGATCATCAGGAGACCGGCGAGCGATGCGAGGAAGGCGAGGCTGCGAACGCCCGTCACGCCGAAGGCGTACAACGGGACATAGACGACGCGGGCCCAGAAATAGAGGGTAGCGCCCCAGTACGTCAGAAATCCGTCCTCGCCCGCGATATGGGCGATCAGGACGGCGCCGAGGAACAGCGGAAGGGTTTCGTACAGATTGGCCTGCGCCCGCTCCAGCCGGCCGGTGATGACGTTGGACGGTGGAACGTCCGCGTCGCGCGGCCCGGCGTTCCACTTGGGCCCGTGCTGCAGCGTCCGGCCCGTGGCGGGCAGAAAGATCTGCACCACCGCCAGCAGGATGATCAGGGCCGCATAGGTCAGTTCGGGCGTCATGTTGAACATCTGCTACCCCTGTCGATAGTTCGGCGCCTCACGCGTGATCATCACGTCGTGGACATGGCTTTCGCGCAGGCCCGCGCCGGTGATGCGCACGAACCGCGCCTTCTCCTGGAAGTCCGCGATGGTGGCGGCGCCCACATAGCCCATGGCGGCGCGCAGTCCCCCGACCATCTGGTGCAGAACCGGCGCGATCGGACCCTTGTAGGGAGTCTGGCCCTCGATGCCCTCGGGCACCAGCTTCTGGGTGTCCTCGACTTCCTTCTGGAAGTAGCGGTCGGCCGAGCCGGCCCCCATGGCCCCCACCGAGCCCATGCCGCGGTACGACTTGTAGCTGCGGCCCTGGTACAGGAAGACCTCGCCCGGGCTCTCGTCGGTGCCCGCGAACATCGAGCCCATCATGGCGACAGAGGCGCCGGCCGCGATGGCCTTGGCCAGGTCGCCCGAGTATTTGATCCCGCCGTCGGCGATGACAGGTGCGCCGGAGTCCTTCGCCGCCCGGACCGCGTCGATGATGGCCGTCAGCTGAGGCACGCCGACACCGGCGACGATGCGGGTGGTGCAGATGCTGCCCGGACCGATGCCGACCTTGACCGCATCGGCGCCCGCGTCGATCAACGCGCGCGCCGCATCGTAGGTGGCGATGTTGCCGGCGATGATCTGCAGCCGGTTGTTCTCGCGCTTGATGCGTTCAACAACCCGCGCCACCTGGGCCGAGTGTCCGTGGGCGGTGTCGATGACCACCACGTCGCAACCCGCATCGGCCAGGGCCATGGCCCGTTCATAGCCTGCGTCCCCGACGGTCGAGGCCGCGCCGACCAGCAGGCGGCCCTGTTCGTCCTTGGCGGCGTGCGGGTGGGCCTGGGCCTTCTCGATGTCCTTCATCGTGATCAGGCCAGTGGCCCGATAGTCCTCGTCCACGACGATGACCCGCTCGATCTTGCGGTCTCGCAGCAGTTGCCGCGCCTCGTCGCGCCCGGCGCCTTCGCGCACGGTGACCAGATCGCCCGTGGTCATGAGCTGGGCGGCGGTACGGGTCGGATCGGTGTCGAACCGCATGTCGCGATTGGTCAGGATTCCGACCAGCTTGCCGGTCGCATCCACGACCGGGAAGCCACTGATCTTGCGGGCCGCCACAATCTGGCGAACCTCGCCCAAGGTCGTCTCGGGGCGGATCGTCACCGGGTTGATGACCATGCCGCTCTCGAACCGCTTCACCTCGCGGACCTGATCGGCCTGTTGCTGCACGGTCATGTTGCGGTGGAGGATGCCCAGACCGCCGGCCTGGGCCATGGCGATGGCCAGCCGGCTTTCGGTGACCGTGTCCATGGCGGACGAGGTCAGCGGGATGTTCAGCCTGATGTCGCGGGTGAGCCGGGTCGAGACGTCCGCGTCGGCGGGCATGATCTCTGACGGACCGGGTTCAAGCAAAACATCGTCGAAGGTGAGCCCTTCGCGAATCTCCATGGGAGTCTCCGTTTTGCGGGCCGCCTATCCTCTCTCGCGGGTGCGAAGTCAACCATGACGACCTGCATCCGGCCATTCGTCACATTCGTAACTTTTTTCAGCCGAGCTTGAAACTTTCAGCCAGAGCTAACATTTAGGGACCTGATGGTCGTCAATCTCGCCAGATCCGTCCGGAGCCTCGCGCTCAAGATCGCCTCCTATGGCGTGATGCACCTCGTCGTCGCCATGCTGGTGGCCTTCGCCATCACCCGAGACTGGCGCATGGCCCTGGCCATCGGCGTGGTCGAACCCTTCTTCCAGACCATCGCCTATTCCTTCCACGATCGGGTCTGGCACCGGATCGAGCGCCGTCGCATGGGCAGCAATATCGAAGAGACGGCCGAGGCCTTCACTGCCCGCCTCGACGTCATGAACGCCGAGGAACAGTCCCGCACCCACGGCCATCACGGCCACAGCCACGCCCTGCCCTCGTTCAGGAAGATCGCGGTCAAGACCGTAACCTATGGCGTGATGCATTTCGTGGTCGCGGTGACGGTGGCCTTCGCCATTACGCAGAACTGGCGCATCGCCCTGACGGTCGGGGTTATCGAGCCCCTGGTCCAGATGGTCTTCTTCGCCGTACACGACCGCATCTGGGCTGTCCGCGAAGCCCGCCGGGCGCTCCAGGCCGCCTGATCAGGCCAACCGGTCGCAACCCGCGTCGTGCAGATGGCCGCCTGTCCGGCGAACGCAGCGCGGACCCCGGCCTCGCTCACTTCTTGTTCAATGCCACCAGATAGACCTCCGACGAGCCCTTCCGGCTGGCGGCGGGCTTGACGTATTTCACGTCCTGGAAGTTGGCGCGCAGGTCGGCCAGAACGTGGCCGGCGTCCCCGCCCTGGAAGTTCTTCGTCACGAAAGACCCGCCGGGCCTAAGTGTCCGGATGGCGAATTCCGAGGCGATCTCGATCAGGGCGATGATCTTCAGGTGGTCCGTCTGGCGGTGCCCGACCGTGTTGTGCGCCATGTCCGACAGCACCAGATCGGGCGGTCCGCCAAGGGCTTCGAGCAGCTGCCGGTCCACGCCGGGTTCGGTGAAATCGGCCTGGATCAGGATCGAACCGGGGATCGGCTCGATCGGCAGCAGATCGACGCCGACCACCGATGCCGCACCGCGATTGACGCAGACCTGGATCCAGCCGCCCGGCGCTGCGCCCAGATCGATGACCCGGGAGCCCTTCTTTACCAGACGAAAGCGGTCGTCGATCTCGCTGAACTTGAACGCCGCCCGGCTGCGCCAGCCTTCGGCGCGCGCCTTTTCGGACCAGGGATCGGCCAGCTGACGCTTGATCCACTCGATGGACGAGATCGACTTCTTCTCGGCAGTCTTGATCTTGCCGCCCATGCCGCGGCCGGCGGCCGTACCGCCGGTGGGCGGACGGACCATGCGGCGGCGCGCAGGCTCGACAGGCGGAGATGTGGGCTTTTCGTCGTCACTCATCGCTCCCACATAGCGCCCACGGCCCTCAGGGGCTATGACCCCCGCCAATCATCCGAAAATGGAGCGCCACATGGCCGACCAGACCCTGACCCTGACCCTCGAAACCGGTGACGTCGTCATCAAGCTGCGCCCCGACCTGGCGCCCGGCCACGTGGCCCGCATCACCGAACTGGCGAGCGACGGCTTCTACGACGGCGTCGTCTTCCACCGCGTCATCCCCGGCTTCATGGCCCAGGGCGGCGATCCGACGGGCACCGGCACCTCGGGCTCCAAAAAGCCCAACCTGAAAGCCGAGTTCTCGAAAGAGCCGCACGTGCGCGGCGTTTGCTCGATGGCCCGCACGAACCAGCCGGACACCGCCAACAGCCAGTTCTTCATCGTCTTCGACGACGCCGGCTTCCTGGACGGCCAGTATACGGTCTGGGGGCAGGTCATCGAGGGCATGGAACACGTCGACGCCCTGCCCAAGGGCGAGCCGCCCCGCGCCCCCGGCAAGATCGTCAAGGCGACCGTCAACTAAAGACTTGTTCGTCACCTCCCCTTTCGCCGCTTGGGGAATGGGGAGGTGGACCGCGAAGCGGTGGAGGGGTTCTTGCGGCACGCGGAACCCCTCCGTCAGCTCGCAAGCGCTCGCTGCCACCTCCCCATCGCTACGCGACAGGGAGGAGACCACAATCCGTCAGTCGCCGCCGTACCAATGCAGCTTCACGCCCGAGAAGCTCTGGTCGCCAATCCGGAGTGTCGCCGTGATCGACGGCTCTTCCGCCCCGCCCAGATTGCGGCGTGCGGTCGCCAGCGTCCCGGCGTTTAGCTGGCCGTCGAAGGTGACGCGGTCGCCATCCGCGCTCGTCCCCGTCATGCGGATACGGCTATCGCTGACCGAATAGCTGTCGGGCAGAACCCGCTCGGTCGTCTCGCCGGGCGCCAGGAACTCCAGCATCACCGGGGCGAAGGTCGCGGACCGTTTGCCCTCCTCCCAGTCGGTGAACGCCTGCGCCTGACCGATGAACAGATGCATCAGCGCAAAATCACCTGGGCCGACCTGGGCCTCGCCGACCTGATAATAGCCGGACAGGTCCTCGGTTTGACTGTGGGCGAAGGCGCCGCCGCGGGCAGGCGCGGTCGCCGGCGCCTCGCCGCCCGGCCCCGCCGGCCTTGACGGTGCATTGACCAGGTCGCAGCCGGCCAGCGTCAGGCCCACGGCGGTCAGCAGAACAATCGTGCGCATGGCGGCTCTGCTCAAGGAAGGCGCAGCAGGACCGGCAGCCATCCCACAGCCTGCGCCATGTCCACGCCTTCGAAGACCGGAATGGCCAGCAGGAACACCAGTCCGTCCCGGATCGTGGTCAGGAAGAAGCGCGGCTTGATGTTGAGGTTCTCCTCGTCGCGCCATTTGGAGAAGTCGGGTCCGCAGCGCGGAGTCCGGGCCATATAGGCCTTGTATGACTCGCCGAACTCCGCCGACAGCCAAGCCTCTTCCTGCGCGATGGTGAAGTGGAAGACCACGACGGCAATCAACACGAACAGCGCGGCGATCGTCATGCTGCCGGTCTGAGCCCCGACACCGAAGGCGCCGGCATAGCTGAAGACATAAAGCGGATTTCGGCTGAGCGAATACGGACCGGTGGAGACCACCTCCGCCTTCTTGCGTCCGCCGATGTAGAGCGAACACCAGGAGCGGCCGACAATGCTCAGAACGATGGCGCCGAGGCCGACCGACTCCACGGCTTCACTGATCGGACCCTCCCCCCACCAGGTGGAGGTGAACATCGCCAGAACAACGACCGCCAGCAGGCACAGGCCGATGGCCCATTTCCGGATCTTCTGGATTCGTTGAAGATCGAACGCGTCGGTACTCACCGTTGTCATAGTCGTTTCCAGCCCCCTGTGTTCTCAGCAGACGGAAACGCCGATGCGCGAGTTCGCGCAAGAACTATCTTTGCGGCTGAAACTCTCTCGCGATCAGCGATCCAGGCCCTGATCCAGCGCCCGGAACGCCGAGACCGACAGTTCGGCCACACTCTGGAACACCGACGGCGTGATCCGCTCGAAGTCATCGGAGGGGCGGTGATAGTCGGGATGGTAGTCGACGCCCAGGTACAGGAACGGCACCTCGGCCGCGAAGAAGGCGCCCTGATCCGAGGCCTCGACCCAGTTGTTCTCACCGGTGTCCTGCGGCGTGTCCTTGCCGAAGGCCAGCGACACGGCGCCATTCGCCGGGATGGTCTCCAGGATCGGCCGGAACGTCGGGTGCTGGTATGTACCCGTGACCCACAGCTTCCCGTCCGTTTCGGCACGGGCGATCATGTCGAAGTTCAGGTTCATGGCGATCGACGACAGCGGCACAGGCGGCGCCTGGACGAAATGTTTGGCGCCCAACAGGCCCCGCTCCTCGCCGTCGAAGGCGACGAAGATGACGCTGTGTTCCGGAGCCGAAGCCTTCAGCTGATCGGCGATCTCCAGCATGGTCGCTACGCCCGAGGCGTTGTCGTCTGCGCCGTTGTAAATCTGGCCGCCGTTCGAGCCGACGTGGTCATAGTGAGCGGTGATGACGATGTAGCGATCCGGAACCCTCGTCCCCTCGATCAGGCCCATGATGTTGACGCCGTTGAAGGTCTTCGGCCCCTCGCGGGTGCGGCCCTGCGCCGCGAACGGCTGCAGCCGGCCCATCGGCGGAGCGGCGACGCCCAAAGCCTCGAACCGCGACACGATATAGGCCCGCGCCCGCTCGCCGCCGGGCGCGCCCGTATCGCGCCCTTCCATGTCATCCGCCGACAGGATGCGCACATCGGCCATCAGCTGGTCGTACGAGATCGGCGTCGCGGCGGCGTCGGCAGACGTCTCGGGTGCCCGCTGCGTCTCGGTCATGCCCGCACAGCCGGACAGGATCAGCACGGCGACGGACGACAGTGCGAGGGCGCGAAGGGAACGGGACATGCGGAATCTCTGGATGTTTCGCTTTCGGCATAGCGGCCCGGGATGGACGCGTCCGCTTAAATTCGTGTCATCCACCCTCACCGTGCGCCCCGCCGGGGTGCACGGTGAGGGTTGAAGTCTCCGCACGGATCGTCACTAAAAGCGCCATGGCCGAACCGACCGTCGAATCCCTGACCGCAGCCGAAGCCGAGGCCGAGTTGGCCCGGCTCGCCGCCGGAATAGCGCGCCACGACGCCCTCTACGCCGAGGCGGCGCCCGAAATCTCCGACGCCGACTACGACGCCCTGCGCGGCCGCAACCTGGCCATCGAGACGCGCTTCCCCGCCCTGGTCCGCGAGGACTCACCCTTAAGGAGGGTCGGCGCCCCCGTCTCCAGCCAGTTCGCCGAGGTGCGGCATGGCGTGCCCATGCTGTCCCTCGACAATGCTTTCGACGACGGTGACGTCACCGATTTCGTCGCCCGCATCGCGCGCTTCCTCAATCTGCCCCCGGATGAGGTTATCGCCTTCGTCGCCGAACCCAAGATCGACGGTCTCAGCGCCAACCTGCGCTACGAAAACGGCATTCTGGTCCAGGGCGCGACCCGCGGCGACGGTCGGGCGGGCGAGGACATCACCGCCAATCTGAAGACCATCGCCGACATTCCCCACCGTCTGAAGGGCTCCGGCTGGCCCGCCCTGATCGAGGTGCGCGGCGAGGTCTATGCCCCCAACGACGCCTTCGCCGCCTTCAACGCGGAGGCCGAGGCGGCCGGCCGCCGCACCTACGCCAACCCCCGCAACTTCTCCGCTGGATCGCTGCGCCAGATCGACCCGTCGGTGACGGCCCGGCGCCCCTTGAGCTTCTTCGCCTACGCCTGGGGCGAGACCTCCAAGCCCTTCGCCGCAACGCAGGCCGAGGCGCTGGAGAGGTTCGAGACCTGGGGCTTCCCGGTCAATCCGCGCTCGACCCGCGTCGAGGGCGCCGATGGACTGGTCGGCGTCTATCACGGCCTAGAAACCGATCGCGCCCAGCTCGGCTATGACATCGACGGCGTGGTCTACAAGGTTGACCGCCTGGACTGGCAGCACCGCCTCGGCTTCGTCTCCCGCAGCCCCCGCTGGGCCATCGCGCACAAATTCCCGGCGCAACAGGCGACCACCGTGCTGGAAGGCATCGACATCCAGGTCGGGCGCACCGGCTCCCTCACCCCCGTCGCCCGCCTCGCCCACGTCACCGTCGGCGGCGTCGTGGTCCGTAACGCCACCCTGCACAACGAGGACGAGATCGCGCGCAAGGACGTGCGCATCGGCGACACCGTGGTCCTGCAACGCGCCGGCGACGTCATCCCGCAGATCGTCTCGGTCGTCGCCGACAAACGCCCCGCCGACGCCCTCCCCTACGTCTTCCCGACCCACTGCCCGGTCTGCGGTTCGGAGGCCGCGCGGCCCGAGGGCGAGGTTCGCCGTCGTTGCACCGGCGGGCTGATCTGCGCCGCCCAGCTGGTCGAACGGCTCAAGCATTTTGTCTCCCGCCGCGCCTTCGACATCGAAGGTCTGGGCGAGAAACAGCTGACCGCCTTCCACGAGCGGGGCTGGATCCACGAGCCTGCCGACATCTTCCGCCTCGCGCGCGATGCGGAAAAGCTCGACGCCCTCCGCGCCGAGGACGGCTATGGGGAGACCAGCGTGAGGAACCTCGTCGCCGGCATCGACGCCCGCCGCACGGTCGCGCTGGAGCGGCTGCTGTTCGGACTCGGCATCCGCGACATCGGCGACCAGACCTCCCTGCTGCTGGCCCGCCATTTCGGCGACTGGAAAAGCTTCCACGCCGCCGCGCTTGAGGCCGCCTCCGGCATCCCCTCACCCGAATGGACGCAGCTGGCCGAGGGCCATGGCGTCTCCGCCCGCATTCTGTCCGTCATGGCTTCGGCGGTTCTGTCGCCCGCCGATCCCTGGCCCGAGGCGCCGCTGGACCAGAAGCTGGCCCTCGCCTTCCTCGGCGTCGCCGCGCCTGCCCGCCGGGCCCTGTCCGAGATGACCACCGACTGGGCCAGCATCGTCGAACTGGCACGCGTCGCCCGCGAGGAAGGTCCGTCGTTGACACTTGGGGACATCGCCGGGATCGCCGGCGTCGGCCCGGTCGCCGCCCGCGCTGTCGCCGAGTTCTTCCACGAGCCGCACAATCGTGAGGTCGTCGACGCCCTCGTCGCCGAACTGACCACCATCGAGGACGCCGAACGCCCGAAGGCCGATACCCCCGTCGCCGGCAAGACCGTCGTCTTCACCGGCTCGCTCGAACGCTTCACCCGCGACGAGGCCAAGGCCCGTGCCGAAAGTCTCGGCGCCAAGGTCTCCGGCTCTGTGTCGAAGAAGACCGACTATCTCGTCGCCGGACCCGGCGCGGGCTCCAAGCTGGCCGAGGCGCAGAAGCACGGCGTCGCCGTCCTCACTGAGGACGAGTGGCTGGCGTTGATTTCGTGATCCTTCTCCCCTTGCGGGAGAAGGTGGCCGAGCGAAGCGAGGTCGGATGAGGGGTCACGCTGATATGAATGGTCAGCGCTCGTCCCGCCTATCCCGGTCGTCGGTACGACCCCTCATCCGTAAGCCTTCGGCTGCGACCTTCTCCCACAAGGGGAGAAGGACGTTGTCTCACCGGTTCAACGCGCTGCGGGCGGCCTCGGCATAGCGGTGACCCGAGGCGGCATCCTTCGGGAACACGGCCTCGATCGCCTCGACATCCTCGGCTGTCAGCGTGATGCCCGCGGCCGCCGCGTTCTGTTCCAGCGTCGCAATGCGTCGCGTCCCCGGAATCGGCACGATCTCGTCTCCCTGGGCCAACACCCAGGCCAGCGCCAGCTGGGCCGCCGTGACGCCGCGGTCGTCGGCGATGCCCTTGATCGCCTCGACCAGGTTCAGGTTCTTCTGGAAATTCTCGCCCATGAAGCGCGGATTCGTGCGGCGGAAATCGCCCTCTTCCAGGTCTTCGATCGACTTGATGTCGCCGGACAGGAAGCCGCGCCCAAGGGGGCTGTAGGGCACGAAGCCGATGCCCAGTTCGCGCACGGTCAACAGGATCTCGTCCTCCGGCTCGCGGCTCCACAGCGAATACTCCGTCTGCAGGGCGGTGATCGGATGGGTCGCGTGCGCCTTGCGGATCGTCTCCGGCGCGGCCTCGGACAGCCCCAGGAAACGGACCTTCCCTTCCTTCACCAGCTCAGCCATCGCCCCGACCGTCTCCTCGATCGGCGTGTCCGCGTCGACGCGGTGCAGATAGTAGAGATCGACATGGTCCATCCCCAGACGGGTCAGGCTGCCTTCGATGGCGCGGCGCACATTGGCAGGCGATCCGTCGACCTTCAGGGCCGTGCGGTCGGCGTTGTAGCCGATGCCGAACTTGGTCGCGACGAAGGCCTTGTCGCGACGATCCGCCAGCGCCTTACCGACCTGGATCTCGTTGGTGTGGGGGCCGTACATCTCGGCCGTATCGAAGAAGGTGATCCCCAGCTCCAGCGCGCGATGGATCACCGCCGTCGCCTGTCCCTCGTCCGACGGCGCGCCATAGAAGGACGCCATCCCCATGCACCCCAGGCCGATAGCCGAAACTTCGGGACCGTGCGGTCCGAGACGACGGGTCTTCATGGGGCGATCTCCTGAGGGGGGTGAAACCGGTACGTCGGCGCCGCCCTGCCGATCCGCAAGGTCAGACCGCCGAAACGACATCCGTCTGTGCGAAGTCGTCACCCTTGAACAGCCGAGACTCGCCGGTCTGTTTGGCGAGGGCATAGGCGAAGCAGTCACCGAAGTTCAGCTTCGCCGGATGGTTGCCTTTTCCGAACGTGGCATACGCCTCCCGGGCCGATCGCGCCGTATCCGCGGACACAGCAACGATCTCGGCTTCGATCAGCGACAGCAGTGGCTCAACGCCGCGAGACACGAGCGGCTCTTTCCACCGATCCACTACCATCCCGAACTTGAAGAAGGTTACGGCTGACACCTTCACTTCTGAATCTGCTCGCAGCAGACGGAGAAACGCCATCCGTTCCGGCTGTGCAGTCAAAACCGCGACGAGCGCCGACGTATCGACGATCACGCCGGCAAACCGGTTTCCGGATCATACAGGAAGGCCGACGGATCTTCTTCCTCGAAGAATTCCGGCGGGAGGTGACTGCGCATTTCGTCGAGAAGGGCCAGGATCGTCTCCATAGACGCCTTATCGCGCTTCACCGCCGGCGTGCGCTCCAATCGCTCCTCCGACGCGTGAATGACAGCGTCGGTCAGGCTCCCGCCCGTTCGGACGGCGACCTCGACGGCCAGTTCATGCGCTCGGGGTTCTTGATATTCAGCATGGTAGAACCGCTTTTACCACACCGCCGAATCCCCTCAAAGCGGGGCGCACTGCCCTCCGAGCCAAGCCTTCGCCTCGCCGTCCAACAGCGGCCCGACCTTGGCCAGGGTCTCGGCGTGATAGGCGTCGACATAGGCCCGCTCGTCGGTGGTCAGGGCCGCGACATCGATCAGCTTTCTGTCCAGCGGGGCGAAAGTCAGTTGCTCGAAGCCGTGCATCGGCCGCTCGCCGCCGGGGATGGGCTCGGGCGCCGTCACGACCTGCAGCGTCTCGATGCGGATGCCCCAGTGGCCCACGCGGTAGTAGCCGGGCTCATTGGACAGGATCATGCCGGTCAGCAGGGGCTGACTGTTGACCGCCTTGGCGATCCGCTGCGGCCCTTCGTGCACGCCCAGATAGGAGCCGACGCCGTGACCCGTGCCGTGGTCGTAGTCGTGGCCCACCATCCACATCGGCGCGCGGGCGAGCGCGTCGAGCTGGTGCCCCGACGTCCCGACGGGGAAGCGGATCACGGCCATGGCGATGTGGGCCTTCAGCACCAGGGTGAACATGCGGCGCTGGTCGGACGAGGGCTCGCCGATGGCCATGGTCCGGGTCACATCGGTGGTGCCGTCGAGATACTGTCCGCCGCCGTCGACGAGCAGCAGCGAGCCCGGCTCCATCTTGCGGATCGTGCGGGTGACGGGCTTGTAGTGCGGCAGCGCCGCATTCGGCCCGACACCCGCGATGGTGTCGAAGCTGAGGTCCTTCAGCGCCCCAGTCTTCTCGCGGAACCGCTCCAGCGCCTCGACCACGCCGCGCTCGTCCGGCAGTTCGACCTGTGCGACCGTATCGACCCAGTGCAGGAACCGCGACAGCGCCGCGCCGTCGCGGATGTGGGCCTGACGTGAGCCTTCGATCTCGACCGCGTTCTTGGCCGCGCGCGGCAGGGCGCACGGGTCCACCCCCCGAACCACGGTCGCCCCGACCAGATCCAGCCGGTCGAAATACCAGGCCGAAGACTGGGCGGGATCGATCAGGACCTTGAACCCCTTCATCCCCTCCAGCGCCTGCCCCAGTTCGCCCGGGGCCATCAGGGTCACGTCGTCGCCCACCCAGCCCGGCAGTTCGTTGGTCACCTTGGCAGGGTCGAGGAACAGCATCGCCGTCCCATTGGCCGCCAGGATCGCCTGGGCCAGCGGCAGGGGCGAGCGGATCACGTCCCCGCCCCGCACATTGAACAGCCAGGCGATCGACGAGGGCGCGGTCAGGACCACGGCGTCGGCTCCGGCTGCGGCGACCGCTTCCGCTATCCTTCTCCGCTTCGACGCACTCGACTCGCCCGAATAGCGGTCTTCGTGCGGCACGACGGGAGCGGCGGGCTGGGCCGGGCGCGCCTCGGCCCAGGCGGCGTCCACCGGATTGTTGTCGACGGGCTTCAGGCTGGCCCCGGCCTTGGCCGCCGCTCGCTTGAGCGTGGCCAGGGCATCGGGGCTGTGCAGGCGCGGATCGTAGCCGATCACGGCCCCCTTCGGCGCACGCTCGAGGTAGGCGGGGACACCGCCGTCAACGAGGTCGAGGATCTCGAACAAATCGGCATCGACTTGGGCCCGGACCTGCACCGTGTAGCGACCGTCGGCGAAGACGGCGGCCGTGTCCTTCATCACCACGCCCGCGCCGGCCGAACCGGTGAAACCGGTCAGCCATCCCAGACGGTCATTGGCGGTAGGCAGGTATTCGTTCTGATGCTCGTCCTCGTGCGGGACCAGGAAGCCGTCCAACCCCTGCTGCGCCATCGCGGCGCGAACGAGCGGAAGGTGTTTCGCCCCGAAGGACGGCGAGGTGGTTTCATCGAAGGACTGGCGCATGAAAATCGCCATAGCATCTCCCTCCCCATGAAGGGGAGGGAGATGCAGGAGACGATCAGTTCTGCGGCGACGTGCTTGTGATTACTGCCGAACCCGAAGTGGGCGCGGGCTGCGCGGCCGGGACGGTGATGATCACGGGCGCCGGTTGGCTGGCGGCGCGGGCCATGTCGGAGCGCGCCTGACTGGTGGCGCGAGCCGCCTCGGCCTGGGCGCGCGCAGCATCCATCCGGGCGATGTCGACGCTCTGCTGGGCGCCGGCGATTTGACCCTGGACCACCGCCTGATCCGCGCGCGCCTGGGCGGCAACGGCGTCCGCCTGGGCCTGGGCCAGCAGGACCTCGGTCTCGTCGTCGCGCCCCCCCGATGACAGGACCCACAGCACGGCGATCAGGACGGCGGCAGCCAGTCCGCCGGCAATCCACCAGCCTGTGCTCGACTCGCGCTGCACGACGACCGTCTCGCTGTAGACAGGCTCGGTCACAACGATGCGCTCGATCCTGGCATTGGGGTCGATATTCGGGTCGTACTGGCTCACGTGAAATCCCTCCATTAAGTCACCAGAACGGCTTCGCTTCGTCGGAGTTCCGCCTATGCCATCCGCCTCAGCACCAGGGCGCTCCACGCATCGCGATGGATCCGTCGTTCCAGCCGGAATCCGCGCGACAGATAGGCGGCCGAAACCCGCCGCTCCTGTGTCCGCAGCAGCCCGCTCAGGATCGCCACCCCGCCGATCCGCAGGCTCATCTTGATGTCCTGCGACAGGGCGACCAGCGGCGGAGCCAGAATGTTCGCGAACACCAGGTCATAGGGCGCGCCGGCCCGCACCTTCATGTCGTTCAGGCCCGAGGCGTGGACGAAGCGGGCATTGGCCTGGTTCAGCTTCGCGTTCTCATTGGCGATCCGCACCGAAGGCGCGTCGATGTCGGTGCCGACGGCCAGAGCCGCGCCCGTTCGCGCCGCCGCGATGGCCAGCACGCCCGTTCCACAGCCGACGTCCAGCACCTTCTCGAACCGTTCGCGCTTCAGCAGTTCGTCGTAGGCGACCAGACAGCCGACCGTCGTGCCGTGGTGCCCGGTCCCGAAGGCCGCGCCCGCGTCGATCTTCAGATTCACGGCATTGGGCGGCACCCGTCCCTGATCGTGGGCGCCATAGACGAAGAACCGTCCGGCCCGCACGGGCGGCAGGCCTGACAGCGACATGGCCAGCCAGTCGGCGTCGGCCAGGGGCTCGACCTTCACCGTCACGCCGGGATGCTCGGCCAGTCGCGCAATCAGGGCCTCGACCTCTTCCTCCGAAGTCGGGAAGGCGTCGATGCGCCAGATGTCGCGATCCTCGTCTTCCTCGAGAATGGAATAGGTCGCGCCTTCCAGCAGGAAGTCGGAATCAATGGCTTCGGCGGCCGCTTCGGCGGCGGCGCGAGACCCGCGCGCGATTATCTGGACGGGATTGTGGGACATTTATTCAAACACCGGTATCATTGCGAATCGATACTATTGAGTTTGCGCCTGTGCTCTCACGCACCGGACGCAATCGTTCCAACCGAGGGGTCGGGGAATACATGGCCAAGTCACCGTCTACTGCGTCGCCCAAAGCGTCCGCCGCTTCCAAGCCTAAAGCAGCCGCGAAGTCGACTGCGAAAACGGCCAAGCCCGCTGCAGCAAAGCCCGCCGTCGCCGCCAAGCCCGTAGCGGTGAAGGCCGCCCCGGCCGCCAAGCCGGCTCCAAAGGTGGCTGTGAAGTCCGCCGCCAAGCCGGCTGCGAAGCCTGCGGCAAAGCCCGCCGCCAAGGCCGCCGCCCCGAAGACCACGGTCAAGGCCGGCGCTCCCAAGGCTGCCGCCAAACCCGCTGCCAAGCCTGCCGTCGCGAAGGCTCCAGCCAAGGCCGCTCCGAAAGCGGCTGGGAAGAAGCCCGCCGCCAAGGCTGCTCCGAAGGCCGCTACGACGGCTCCGGCCGCGAAAGCTGTCGCTCCCGCCGCCAAGCCGGCCGCCGTCGCACCGGCTGCCAAGCAGGTCGTCGCTCCGGCTCCCGCCGCGAAGCCCGCCGTGTCCCCGGCCGCCGCTGCCCCTGCTGCCAAGCCTGCGGCTCCCGCGCCGAAGAAGGGCTTCTTCGACAAGTTGGCCGACGCGATCTTTGGCAAGCGCTAGAAGCCTGTGGCCTGAAACGACAAACGCCGGGCGGTTCGCACCGCCCGGCGTTTTCGTGTCTGGTATCCGGCGCCGGGTCAGTCGGCGGGCAGATCCTCGGCCAGGATCGCCATCTCGAACATGAAGCTGCCGTCCTCGTCCTCGTCGTCGAACACGACACCGATGAACTCGTCACCGACATAGACCTCGGCCGAATCGTTCACCTTCGCACGGGGCTTCACGATGATGCCGCCGGTGTTGAAGGTGCGCTTCAGGTGCGTCTCGATGCGCTTCATGTCTGCTTCGTTCACGGCGGGCCTCGGTGGTCTGGATTGAAGGCGCGGACCCTAGAGAAGCTGGATCGGCCTGTCACGTCTCCTCCCTGTTCGCGCAGCAAATGGTGAGGTGGCAGCGAGTTCTTCCGAGCTGACGAAGGGGTTCTTGTCGCCGCGAAGAACCCCTCCGTCTCGTCGCTTCGCTACGAGCCACCTCCCCACGCCTGCGGCGCAGGGAAGAGACACTCGGCTCAGATCACGAAATCATAGACGATGTCGGCCAGGGTATGGTCCATCGTCCGGGCCGGCTCCGCCGCAGTGGGGCAGTTGACCAGCCGCGCCGGAACACCGGCCACGGTGCAGCCCGCGGGTACCGGCTTCAGCACCACCGACCCCGAAGCCACCTTGGCGTAGTCGCCGACCACGATATTGCCCAGCACCTTTGCCCCGGCGCCCAGCAGCACGCCCTTGCCGATCTTCGGATGGCGGTCGCCCCGCTCGGCGCCCGTGCCGCCCAGGGTCACACCGTGCAGCATCGACACCTGGTCGCCGACCACGGCCGTCTCGCCGATGACGATGCCCGTGCCGTGATCCAGGAACAGGCCGGAGCCGAGCTGCGCGCCCGGGTGGATGTCGATCTGGAACAGCTCGGAGATCCGGCTCTGGAAGTGGAAGGCCAGGGTCTCGCGTCCCTCCGTCCACAGCCAGTGCGCGACCCGGGACGCCTGAAGCGCCTGGAAACCCTTGAAGTACAGGAACGGCTGCAAGAGCGTCTTGATCGCCGGATCGCGCTCGGCCACGGCCTGCAAGTCCGCCTCCGCCGCCGCCACAATGGTTGCATCGGCCTGGAACGCCGACAGGCAGACCTCGCGCACAGTCATGGCGCGCAGTTCCTCGTCGCCCAGCTTCCTGGCGATCTGGAAACTCAGCGCCGCCACCAGGTCGTGGTGCGAAAGGATCACGGCGTTCAGCAGCGACGCCAGATGCGGCTCCTCGCGCGCGGCGGCCTCGGCGGAGGACCGCAGCTGGTTCCACACGCTGTCCTGCGACGCGACGACTTCAAGCTTGGGCATCACCGGCTCCATCCGCCCCATCATACCCGGGTGAGCATGGCGTGCGCCAGCCAGCCGGGGATCAGGGATTGCTTCGCCATATGGTAGGCCCTCAGCGCCGTCGCCACCGTAAAGGTGTCGCGCACCGCGCCCCGGTCGATCTCGTGCATCAGGGTCATGAAGGGCACCCGCGCCATGGCGATCACCTCGGTCGGATCCGGCGCAGTGTCGACCTCAGACAGGTCCCAGGCAAGCCAGGCGATGGCCCGCTCGTCGGTGATTGAGTTCGACATCTCCATTCTCAGCACCTCGCGCCAGGACTTCGCCGCCAGGCCGGCTTCCTCGGCCAGTTCGCGCTTGACCCCGTCCAGCGGATCTTCGTTGAACGGCGCCCCGCCCTCCGGCATCTCCCAGGAATAGTTGGCCAGGGCGAACCGCGCCTGGCCGACCAGGGTCACCGTCCCGTCCGAATGAATCGGCAGAACCCCGACAGAAAGGTTCTTCGGCCGCATGACGACATAGGTCGCCGCCGCCCCGGTCGGCGCCGTCGCCGGATGCGAGGTCAGGGTCAGCCACGGGTTCTCGAACACCGTCGCGTCGCCGTCGCTCTTCCACCCCGGCCGCGCGGGCGGGTTCACGTCCCACGAAGGCAGGGGCCGGCCGGCATCGAAGTCGTCGCGAGAGTCGCTCATCACGGGCATATGGCGCCGCATGGGTCGAACGCCTAGCTTCCCGGCATGACACTGCCTCCCCCCGTCGATCTCGGCGCCCCCCTCCCCTCGCCGACCCCGTCACCCGAGATGCTGGCCCGCCTGGCCACCCGCCGCTCGGCTCCGGCCCAGGCCTTGACTGCGCCCGGACCTGACGCCGGGCAGGTCGCCGACATCCTGACCCTGGCCGCCCGCTCGCCCGACCATGGCAAGCTCTTCCCATGGCGGTTCGTCGTCATGGGTCCGGCCAGCCGCGCCGTGATCGCGGAGACGCTCGGCGCCATGGCCGTCGCCAAGGGTCTGCCGTCCAAGGCCCGGGCCGTCCTCGCCAAACTGACCGCCGCCCCGACCACTGTGCTCGTGATCTCGACGGCAGCGCCCGCATCGAAACCCGTCTGGGAACAGCAGCTGAGCGCAGGCGCCGTCTGCATGAACCTGGAGCATGCCGCCTCCGCCTTCGGCTTCGCCTCAAGCTGGATCACCGACTGGTACAGCTACGACGCCGACGCCCTGCCCCTGTTCGGCGTGGGCGAAGACGAGAAGGTCGCCGGCTTCATCCACCTCGGCACCGCAGTCGAGCCCCTGCTGGAACGCGACCGTCCGGACCTGACAGCGATCACGCAACATCGTCCATGAACCGTGTTATGTTGACGCGTCCAGAAAAGGAGATCCGGCCATGAGCCTGCCCTCGTCTGCAACGGCCATCACCTTCGTCCTGACGCGCGACCGGGCCGTGTCCGACGCCTTTTACCGCGACACCCTGGGCCTCCCGTTTCTGACCGACGACGGCTTCGCGGCCGTATTCGATCTGAACGGCGCGAGCTTGCGGATTACCCATGTGCCCGATCATGCCGCAGCCCCTCATCCGGTGCTCGGCTGGCAGGTCGCTGACATCGCCGCGACCGTCGCCGACCTGACGGCCAGGGGCGTGGTCATGATCATCTATCCAGGCATGGGTCAGGACGAGACGGGCGTCTGGACCGCCCCTGGCGGCAGCGCGAAGGTGGCCTTCTTCGCTGACCCCGATGGCAATTTGCTCAGCCTGACGCAGAGCTGACGGGCGGCTTCGTCCACTCCATCATCATGAACCAGGGTACGCGGTTGTAGTGGGCCTGTCGCACCGGATCGCCCCCGTGCGCGGGCGGCTCGGCGAAATGGGTCAGGGTCAGCCCCTGCTCCAGCAGCAGCGCCATATAGGTGCTCAGCGGCCGGTGCCAGTTCTGGATCCGGATGCCCTTCCAGGCGATCCAGCCGGCCTTCTCCTCCAGATAGTCGTCCATCGCATGGGCCCGCCGCCCGTCCGGCAGGGTGACCCACCCCAGGTCGTTGGCGTCGGCGGCCGAGTTGTACCCCGCCAGATTGGCGATCAACAGCCTCCCGCCCGGCGCCAGCATCCGCGTCATCTCCGCGATCGCGGCCCGCACATCCGGGATATCGATCAACGACAGATAACTGACCACAAGGTCGAACACCCCATCGTCGAATCCCAGGGCCTCGGCCGCCTCCACGCGATAATCTCCCTCGGGATCCAGCCTGCGCGCATGGTCGATCAGGCCCACGGTCGGATCGATCCCGACCGCCGCCACCCCCTCGGCCTTCAGCATCCGGCAGAACCGTCCCTCGCCACAGCCGACGTCCAGCGCGCGGGCATACGGCCTCAGCCGGACCCGTTCCAGCATCGGTGCATCCATGACCCAGCGCCGCCCGAAGTCGCCCTCGTCCCCCTGGGACGCGACCCAGGCATCCGCCGATTCCGCCCATCCATCGCTCATCGCGGCTCCTCCTCCGGGCGGTGGACCAGCGACACCAGCACCACCGAGATGATCATCAACAGATACCAGCTGCCGAGCTTGGCCAGCGAAACCATCTCCCACCCCGCCTCCTGACCCGGATAGGCCCAGGCGCGCCCGAGGGTGCCCAGGTTCTCCGCGAACCAGATGAACAGGGCGACCAGGAAATACCCCACCAGCAAGGGCATCTTCAGCCGCGTCCGGTTCGCCGTGAACCAGAACCATCCTCGCCCGAACAGCAGGGCCGTCGCCACGAACAAGGCGAGCCGGATGTCCGGCAGCCAGTGATGGGCGAAGAAGTTGACGTAGATCGCTGCCGCCAGCACCCAGGTCGACCACACCGGTGGATAACCGCGCACGCGGATATGGAAGATGCGCTGCACCCGCGCGATGTAGGAGCCTACCGCCGCATACATGAAGCCCGAGAACAGCGGCACGGCCCCGATCCGCAGCACCGAGTCCTCCGGATAGATCCACGACCCGTGGGCGGTCTTGAACAGCTCCATGATCGTGCCGGCAATGTGGAACAGCAAGATCACGATGACAACGCTCCAGCGACTGGCCGGTAGGCACGCTAAAATGGGTCGCCCTAACGTCCGCTTGTCGCGCTCACGCCAAAGACTGCACCACTCAAAGCAGACGTTCAGAGGCTCGGGAAGCTGTGAACGCGGTCCGGGATTAAGAGTTAGTGAGCAAAGTGCGCCTACCCTACGCCGTCACGAAGCGGGGGTTCTCATGCATGTCATACTAAAAGCTGCGGTTGCGTCCGTAGCTGCGATGCTGGTTCTCGGCGGCTGCGCATCGCAATCTACTCGCATCGCGCTTCAACGCCCCAACCTACCCACAGGGCAGGCGTTTCTGATCCCCGATCACAACGCCTTAAGGGGTGCTGTTGTGGTCGATTATATCTCCGGGATGTCGCAGCATTCGTTCTTTTTCGCCGAAGCTAATCAGCGACAGTTCAGGCCGATGCTTGAAACTGCGCTTGAGAGATCAGGAATGCTTGCCCGAACGCCTGCGGCAGCGAGATACGGCCTCCAAATTGAGTTCATAGACCTGCGAGGTTCCTTTATTGGAGTCGATTTTGACAGCCGAAGCAGAGCGATCTACCGCATTGTTGAACGACGGACGGGACGGATAATCTCCGAGAAAACTGTCGACGCAGGCTTCATGCTCAGATTCATTGGCCTCGTCGAAGAAGACCTGGTCGTAGCCAATCTCGTAACTAATACAGTCTGGGCTGCAGGGCTTGGCCACGTAGCTGGCGCTGGTGGAAGCGCGACCGCATGGAGGCAGGCTTACCAAGCGACGCTGTGGTCAACTCTTTTTGTCCCGTTGCAGCTTGTGAACCCGCTGAACTTCTTCGCGGGAGGCGATTTTTACGGCGATAGTCGCGTCCCTCGTCCACGCGTTCTGAATGGCGACATGTCCACTGAGGGTTATGGATCGAGAGACGGATTCCAACGCGGTGTCCAGGCAGACAAACAGATGATGCGCCAGTCCATTGCGAAGTTCTTCATCGGGCTATCCCAAGAACAAAATATTCCCCTTACAGTCATTCTTCCCTGTGCTTATAATAGAGAGGTCGAGAACCTAAAGGTTGAACTCTCTTATCGCGGTATTCCGTATGCAGGCGAAAACTGCCGAATGGAGCGAGTTGAGATCATACAATAGGTCTAGTGTCCGGAAGAGAAGGTTGCTACCCATTCGATTCGCGCGTTGCTGCCGGGTGACCCAACGACTGCTCACTACCCATCTCTGACATTGAGCACGTCCGCCTTGGAGGCTGAGTGTAATCGCTAGAGGCGATGACCCGCGCCTCGGCCCAGCTCTCCAGCTTCAGGACCAGCATGGCGGCCTGGATCAGCACCGCCCCGATGACCAGAAAGTCATAGCGCGACACCGGGCTGTCGTCGGGCCAGAACAGGAAGGTCAGCAGGATCAGCCCCAGCATCGCCCCTCCGAACAGACAGGCCCAGGCCTGTTTGATCCCGAACATCAGGAAGGCGAAAGCGAAGCGGGTGGCGGGGCGGCGGTCGGCGTCCGTCTGCAGCCGTTCCAGCCATTGACGACCCAGGCTTTCCAGCGGCAGGCGAAGGGAATCTGGCATCTCATCAGACTAGGCCGTTGGCTCTTGCGCCGCCGCCTGGAAATTGCACCAAAAGCCCTTACGCCTGGTTGGCCGCGTCGACGCGCCTCACCCCGCCCGCGTGTTTCGCTTGATGGCAAGGTTCGTCTCGTATATTGCGACGCGTTCTCAATTCGCTGAAAGCCTTCCCATGCTTCGATCCGCCCTGCTCGCCTCCTGTTGCACCCTGCTGCTCGGCGACCCGGCCCTCGCCCAGGAGGCCACGGCCCAGCTCGACGAAGTCATCGTCACGGGTTCCCAGGTGACCCTGACCTCGCCCTACGCCGGGGGTCAGATCGCGCGCGGCGGCCGTGTCGGCCTGTTCGGGGCGCTGAATGTCATGGACACCCCCTTCGCCTCGACCAGCTATACCGAGGCGCTGGTCCGCAACCAGCAGGCCCGCAGCGTCGGCGACGTGCTGCAGAACGATCCGGCCGTGCGCGTATCCAAGGGCTTCGGTAATTTCCAGGAGCTGTATGTCATCCGCGGCTTCCCGGTGTTCTCCGACGACATGACGTACAACGGCCTGTACGGCATTCTGCCGCGCCAGTTCGTGGCCGCGGAATTCCTCGAGCGGGTCGAGGTCTTTCACGGCGCCACGGCCTTCCTGAACGGCGCGGCACCTGGCGGCAGCGGCGTCGGCGGCGCCATCAACCTGACGCCCAAGCGCGCGCCGGACGCGCCGCTGAACCGTCTCACGGCGGGCATCGACGGCGAGAGTGAACTCTATCTGGCCGCCGACCTGGCCCGTCGCTTCGGCGCCGACGGAGACTGGGGCGGACGCTTCAACATCGCCCGGCGCGACGGCGAGGCCGGTGTCGGGGGCGAGGACCGCCAACTGACCGTGATCAGCCTCGGTCTCGACCGCCGTGGCGACCGCGCCCGCGTCTCGGCGGATATCGGATATCAGGATCACCATATCGACGCCCCCCGCCCGACCGTGACCCCGACCGGCGCTGTCCCCGGCGCGCCGTCCGCCGCTGGTAATTTCGCCCAGCCCTGGACCTATACAGACGAGGAACAGTTGTTCGGGGTCGCCCGCGGTGAGTTCGATCTGACCGACACGGTCTCGGCCTGGGCCGCCATCGGCGGGCGTCAGGGCGTAGAGGCCAATGTGCTGGCCAACCCCACGACCCAACCCGACGGTACCCTGAGCACCTATCGCTTCGACAATGCGCGCGAAGACACAGTCTGGTCCGCCGACGCCGGCCTCCGCGCCCGCCTCGCCACCGGCCCCGTCGGCCACACCCTCGTGGCCTCGGCCTCACAGGTCCAGTCGAAATCGCGTAACGCCTACGCCTTCTCCAGCTTCGCCGGCTTCGCCGGCAACCTGTACGCGCCCCTCGCCGTCGCCCCGCCCGCTGCCACCTTCTTCGTCGGCGGCGACCTGTCGGCCCCCAATGTGACCGAGCGGGTCGACAACGCCAGCCTCGCCCTCGCCGACATGATGGCCTTCATGGACGGGCGGCTGCGGATCACCGCCGGCGCCCGGTATCAGAAGATCGAGACGCGCACCTATGACTACAACACCGGCGCGCCCCTCTCGGCATACGAGGGCAACGCGGTCACTCCGGTCTTCGCCGTCGTCTACAGGCCCATCGAGCAGATCTCGCTCTACGCCAACTACGCCGAGGCGCTGATCCCCGGCCAGATCGCGCCGGCCCTCAGCGGCGGCGTGCCCGTCACCAACGCGGGAGAGGCGCTCGATCCCTTCCGGGGCGAACAGGTAGAGGTCGGCATGAAGTATGACGTCGGTCGCTTCGGCGGGAGCGTCAGCCTGTTTCGGAGCACCCTGGCCAGCGCCTATGTCGAGAACGGCGTTTTCGCGGCCAATGGCGAGCAGGAGAACACCGGCCTGGAGATCGCCTACTTCGGCGAGCCCCGAGACGGCCTGCGGGTCCTCGGCGGCTGGACCTGGCTGGACGCCGAGGTAACCCGCTCGGCGGGCGGCGCTTTCGACGGAAACCGTCCCATCGGCACGCCGGAATTCCAGGGCAACGTCAATGTCGAATGGGACCTGCCGCAGGTCCCCGGACTGACCCTCGAGGGCCGCCTCGTCTACACCGGCGAACAGCCGGTCGACGCCGCCAATACCGTCGAGCTGGACAGTTGGACCCGCTTCGACGCCGGCCTCCGCTACGCCGCCGACGTCGCCGGCCGTCCGGTCACTGTGCGTGCCCGGGTCGAGAATCTCGCCGACGAGGATCATTGGGTGGCCGTCGGCGGCTATCCGGGCGCCAACTATCTGACGCTGGGCGCGCCCCGCACTCTCAGGCTGTCGCTTTCGACGGATTTCTGAACCGGATGAAGACCCGCACGATCCGCCTCTGGTCCTGGGTCCACAAATGGTCGAGCCTGGTCTCGACCGCCTTCCTGCTGATGCTTTGCATCACTGGCCTGCCGCTGGTGTTCACCCATGAGCTGGAACACTGGCTGTTGGACGAGGCCTGGGCCCCGGCGAACCCCGAAGGCGACGGCCTGAACCTGGATCAGGTTCTGGCCGTCGCCCTGTCGCGCCATCCAGGCGACGTCCCCGCCTTCATGAGCTTTGACGAGGACCGGCCGGTGGTGAATGTCACCAGCCGCGCTCCCGACGGCCCCGCCGGCCAGTTCAATTTCCAGCCTGTCGACCGGACCAACGGCGACCCGGCCCCGCCGGTCGCCGGCCATCCGGTGATGGAGTTTCTGCTTCAACTCCACACCGACATTTTCCTCGGCCTGCCAGGCATGTTGTTCCTCGGCGGCATGGGGTTGCTGTTGATCGTGGCCGTGGTCTCCGGCGTCGTGCTTTACGCCCCCTTCATGCGACGGGCGCCGTTCGGCACGCTCAGGCTGGAAAAAGCCGCCCGCACCCGCTGGCTGGACTGGCACAATCTGCTGGGGATCGTCACCGTCGCCTGGGTGCTGGTCGTCGGCGCGACCGGGGTGGTCAACGCTCTGGCGACCCCCATCCTCGCCTATTGGAAGGACACGGCGCTGGCCGGTCTGACCGCCGCCCAGGACGCCTCCGCGGCCCCCGGCGAATGGGCCTCGCTGGACGCCGCCGTGGAGCGGGCCAGGGCAGCCCTGCCCGGCCGCACCCTGCAGTTCGTCGCCTTCCCCGGCACGGAGTTCTCGACCGACCACCACTATGCTGTCTTCTTCCACGGCGACACGCCGCTGACGACCCATCTGACCACCCCGGCCCTGATCGACGTCCGCACCGGCGAACTCGCCGCCGTCGCCGCCTCGCCCTGGTATGTGAAGGCCTTGTCCCTGTCGCAGCCGCTGCATTTCGGCGACTACGGCGGCCTCGGGCTCAAGATCGTCTGGGCCCTGCTGGACCTCGCGACCATCATCATCCTCGGGTCAGGCCTCTATCTGTGGCTGACGAAGAAACGGCGGACGCGCTGATGCGCAGCGCGCTTTCCCTGGGCTCCATCTTCGGCGCACCGCTGGCGCTGGCCGGGCTGAGCCTGATCGGCCTTGTCGGCGCCTTGCTGGCCGACGGTGTGTGGGACGGACTGGGCGCCGCCCTGCTGGCGACGACTGTCCTCACGATCGCCTGGACCCGCTTGCGGCAGCGCCGCCGGCGAACGGCGCGCCCGACCTGACCTACCCTCGTCCGCGATAGGTCGGCACGCCCTGGTCGGGCAGCCACAGGCCCTCGGGCGGGGTTCCCGTCTGCCAGAAGACGTCGATCGGAATACCCCCGCGCGGATACCAGTAGCCGCCGATCCGCAGCCAGCGCGGATCCAGCAAATCGGCGATCCGCTTGCCGATGGCCACGGTGCAGTCTTCGTGGAAGGCACCGTGGTTGCGGAAGGCGGTCAGGTACATCTTCAGCGACTTGGACTCGATCAGCCAGTCGCCCGGCGCATAGTCGATGACGATATGGGCGAAGTCCGGCTGGGCCGTCACCGGGCACAGCGACGTGAACTCCGGCGCCGTGAACCGGGCCAGATACAGGGTGTCGGCATGCGGGTTGGGCACCCTCTCCAGCACCGCCGTCTCGGGCGAGGTCGGCTGGATGATGTGCTGGCCGAGCTGGGAGAGGCCGGAGGTGTCGGTGGTCATGAGGCGGGATTTAACGCGACACCGGCCTTCTGTCTCCTCCCCGCGACCCGCATCGGCAGAGTGACGCGGCCGGGACATCCAGCGACGGCGGCACCCGATTTTTCCTCATCGCGCCTTCGGCCGCGCGATCTGACTGGACTCGAAGCGTCGCGTTGCACTCGAAGTGCAAAACTTAATCCAGAACATAATCCTGTTAAATCAGAGCATTAAACAGACCCTCTGCCCGATCTGGACTCTTGCACCCGATGCTCTCCGAGTGCAAATGTCGAGCGTGCCGCCCCACGCGCAGCCGACATTTGCCTTCCCCCGCGACACCCCGCTAAGCGTAGCCAAACGAAACGGAGCGAACGCCATGGCCATCCCCGCCTCCCTGCAGAAGGGCCTCGTCCTGCCGGTCATCGAGGCGCCGATGTTCCTGGTCTCAGGGCCGGATCTGGTGGTCGAGTGCTGCAACAACGGGGTGATCGGCACCTTCCCCTCGCTGAACGCCCGCACGTCCGAAGGCTATGCCGAGTGGCTGGTCGAGATCAAGTCGCGCCTGAACCCCGACGCCGCCGCCTACGGCGTCAACCACATCGTCCACCCGACCAACCCGCGCCTGATGGCCGACATGATGGTCTCGGTCGAGCATGAGGTGCCGCTGATCATCACCTCGCTGGGGGCCGTGCGCGACGTGGTTGATGCGGTGCACGGCTACGGCGGCGTGGTCTTCCACGACATCGCCAACGTCCGCCACGCCAGGAAGGCCGCAGAGTCCGGCGTCGACGGCCTGATCCTGGTCGCCAACGGCGCCGGCGGCCACGCGGGCATCATCAACCCCTTCGCCCTCGTCAACGAGGTGCGCGAGTTCTTCGAGGGCACCATCATCTTGTCGGGCTGCCTGTCGAACGGCCAGGATGTCGCCGCCGCCCTGATGCTGGGCGCCGATTTCGCCTATATGGGCACCCGCTTCATCAACACGACCGAGGCCATGGCTCCCGAGGCCTACAAGGAGATGATCATCGAGTCGGGCGCGACGGACATCGTCCACACCCCCGCCGTCTCCGGCATCCCGGCCAACTTCATGACCAAGTCGCTTCAGGCCAACGGCATCGACCCGAAGTCGCTGCCCGAGCACAAGCTCGACATGGGCGACGAGGCCAAGGCCTGGAAGACCGTCTGGTCCGCCGGCCAGGGCGCCGGCACGATCCACGACGTCATCCCGGCGGCCGAACTGGTGGCGCGGCTGCGGTCGGAATACGCCCTGGCCACAGATCAATTCGCCAGGAAGGTCGGCGTCGCCTAGATCATAGGCGGATGATCCGCATTTTCCTCTGTCTTCTCGTTCTTGCCGGGGGCTTGCCAAACGCTGTGGCGGCGCAGGACAGGGACACCGCGCGCTACCGTCCGGAACGCGCGTCGCACTGGTCGTTCGAGATGGGGGCCGGCACCGACAACCGCTCCAAGGGGGCCTCCAAGAGCGGCTCTGACCCCTACGTCTTCGGGGACGTCCAGTGGAACGGCGCCAACGGCTTTTATGCGGATGCGGAGTTCGAGACGATCGACTCCTCCGGCTCATCGGTCGAGACCGAGATGGAGGCCGGCTGGCAGTATTCGGCGCTCGGGTTCGATTTCGACACCTCCGCCTCGCACAAGTGGCGGCTCGGCGCCGTCGCGGGTCATGACGACGCGGCCTGGGAATATCAGTTCGACGTCATCAAGGATTTCGGCGCAGTCGATGCGCGCTTCCGCGTCGAACATTCGCCGGACGGCCTGGGTTCGACCCGGGCCTCCACCTGGGTCGAGGGCCGCGTCCGCTTCCCCCTCGCCGATCGCCTGAAGGCCAGCGTCACCCTGGGCCTGCGCGAACAGAACAACGCTCCCGACTACACCGGCTGGAACGCCGGCGTCGCCTGGGCCCTGACCGATACGACCGCGCTCGACCTGCGTTGGCACGGCACGGACGCGCAGGATCAGGGGAGCCAGTACGAGGACGCTCTGGTGGCCTCGGTCCTGGTCAGCTTCTAGGGGGGGCAGCGCCCTTGCACCACGGTCGCGCCGACGGGTGCGACACCTGCGGCGGCTTGACGCGCGCCGCGCTGCCCTCGCATCCGGACCGGCGCCGTGACCGTCTCTGTGACGATCCCAACAAGGCGATCCCACTGTCAGGAAACGACTCATGAAGCTCTCCGCCCTCGCCGGCGCCGTCTCGGCCGCTGCCCTGCTCGTCGCCGCCCCCGCGGCCTTCGCCGATCATCACGGCGGCATGAGCCAGTCGACCGTCACCGTCGGCGGCGCTGCCATGTATGCCAACAAGACCATCGTCGAGAACGCCGTCGCCTCGCCGATCCACACCACCCTCGTGGCCGCCGTCACCGCCGCCGGCCTGGTCGAGACCCTGTCGGGCCCCGGCCCCTTCACCGTCTTCGCCCCGACCGACGCCGCCTTCGCCGCCCTCCCCGCCGGCACGGTCGAGACCCTGATCCAGCCCGCCAACAAGGCGACCCTGACCAAGATCCTGACCTATCACGTCATCGCCGGCCGCGTGACCGCCGCCGATGTCATCGCCCTCATCCAGGCGGGCGGTGGATCGGCTGCCATCACCACCGTCTCGGGTGACATCCTGACCGCCTCGCTGCGCGGGGGTTCGGTCATCCTGACCGACGAGAACGGCGGCGTCGCCACCGTGACCCAGGCCGACGTGTTCCAGTCAAACGGCGTGATCCACGTCACCGACGCCGTCTCCCTGCCAAACTAGTGTCCGGGTGCGGAGGTGTTGTAATCACACCTCCGCACATCGCGCCTATACATAACAACGACAGTGTCGCATGGTCACTTTGCCGCACGTCTATTGCATTCATGGAATGTCCGCCCACTTCCTGATCTCTATCAATCAGGAACGTAACATGATCACCGAAACTCACGACATCGTCGACACTGCCGTCGCCGCTGGCTCGTTCACGACCCTCGTCGCCGCCGTCACGGCCGCAGGCCTGGTCGAGACCCTTAAGGGCGCAGGCCCGTTCACCGTCTTTGCCCCCTCCGACGACGCCTTCGCCAAACTGCCCGCCGGCACCGTCGAGGATCTGGTCAAGCTCGAGAACAAGGACAAGCTGACGGCGATCCTGACGCTCCACGTCCTGTCCGGCGCCGTCCATGCCGCCGACATCTCGGGCAAGACCCTCAGCCCGGCCTCGGTCAACGGCGAGACGCTTGACGTCGACGGCACTGATGGCGTCACCGTAAACGGCTCCAAGGTTGTCTCGGCCGATATCGCCTGCACCAATGGCGTGATCCACGTGATCGACACCGTGCTTCTTCCCAAGGGCTAAAATCTGCCTGCAAAAGCAGAGGGCGGCCCTTGCAGGCCGCCCTCTGTAGTTTCGAAATGGTCGTTTCAGGCCGGTCGTTTCAGGCCAGCGCCTGGTCCAGGTCGGCGATCAAGTCGTCCAGGTCCTCGACCCCCACCGACAGGCGGATCAGGTTCTCTGTCACCCCCCCCTCCTCGCGGACCTCCTTGGGCACAGAGGCATGAGTCATGATGGCCGGGTGGTTGACCAGGCTTTCGACCCCGCCCAGCGACTCCGCCAGGGTGAAGACCTGAACCCGCTCGAGCACCTGTTTGGTCCGCGCCAGATCGCCGTCGATGATCACCGTGACCATGCCCCCGTAGCGTCCGTTCATCTGGTGCGTCGCCAGATCGTGCTGCGGATGGCTGATCAGACCCGGATAGATGACCCTGGCCACGCCACCGCCCGGCCGGCCGATGCGATCTTCCAGCCAGCGGGCGATCGCCAGGGCGTTCTCGTTATGCGCCTTCATGCGCAGGCCCAGGGTCTTCAGCCCCCGGTTGGCCAGGAAGGCGTCGAATGGCCCCATGACTCCGCCGATGGAGTTCTGGAGAAACTTGAGTTCCTTCGCGACCTCTTCAGACCCCGCCACCAGAACCCCGCCGATAATGTCGGAGTGACCATTCAGGTATTTGGTCGCCGAATGCATGACCACATCGGCGCCCAGGCTCAGCGGCCTCTGGCTCCACGGCGTGGCGAAGGTGTTGTCCACGACCAGCAACAGGCCGTGCTTCTTCGCGATGACCGACAGCCCCGCGATGTCCGCCAGCTTCATCAGCGGATTGGTGGGCGTCTCGGCCCAGATCATCTTCGTCTTCGGCGTGATCGCCGCCTCGACCTTGGTCAGATCGGCCATGTCGACATAGGCGAAGTCCAGCCCCATCGAGCGCCGCCGCACCCGCTCGAATAAACGCCACGACCCGCCGTACAGGTCGTCGCCGGTGACGATGTGCGAACCCGCGTCCAGCAGCTCCAGCGCCGTCGAGGTCGCCGCCATGCCGGAGCCGAAGCCGAAGGCCTGGACCCCGCCCTCCAGGTCGTTGATGCAGGCCTCGAAGGCCTCGCGCGTCGGGTTCTTACCCCGCGCATACTCATAGCCCTTGTTCACCCCCGGGCTTTCCTGGGCGTAGGTCGAGGTGGCGTAGATCGGCGTCATCACCGCGCCGGTGGTCGGATCCGGCCGCTGACCGGCATGGATGGCGCGAGTTGAAAAACCCTGACTGTTCTTGAGTTCGGCCATGGTCCTACCGGTTCAGGCTGAGGTGGTTGATCAGATCGACGCGCGCGATCAGGCCGACGAACTTTTCGCCGTCCAGCACAATCGCAACCCGGTCGCGGTCGAACAGGGGGATCAGGGCGTCCAGAGGCTCACTGACCTGCACCGTGTCCAGATCGCGCGTCATGGCCGAGGACACCGGCTTGGCGAACCGCTCCTTGCGCGTGATCTCGTCGGTGTTCATCACGTGAACCAGATCGCTCTCGTCCAGAATGCCAACCAGGCGCCCGTCCTGAATGATCGGCAGTTGCGACACGTCCGCCCCGCGCATCCGCTTGAAGGCGGTGTCCAGAGTGTCGGTCGGCCCGGCCGTGACCACGTCGCCCTTCTCGTATTTGCGCGAGATCAGGTCCGACAGGTCGCCATGCAGCTCCCGCTCGCCCAGCCCCTGATCAGCCAGCCAGGCGTCGTTGTAGACCTTGGACAGATATTTCGCGCCCGTATCGCAGACGAAGGTCACGCAGCGCTTCGGCTCGGTCTGTTCCCGACACCAGCGCAGGGCCGCCGCGATCAGCGTCCCTGACGACGATCCCGCCAGGATGCCTTCTTTCAGCAGCAGCTCGCGCACCGTCGCCACAGCCTCGGCGTCCGGGATTGAATAGGCCTTGTCGATCAGGTTCATGTCCGCCGTGTCCGGCACGAAGTTCTGGCCGATACCTTCGACAGTGTAGCTGCCTTCCGGGCTCGGCACGCCGTCGTTGACGATGCCCGCCAGCACCGACCCGACCGGATCGGCCAGAATGATCTCGGCCGCCGACCCCTGGCTCTTCAGGTACTGGGCCACCCCTGTGATCGTGCCGCCGGAGCCGATGCCGGCGACATAGGCGTCGATGTCGTGGCCCATCTGTTCCCAGATCTCCGGCCCCGTCGTCCTGACGTGCGCCTCGGAGTTGGCCGCGTTGGCGAACTGGTTGACGAAGAACCCACCCGGAATCTGCTGCGCCAGCCGTTCCGCCATGTCGGTGTAGTATTCCGGGTGGCCGTGATCGACGTCCGACCGCGTCAGGCGCACATCGGCCCCCATGGCCCTCAGATGCTGGATTTTTTCCTTGGACATCTTGTCAGGGATGACCAGCAACACCTTGTAACCCCTGGCCTGACCCACGAGAGTGAGCGCCAGGCCCGTGTTTCCGGCCGTCGCCTCGACGATGGTGCCGCCGGGCTTCAACCACCCTTCCGCCTCCGCCGCTGCGATCATCGACAGCGCGATGCGGTCCTTGATCGACCCGCCGGGGTTCTGCGCCTCAAGCTTCAGGAACAGCCGGCAGGGCCCGGTGTCGATCCGCGTGACCTCCACCATCGGCGTCTTGCCGATCAGGTCCAGCAGCGAGCCGGTCGGCGCGCTCAGGGTCGGGTTTTCGGACAGCGGCAGGGAAGACATTCAGAATAACTCCGGGACGGACGGGCGCGGCGGAAGCTGATCGCCCGACTTCATCCGGTCAAGCGGCGCAAGATTTCGCCCTTTTACGCGAAGCGCCCTACATAGGAACTCAATGACCAAAACACCCAGAAAACCCGCCGCCGGATTGCCGGACGAGGCCACCCTGCTCACCTTCCTGCGCGACGCCGGCAGTGCGGAAAAGGGCGATATCGCCCGCCACTTCGGCCTGAAGGGCGAGGATCGCCGCCGCCTGCGCGAAATGATCCGAGGCCTCGAATCGGACGGCAAGCTCGGCAAACGTGGCAAGAAGGGCTTCTCCGAAGCTGGCGCCCTGCCCCCCGTCGGCGTCGCCGACGTGGTTGAAAAAGACATCGACGGCGAACTCTATGTCCGCATGGTCGAGGCCTCGGCAGACGCGCCCAAGGCCCTCCTCATTCCCGACAAGGGCAAGCCCGGCCCGGCCCCCGGCCTCGGCGACCGTGTCCTGGCGAAGTTCGAGCATGGCCCGAACGGCTGGGAAGCCCGGCTGATCAAGAAGCTCGACACCAACAACAACCGCGTCCTCGGCGTCATCCGCAAGTCGAACAAGGAGACCCGCGTCGAGCCCGTCGACCGCCGCTCGAAGGACGTCCTGATCATTCCGCAGATCCTCGCCGGCGATCTGCGCGACGGCGACCTCGTGGTCGCCGCCATCGAGAAGTCCGACCAGCGCTATGGCCACAAGCGCGGCAAGATCCTGGAGACCGTCGGCCGCGAGGACGACCCCCGCGCCGCCTCCCTGATCGCGATTCACACTCACGGCGTGCCCATGGGCTTCTCGGAAGCCGTGGAACAGGAGGCCGAAAACCAGGACCTGCCGACGCTGAAGGGCCGCGACGACCTGCGCGACATCCCCTTCGTCACCATCGACCCCGCTGATGCCCGCGACCATGACGACGCCGTCTTCGCCCAGCGCGACGACGAGCCGAAGAACGAAAGCGGCTGGGTCGTCTGGGTCGCCATCGCCGACGTCGCCGCCTACGTCCGCCCCAACACCAGCCTGGACCGCGAGGCCCGTACCAAGGGCAACTCGACCTATTTCCCCGACCGCGTCGAGCCCATGCTGCCCGAGCGGCTGTCGAACGGCCTGTGCAGCCTCAAGGAAGGCGAGAACCGCGCCACCCTCGCCGTGCGCATGGTCTTCGACAAGGACGGCCGCAAACTGGGCCACAAATTCCACCGCGGCCTGATGCGCAGCCACGCCAAGCTCAGCTACGAACAGGCCCAGGCCGCCATAGACGGCCTCGAGAACGGCGGCGGAACCGACGACACGACCGGTCCGATCATGGACACCATCCTGTATCCGCTCTGGAACGCCTACCACACCATGCTGAAGGGCCGGCTGAAGCGCGCGCCCCTGCAGATCGACTCGGCCGAACGCCGCATCCGCATGGCGCCCGACGGCGGCATCGCCTCGATCGAGAAGCGGGTCTCGCTGGAGGCCCACCGCCTGATCGAGGAGATGATGGTCCAGGCCAACGTCTGCGCGGCCGAGACCCTGGAGGCCAAGAAGACCCCCCTCATCTTCCGCGTCCACGACACGCCCAGCCAGGAGAAGGTCTTCAACCTCGCCGACTTCCTCTCGACCATCGGCAAGCCGTGGAACAAGGGCGAGGCCCCGACGACCAAGCGGTTCAACAAGCTGCTCGACGAAACCCGCGACGGCCCCCACGCCGAAGTGGTCAACGAGGTCGTCCTGCGCTCCCAGATGCAGGCCATCTATTCGCCCGACAACGTCGGCCACTTCGGACTCAACCTTGACCGTTATGCACACTTCACCTCACCGATCAGGCGCTACTCCGACCTGATCGTGCACCGGGGCCTGATCCGCGCGCTGAACCTCGGCAGCGACGGCCTGACGGATCGCGAGATCGCCGAACTGCCCGCAATCGCCGATCAGGTCACCCTGACCGAGCGCCGCTCAATGGCCGCCGAGCGCGACGCCATGGATCGCTACATCGCCGCCTTCCTGGAGGACCGCGTCGGCGCGACCTTCACCGGGCGCATTACCGGCGTGACCCGCTTCGGCCTGTTCGTCCGCCTGGACGAAACCGGCGCCGACGGCCTCGTGCCCGTCTCGTCACTGGGCAACGAATACTTCACCCACGACGACCGCGCCCATGCCCTGGTCGGAGAACGCAGCGGCCAGCGCTACACCCTCGGCCGCACCGTCGAGGTCAAGCTGAAGGAGGCCACCCCCATTACCGGCGGACTCCTTTTCGAGATGCTCAGCGACGCCGAACCCCGCGATCCCAACGCCCCCGCCCCTCGCCTCGGCATGCGCGGACGCGGTCCCGGCACGGGCGGCAACAGCCCACCCAAGCGCGGCGTCGGCCGTCCCGGCGGCCCCAAGCCTCCGCGCGGCGGCACGCCGAAAGGCGTCCGCAAGGGCAAGCGGCGCTAGCCGACGATCCCTAGCCCCATCGTCAGGGCGAACCCCAGCCAGGCCATGGCGGCGAGACCGATCACCGGCACGCTCCGGCGGATCGGTCTCGCCGTCGCGGTGCAGTTCGCCCTGCGGGGAATGAGCAGCAACGGCAAGGACGCCGCCCCGATCTCCAGCATCGTATTGATAAGATTCTCGCCGACCCCGCCGCGATAAATCAGAGCGGCCGCCACCGTCGCGACCGTCGCGGCGGCCCAGGCCGTCCGCGCCGCCTTGCGGGGCTCGACGAGTGTTCCCGCCAGCATCCGCGACGCGAACACGACAGTCGCCAGATAGATCGCCGCCCCGACAGCCGCGCCGCCGACCCGAACCGCGACAGTCGCCTCGCCGGCCAGCCCGGTCCAGACGGAATACAGGTCGCCATGCCGGGTCAGCACGGCCTGCACCAGATAGGCCCCCTCCCAGAACCCGGCCATGGCCGCGACCAGCACCAGATAGAGCGTTAGCCCCGGTCGGGTCTCCCGCGTCACCGTGGCCGCGAGCGCCGCAACGGCCGCCACGGCCAGACTGGTAAACGGCCCGCTCAGATCGATCAGAAACGAAGGAACGTCGCACCGGAACAGCGACGTGGTCAGCAAGGTCACCCGCCCGCCGACCGCCAGACACACGCTCCCGTGCCCGACCGCTTCGTGCGCCACCGTCACCGTGATCGCCGCCAGAACCGCCAGCGCGGCCACGGTCAGCGTGTCGTTGCTTCCTCCAGGCAGCTGCCGCTTATAAGTCTGTGCCATCATCGCCTCTCCGCCAGCCGCTGTGCCAGTACCGTCTGCGCGCACGGGGCCTCGCCGCCCAGCCACACCCTGAGCAAGGCCAGCTGCGACGCCGCCGAGGCTGCTGCGGCCATGGCCGAAGGGATGTCTCCGTCCTGCCCGTCTCCCAGTCTTGCCTCGATCATCCCCGCCAGTTTGCGCTGCAGCTTCGCGGCCAGCGGCGGCTCGAACATGACCCGCGCCAAGGCCCGGCGTTCCCACAGGTGGTCCAGCACGAACCGCAACCGGGGCAGGCTCGCCTGACCGGCCGCCGCCTCGGCAAGGGGCGCGAAGATCGGGTCGATGGCCCAGACCATCACGTCGTCCTTGTTGCGGAAATGCTCATAGAAGGTCGAGCGCCCGACACCCGCCTCCTCGATCAGGTCCGACGTCCGGATGGCGCCGTAGCGACGCGAGAAGACCAGCCGCGTGAAGGCGTCGAACACCGCCCGGCGGGTCCGCTGGCTACGCCGGTCAAGGTCCTCGGCCGCAAGGGTCATGCCCGACCCTAGCGGATCGCCCGCCCGGGTTCAGCCCGTAACCGCCCCTCGTTCCGGACTTTTGCCCGGGTTCGTCCGTTAACGGACTCTGTCCGGCTTCGTCCGTCGCCTGGCTCGTGCGCTCCCGGCACAGAGATCCTCTGAAACGGGGAACTCACATGACCGCCAACCAGACCCGCGCTGACGGCGCCATCATCGCCGCAGCGACCGGACTCGCCCTCGTCCTGATGTTGCACCATCCGACCTCGCTCTCGACTACACACGACGACGGACAGTTCCTCAGCGACTGGAGCAATGGCTTTGTTCACGCCGCCATGATCGGCTGCCTCCTGGCCCTCGCGATCGGGCTCGATGGCGTGAAGCGACAACTCGACGAAACCCGCATCCTGACCCGCACCGGCACGCTTCTCCTCGGCGCGGGCTTGCTGGCCCTGGCCGGGGCGGCGTTGGTCAACGGGTTCGCGACCGGACGACTGCTGGCGTCGACCTCAGATCCCGCCGTCCGCGAGGCCGGCGGACACACCCTGTGGGCGCTCAATCAAAGCCTCGACGCCCTCGGCACGGTCCTGGTCGCTCTAGGCGCCGCGACATGGTCTCCCGGGCTCTGGCACCGGTCCTTTGCAGGTCGCGTGGCGGCGGCGCTGGGCGTCGTGATTCTCGGCCTCGCCCTCTGGCACACGACGACGGACGGCGGCTTCGGCCTGCAGGTGGCGGTCGCCGCCATGGCCGCATTCGCCCTCTGGTCGCTGGCCGTCGCCGCGACGATGATCCTCGCCCGCCCCGACGGAGAGGCCGAATGATGGAACAGCATCACGCGGCGGCCATCGTGCCCGCCCACGACATCGACGCCAGCGAAGCCTTCTACCGTCGGCTGGGGTTCGAGGTGGTCAGCGACCACGGCGGCTACCGCCGGCTCGCCGAAAACAGCGGCTGCCGCATCCACCTGAGGTCCACACCCGGCTGGCCCGGCCGTTCGGAGGACAATCCGATGGGCCCCTACCTCTATGTCGAGGACGTGGACGCCGTCGCCGACCGGGTCCGGGACCTGATCCTGGAACCGCAGGGGCCGCACGCCCGCCTCTGGGGAACCTATGAGTTCTCTCTCAGCGACCCCGGCGGAACGCTCGTCCGAATCGGCCGCGTCCTCGGCTGACCCGACGGCGGTCACGCTTTCCTTGCCGGCGCCCCCGTGGCATCGGTTTTCGATGCCGTCGCCCCTCCAGCCCTTCGATGCCGCCCAGGACCTCCGCGACGCCCCCCGAGCGGCTGGTCCGCGCCAGCGCCCCAAGGACGCCGCCACCCTGATCCTGGTCCGGAGCGGCAAGAGGCCCCAGGTGCTCATGGGCCGCCGCGCGCCGGGCCATGTCTTCATGGCGTCCAAATGGGTCTTCCCCGGCGGCCGCATCGACCGCGCCGACTTCACCGCGGCTGCGGGCGCTGAACCCTCCGGCCCCACCCGCGCCCGTCTCGAAGCCGAACTGGCGCCGCATCGCGCCCGCGCCCTGTGCCTGACCGCCGTGCGCGAGACCTTCGAGGAGACCGGCCTGATCCTCGGCCGGTCCGCTCCGTCCGCCTCCGTCGCCGGACCTTGGCGCGAGTTTCGCCAGGCCGGCGCCCTGCCCGACCTCGCGGCCCTGTCCTACATCGCCCGCGCCATCACCCCGCCCGGCCGCACCCGCCGCTTCGACGCCCGCTTCTTCATGGCCGACGCCTCGACGCTGCTGGCCCCCGAACCGACCACCGGATCCGGTGAACTGGACGAGATCGCCTGGCTCCCGCTGGACGAGGCCCGCGCCCTGGACCTGCCCTCCATCACCCGCTTTGTCCTGGCCGAGGTCGCCGAACGGATTGTCATCGCGGACGGTGCGCAGCGACGATCCGGGACGGACCGGCCCCTCCCGTTTGTCCGCATGGTGCGCGGAGCCCATCTGGTCAGTCATGACTGAGACCCTGACCCTGCGCCTGACCATCGCCGATCCGGTCCCCGGGCTGCACTACTGGCGTCAGGATGCGAAGAACGCGCCGCATGACATCCGCCTGTCGACCGATGCGCCCCTGACCTTCGACATGCCTGTGGATCTCCGGCCGGACGGCAAACTCGGCGGAACCTTCGTGCGCCGCGAGGGGCCGACGCGCCGGTTCGTCTACATCGCCGTCGGCGGTTCGATGGAGGGCCTGCCCCCCGGCCTTGTCCAGGTCAGCCGCCGCGCCAAGATTGACGTCCACGACATTCCATCGGGCCTGTTGAAGCCTGGCGCCATCATCGCAGCCACACTCCCCGGCCGGGGCAAGGACGGCACGCCAGCCTGCGCCACCGTTCGTCCGCTCTCGCCCTGGACCATCATCTCGCGAGCTTGTCATCCCGGAAGGCGCGGCGCGCCTGTCCGGGACGCCCTGTTCCGGCCACGGTCGCCCGTCAGCGTGGCTGGACCCACGGGGAGGATGTGTGTCGAACGCCGGCCTGAGTATCGCGCCCTGGCGCTCGCCCGCCGACCGTCGCCGCGCCGCGGTGCTGGCGGCCTCGGTCGCGTTTCACGCGCTCGTCCTGACGCCGCTGGCCATCGGCCTGTTCGCGGGCGATCCGCCGGTCACAGAGGCCCCGAACATCCCGATCTTCGTCGAGATGGAGCCTCGCCCCCTCCTCGAGGGCGAAACGGTGCGCGAGCCGACGCCCGCCAGCGCCGCCGCCCGTGAAACGGTCCCGGTCCTCGGCGAGGCCGTGCCGTCCGTCGCCCGCGACCGCATGCGTGAGGACCAGGATGAGGACCGCCCCACCGCCGCCGTTCCGCGAATCGGCGCCAGCCCCCTCGTCGGACATCCCCCAGCCTCCGCCGACCCCTGGCAGGTGACGCCCGAGGGGATGGCGGCCGCCGTCGGCCGTTCGATGCGCACCGGGGCGGGCGGCTGCCGGACGATGGACGGCCGGCTGTCCGCCTCCGAACAGCAACTCTGCGACGACCGCTTCAACACGGCCGCCGGCCGCGCCGGCCCGCTCGGCCCGCGCACCCTGACGCCCTCGGAACAGCGCCGCGACGCCCAGTTCGCCCGCGACGGCGCGGCAGCCCTCGCCGCCCATGATTCCCTGCGCGGAGCCCGCTCCGGCGTCGGCATCGTCATGTCCAGCCCCGACTGCCCGGGCGGCAACCTGCGCAGCACCTGTGCCGGCGCCCACCTGCGGCCCGGCTTCGAGATGACGGACGAGCGCCTGCGAAACAACCGCAAGATGGAGTAGCCGACGGCCCCTTAAATGGCCCAGCCGTGGTCCGGGCAGAAGGAGTCGTGCGCTGCGGCGCCCACATCGATCATGAGGTTGGCGCTGGACGCCACGATCGAAACCATCAGGCTGACCGCCAGGATGGCTGCGACCGTCTTTCCCTCTCTGGACGACAGATAGGTGATGACAAAATCCAGCATCAGCATCTCCCCGCCACGCCGCAATCGTCTCCATTGCCCGCAAAGCCGTCAACTCTGGATGCGAAAAGGGCGGCTCCGTCTCCGGAGCCGCCCTCTTCAGTCTTCAGCTTGCGAGAGCGATCACTCGCTCTCGGCCAGCTCCAGTTGCAGTTCCGCAGGCAGGGGCTCGACGGCGGCTTCGCGCGTCGAGGTCAGCAGGGCGTCACGCTCGTTGGCGATCTTCTGCAGGCTGCGCAGATAGGCGCCCGTACCGGCCGGGATCAGTCGGCCGACGATGACGTTCTCCTTCAGGCCTTCCAGCATGTCCTTCTTGCCGTGGACCGAGGCGTCGGTGAGGACGCGGGTGGTCTCCTGGAAGGACGCCGCCGAGATGAAGCTGCGGGTCTGCAGCGATGCCTTGGTGATGCCGAGCAGGACGGGCTGGGTGGTGGCGATCCGGCCCCCACGCTTCTCGACCTTCTCGTTCTCGAGCACGGCCTCGGCCACCTCGACCGTGTCACCACGGATCAGGGTAGTTTCGCCCGAGTCGAGGATCTCGACCTTCTGCAGCATCTGGCGAACGATCACCTCGATGTGCTTGTCGTTGATCGGCACGCCCTGCAGTCGATAGACCTCCTGCACTTCGTTCACGAGATACTCGGCCAGCGCCTCGACGCCCTGAATACGCAGCAGATCGTGCGGATCGGGGTTGCCGTCGATGATGTAGTCGCCCTTCTGGATCAGATCGCCGTCATGGACGGAGATGTGCTTGCCCTTGGGGATCAGGAACTCGACCGGTTCACCTTGTTCGCCATCGGCGTTCAGTTCCGGCGTGATCTTGATGCGACGCTTGTTCTTGTAGTCGCGACCGAATTCGACGCGACCGTCCATCTCGGCGATGACCGCGCAGTCCTTGGGACGACGGGCTTCGAACAGCTCGGCCACCCGCGGCAGACCGCCGGTGATGTCGCGCGTCTTGGCGCCCTCGGTCGGGATACGGGCCAGGATCTCGCCGGGCTTGACCTCGTCGCCGTTGGCGACCGACAGGATGGCCCCCACCGGCAGCAGGTACCGGGCGTCGGAGCCCGAGGCCAGCTTGGCGAACTCATCGCCCTTGGTGATGCCCATGGCCGGACGCAGGTCCGAACCGCGCGGCGAGGCGCGCCAGTCGATGACGACGCGCTGGGCGATGCCCGTCGCTTCGTCGGTCTCTTCCTTGAAGGACAGACCTTCGACCAGATCCTCGAAGCGAACGGAGCCACCGACTTCGGTGATGATCGGGGTGGTGTAGGGGTCCCACTCCGCCAGACGCTGGTTCTTCTTGACCTCGGAGCCTTCCTTGACGCGCAGGCGGCCGCCGTAGGGGATCTTGTAGCTTTCACGGTCCTTGCCATCGACCATGACGGTGACGACAACGTTGCGGCTCATCGAGACCAGATCGCCGTGGGCGCCGGTGACGGTGGGGCCGACGACCTTGACGACGCCGGCGTTGGTCGCCTCGTAGAACGAGGTTTCCGCCACCTGGGCCGTGCCGCCGATGTGGAACGTCCGCATCGTCAGCTGGGTGCCCGGCTCGCCGATGGACTGCGCCGCAATGACGCCGACCGCTTCGCCGATGTTGACGTTGGTGCCGCGCGCCAGGTCACGGCCGTAGCACATGCCGCAGATGCCGGCTTCGGCCTCGCAGGTCAGGGCCGAACGGACCTTGATGGACTGGACACCCTCGCGGTCGATGACCTCGACGATGTCCTCCACCAGATAGGTGTCGGCGGGGAACAGGACGTTATCGGTGCCCGGCTCCTTGATGTCCTCGGCGTTGTAGCGGCCCAGGACCCGTTGACCCAGCGAGACCAGGACGTCGCCGCCCTCGACCACGGCGCGCAGGGTGATGCCCCGCGTTGAACCGCAGTCTTCCTCGGTGACGATCGAGTCCTGCGCCACGTCCACCAGACGACGGGTCAGATAACCCGAGTTGGCGGTCTTCAGCGCGGTGTCGGCCAGACCCTTGCGGGCGCCGTGGGTGGAGTTGAAGTATTCGAGGACGGTCAGGCCTTCCTTGAAGTTCGAGACGATCGGGGTCTCGATTATCTCGCCGGACGGCTTGGCCATCAGGCCGCGCATCCCGCCGAGCTGCTTCATCTGGGCCTGCGAACCGCGGGCGCCGGAGTTGGCCATCATATAGACCGAGTTGATCTCGGCGGTACGACCCGAGGCCAGGACGCGCGGTTGCGCGATCTCGCCCATCATCTCGTCGGCGACCCGGTCGGTGGCCTTGGCCCAGGCGTCAACGACCTTGTTGTACTTTTCGCCCTTGGTGATCAGGCCGTCGGCGTACTGTTGCTCGTACTCCTCGACCAGGGTGCGCGTGGCGGCGACGATCTCGACCTTCTTGGCCGGGATCACGATGTCGTCCTTGCCGAACGAAATGCCGGCCTTGGCGGCTTCCTTGAAGCCCAGACCCATCATCTGGTCGGCGAAGATCACCGTCGCCTTCTGACCGCAGTGGCGATAGACCACGTCGATCAGGTTGCCGATTTCCTTCTTGGTGAGGTTCTTCTCGAGCAGGCGGTAGCCGACGTTCGGGTTCTGCGGCAGCAGCGCGCCCAGCTTCATGCGGCCCGGCGTTGTGTCGATCACCTTGGTGATCTCGTTGCCTTCGGCGTCCTGTTCGCTCCAGCGCGCCTTGATGCGGGTGTGCAGGGTCACCACGGCGGCGTCCAGCGCCGCGTCGATCTCGCCGATGTTGGCGAACAGCTTGCCTTCGCCCGGCTCACCGTCCTTGACCAGCGACAGATAGTACAGACCCAGGACGATGTCCTGCGACGGCACGATGATCGGCTTGCCGTTGGCCGGCGACAGGATGTTGTTGGTCGACATCATCAGCACGCGCGCTTCCAACTGGGCCTCGAGGCTCAGCGGGACGTGCACGGCCATCTGGTCGCCGTCGAAGTCGGCGTTGAACGCGGCGCAGACCAGCGGGTGAAGCTGGATGGCCTTGCCCTCGATCAGCTTGGGCTCGAACGCCTGGATGCCCAGACGGTGAAGCGTCGGCGCGCGGTTCAGCATCACCGGGTGCTCGCGGATCACCTCTTCGAGGATGTCCCACACCTGGGGCTGTTCGCGCTCGACCATGCGCTTGGACTGTTTGACGGTGCCCGACAGGCCCTTGGCGTCCAGGCGCGCATAGATGAACGGCTTGAACAGCTCGAGCGCCATCTTCTTGGGCAGGCCGCACTCGTGTAGCTTCAGATCCGGGCCCACGACGATGACCGAACGGCCGGAGTAGTCGACGCGCTTGCCCAGAAGGTTCTGGCGGAAGCGGCCCTGCTTGCCCTTCAGCATGTCGGCCAGCGACTTCAGCGGACGCTTGTTGGCGCCCGTGATGACGCGACCACGACGGCCGTTGTCGAACAGGGCGTCGACCGATTCCTGCAGCATCCGCTTTTCGTTGCGGATGATGATGTCAGGCGCGCGCAGCTCGATCAGCCGCTTGAGGCGGTTGTTGCGGTTGATGACCCGGCGATACAGGTCGTTCAGGTCGGAGGTGGCGAAGCGGCCGCCGTCCAGCGGCACCAGCGGACGCAGTTCCGGCGGGATGACCGGCACGACCGTCAGGATCATCCACTCGGGCTTGTTGCCGGATTCGAGGAAGGCCTCGATCAGCTTCAGGCGCTTGGAGGCCTTCTTGGCCTTCACTTCCGACGGGCTGTCGGCCAGCTCGCCGCGGTGGCGCTCGGCCTCCGAATGCAGGTCGATGCCCATCAGCAGGTTGCGCACGGCCTCGGCGCCGATCTCGGCGGTGAAGCCGTCATCGCCGAACTCGTCCTGGTAGCGATAGAACTCGTCTTCCGTCAGAAGCTGGTTCTGCTTCAGCGGGGTCAGACCCGGCTCGGTGACGATGTAGTTCTCGAAGTAGAGCACGCGCTCCACGTCCTTCAGCGCCATGTCCAGCATCAGCGAGATGCGCGACGGCAGCGACTTCAGGAACCAGATGTGGGCGACCGGAGAGGCCAGTTCGATATGGCCCATCCGCTCGCGCCGGACGCGGGCCAGGGTGACCTCCACGCCGCACTTCTCGCAGATAATGCCCTTGTATTTCATGCGCTTGTACTTGCCGCACAGGCATTCATAGTCCTTGGTCGGACCAAAGATACGGGCGCAGAACAGGCCGTCACGCTCGGGCTTGAACGTGCGATAGTTTATCGTCTCGGGCTTCTTGATCTCGCCGAACGACCACGAGCGGATCTTTTCCGGCGAGGCCAGGGCGATCTTGATCTGGTCGAAGGTCGGGGTGACCGGGACCGCGTTGAAGATGTTCAGGACTTCCTGGTTCATCTTGTTTCCTTCTGCGGCGGGGGCCGCGTAAAATTCGAGAGATGGAGAGAGCGGAGGGACCGTCCCTCCCCGCTTGCGCGAGGAGGGATTATTCGGCCGGTCAGCTGTTCTCCAGCTCCACGTTCAGACCCAGCGAGCGCATTTCCTTGATGAGAACGTTGAAGCTCTCGGGAATGCCCGCCTCGAAGCTGTCGTCGCCGCGCACGATGGCCTCGTAGACCTTGGTCCGGCCGGCCACGTCGTCGGACTTCACCGTCAGCATTTCCTGCAGGGTGTAGGCGGCGCCGTAGGCTTCCAGAGCCCAGACCTCCATCTCCCCGAAGCGCTGACCGCCGAACTGCGCCTTGCCGCCCAGCGGTTGCTGGGTGACCAGGGAGTACGGACCGATGGAGCGGGCGTGGATCTTGTCGTCGACCAGGTGGTGCAGCTTCAGCATGTAGATGTAGCCGACCGTGACCGGACGCTTGAACTGCTCGCCGGTCGTACCGTCATAGACGATCGACTGACCCGAACGCTCCAGACCAGCCTTCTCGAGCAGGTCCTCGATGTCCGAGATGTGCGCGCCGTCGAATACGGGCGTCGCGAACGGAACCCCCTTCGACAGGTTCTGCGCCAGCTCGATCAGCTCGTGCTCTTCCTGCGGCAGGGGGGTGTCTTCGCCGTAGATGCCGGTCAGATACTCGATCAGCGCCTGCTTCTGGCCGCCGCCCTGCCAGGCTTCCAACAGGCCAGCGATCTGCTTGCCAAGGCCCGCAGCCGCCCAACCGAGGTGGGTTTCGAAGATCTGGCCGATGTTCATGCGCGAGGGCACGCCCAGCGGGTTCAGAACGACGTCGACCGAGGTCCCGTCTTCCAGGTGCGGCATGTCCTCGATCGGCAGGATCTTGGAGATGACGCCCTTGTTGCCGTGACGACCGGCCATCTTGTCCCCGGGCTGAAGCTTGCGCTTCACGGCCACGAACACCTTGACCATCTTCATCACGCCGGGGGGCAGCTCGTCGCCGCGCTGCAGCTTCTCGACCTTGTCCTCGAAGCGACGGTCGAGCGCCTTGCGGGCGTCCTCGAACGACTTCTTCATCTGCTCCAGCTCGCCCATCGCCTTCTCGTCGTCGAGGGCGATCTGCCACCACAGGCCGCGCGACAGCTCGCCCAGCTTGGCTTCAGTGACTTCACCGCGGCCCAGGCCCTTGGGACCCGAGACGGCGTTCTTGTTCAGGACCAGCGGACGCAGGCGGCCGTAGACGTTGCGTTCCAGGATCGCGAGTTCGTCGTCGCGATCCTTGCCCAGGCGCTCGATCTCGTCGCGCTCGATCGACATGGCGCGTTCGTCCTTGTCGACGCCGTGACGGTTGAACACGCGCACGTCGACGATAGTGCCGGCGACGCCGGGCGGCAGACGCAGCGAGGTGTCGCGGACGTCCGAAGCCTTCTCGCCGAAGATGGCGCGCAGCAGCTTCTCTTCCGGGGTCATCGGGCTTTCGCCCTTCGGCGTCACCTTGCCGACCAGGATGTCGCCGGGCTGGACCTCGGCGCCGATGGCCACGATGCCGGCCTCGTCGAGGTTGCGCAGGGCTTCCTCGCCGACGTTCGGGATGTCGCGGGTGATTTCTTCCGGCCCGAGCTTCGTATCGCGCGCCATCACCTCGAACTCCTCGAGGTGGATCGAGGTGAAGACGTCGTCGCGCACGATGCGTTCCGAGATCAGGATCGAATCTTCGAAGTTGTAGCCATTCCAGGGCATGAACGCGACGAGCGCGTTCCGGCCCAGGGCCAGTTCGCCCAGGTCCGTTGAGGGACCGTCGGCAATCACGTCGCCGACCTTCACCTCATCGCCCACACGCACGATCGGGCGCTGGTTGATGCAGGTCGACTGGTTGGAGCGCTGGAACTTCGACAGGCGATAGATGTCGACGCCCGAACGGCTGGCATCCTGTTCGTTGGTCGCACGGACCACAATCCGGGTGCCGTCGATCTGTTCGACAACACCGTCGCGGCGAGCCACGACCACGGCGCCCGAGTCGCGGGCCACGACGGCTTCCATGCCCGTGCCGACCAGAGGCGCGTCCGACTGCACCAGAGGCACGGCCTGACGCTGCATGTTCGCGCCCATCAGGGCCCGGTTGGCGTCATCGTTTTCCAGGAACGGGATCAGGGCGGCGGCGACCGAGACGACCTGTTTCGGCGACACGTCCATCATGTCCACGTCAGCGCGGATCAGCAGCTGGGAGTCGCCGTTGATCCGGCCCGGGACCAGCTCCTCGACGATCATGCCGTCCTTCAGCTGAATGTTGGCCTGGGCGATCGTGTATTTCGACTCCTCCATGGCCGAGATGTAGACCACCTCGTCCAGGGCCTTGCCGTCCTTCACGCGACGGTACGGGCTCTCGATGAAGCCGTACTTGTTCACCCGGGCGTGGGTGGCCAGCGAGTTGATCAGGCCGATATTCGGGCCTTCCGGCGTTTCGATCGGGCAGATGCGGCCGTAGTGGGTCGGGTGCACGTCGCGCACTTCGAAGCCGGCGCGCTCGCGCGTCAGACCGCCAGGGCCAAGCGCCGAAAGGCGACGCTTGTGGGTGATTTCCGACAACGGGTTCGTCTGGTCCATGAACTGCGACAGCTGCGACGAGCCGAAGAATTCACGCACCGAGGCCGCGGCCGGCTTGGCGTTGATCAGGTCGTGCGGCATTACCGTGTCGATATCGACCGACGACATGCGCTCCTTGATGGCGCGTTCCATGCGCAGCAGGCCAACGCGGTACTGGTTTTCCAGCAGTTCGCCGACCGAACGGACCCGACGGTTGCCGAGGTTGTCGATGTCGTCGATCTCGCCGCGGCCGTCTTTCAGGCCGACGAGGATCTGCAGGACTTTCAGCACGTCGTCCTTCTGCAGGACGCGGGTCTCGTCGGACACTTCCGGCGTTTCCAGACGCATGTTCATCTTGACCCGGCCGACGGCCGACAGGTCGTAACGTTCGCTGTCGAAGAACAGCGAGTTGAACATGGCTTCCGCGGCTTCCGTGGTCGGCGGCTCGCCCGGACGCATGACGCGATAGACGTCGAACAGCGCATCGTCGCGGCCGGTGTTCTTGTCCACACGCAAAGTGTTGCGCATGTAGGCGCCGACCGTCACGTGGTCGATGTCCAGCACGTCGATGGTGGTGAAGCCACGCTCTTCGAGCAGCTCGATGATCGGAGCGTCAAGCTCGTCACCGGCCTCGGCGTAGATTTCGCCGGTCTCGTAGTTGACGGCGTCGGCGGCCAGGTAGCGGGTCACCAGGGCGTCAGCCGCCAGCGACAGCGACTTGGTCGTGTCGCCCAGCTTCTTGGCCGCACGGGCCGAGATCTTCTGGCCGGCCGAGGCGACGATCTCGCCGGTGTCGGCATCGACCAGGTCGAACTCGGGCTTCACGCCCTTCCAGCGATCCGCCTTGTAGGGGGTGACCCAGCCTTCGCCGCGCTTCTCGTAGGGAACGGTCTCGTAGAAGGTGCGCAGGATCTCCTCGCCGTCCATGCCCAGGGCATAGAGGAAGGTGGTCGCCGGCAGTTTGCGGCGACGGTCGATGCGCACGAACACCACGTCCTTGGCGTCGAACTCGAAGTCGAGCCACGAACCGCGGTACGGGATCACGCGGGCGGCGAACAGCAGCTTGCCCGACGAGTGGGTCTTGCCCTTGTCGTGGTCGAAGAAGACGCCCGGCGAGCGGTGCATCTGCGAAACGATCACCCGCTCGGTGCCGTTGACGATGAAGGTCCCCTTGTCCGTCATCAGGGGGATGTCCCCCATGTAGACGTCCTGTTCCTTGATGTCCTTGACCGAGCGCGCGCCGGTTTCCTCGTCCGCCTCAAACACGATCAGACGCAACTTGACCTTCAGCGGCGCGGCATAGGTCATGTCGCGCTGGATGCACTCCTCGACATCGTACTTGGGGTCCTCGAACTCGTAGGACACGTATTCCAGCACGGCGCGTTCGTTGAAGTCCTTGATCGGGAAGACCGACTTGAAGACCGCCTCGATGCCCTGCTCCTTGCGGACGCCCGGACGGACCTCACGCTGCAGGAACTGCTCATAGGAGGCGCGCTGAACCTCGATCAGGTTCGGCATGGCCACCGCTTCCGGGATACGCCCGAAGGACTTGCGGATGCGCTTCTTGCCGGTGAAGGTCGTGGCCGATGCGATCTGACCATTGATGGTGAGACCGTTCAGGACGTCAGTCATTCTGTTTTCCCATTCGCGGATCCGGGGGGAGACCACGCGCAAAATGCAGCAGCCACGGCGGTGCGAGCGGCACGCCGTGACAATCGGTTTCGGCCTCCACCCTCGACGCGCTTTCGCGGTCAGGAGGCCTGAAATCTGGTGAGCTCCCTGGGTAAGGAGCCACGCCTTCGCTCGGTCGGAGGGCGACGGACCGGGCCTCGGCGCTTTCGCGCAGACTCATGGGGAGTGTTGCGGAACGCGGACATATACGCGCTTCTCAGGCGAAATAAAGGCCCGCACTCCGATTTCCAGCATCTTCGCAAGAGCTTTTTCGACTGCTAGCGTCGCTCCATGAAAATCATCCCCATCTTCGTCGCTGCTGCCGCCCTCGCCGCCTGCGCCACCGCGCCGGAGCCTGTCGCCGTGGTCGACCCGACCGTCCACTCGACGCCCGCCGAGTACGAAGCCGGTCAGGCCGCCTACCTGGCCTGGAACGGCGCCCGTCGCGGCTGGACCACCACGGCCACCGGCCTCCAGTACTTCCGTGAAGGCACCGCCCACCCCGAGGGTGCCCAACCGACCGAGACCTCGACCGTCCGGGTCCACTACGAGGGGACCTTCATTGACGGCCGCAAGTTCGACTCCTCATACGACCGGGGCGAACCGGCCGAATTCCCGCTGAACCGGGTCATCAAGGGCTGGACCGAGGGAGTCGCCCTGATGCGGGTCGGCGAGACCTTCCATTTCGCCATCCCCGCCGACCTCGGCTACGGCGCCCGCTGGGTCGGCGGCGACGAACTGCCGCCCAACTCGACCCTGCTGTTCAAGGTCGAACTGCTGGAAGTGAAGTAGGCCAACTGACTCGAGGCTCACGATAATTCCCCTTGCATCCCCGCGAAGGCGGGGATGCAAGGATTTGAAGACAAGGCGCCGCTTGACGGACTGTCGCACCCGGCGCTCATGTGCCCGCCTGTTCATCTCCGGATTCCCAGCATCATGAAGCGTCTCGCCGTCTCCGCCTGTTTCGCGGCCCTCCTCCTCGCCTCGGCCTCGCCGACCTTCGCCCAGACGGCGCTCCAGACGCCTCCGACGCCCCAGCCCATCCCCGCCGTCGTCGATCGCGCCTGGCCCGGCGTCGTCCGCCTCGACGTCGACGCCACGGACCTGAACCGCCGCATCTATCGCGTGCGCGAGACCATTCCGGTCGAGGCCGCCGGCCCGATGACCCTGTTCTTCCCGGAATGGCTGCCCGGCAACCATGGCCCGGTCGGCCCGGTGACCCAGCTCGCCGGCCTGACCTTCACGGCCGGCGGCCAGCGCATCGAATGGGTGCGGGATGCGCTCAGCCCCTACGCCTTCCACATCGTCGTTCCGGCGGGCGCCACCGAACTGGTGGCCGAGTTCCAGCACCTGTCGCCGACAACCGGGGCCCAGGGCCGCATCACCATGACGGCCGAGATGCTCAACATCCAGTGGGAGAAGATGCTGCTCTACCCCGCCGGCCGCTTCCACCGGAACATCACCATCCAGGCCGGCGTCACCCTTCCCGAAGGCTGGGAATACGGCACGGCTCTCCGCCCCGACAGCTCGACCGGCGCCACCACCACCTTCCAGCCCGTCCCGCTCGACGTTCTCGTGGACAGCCCGATGTTCGTCGGCGACCACTATCGCCAGATCGACCTCGATCCCGGCGGCCGTTCGCCCGTCCTCCTCAACATCGTCGCCGACGCCGACGAAAACATCGCCCCGACAGACGAACAGATCGGCATCCTGCGCACCCTGGTCGTCCAGGCCGACCGCCTGTTCGGCACACGCCAGTACGACCACTATGATTTCCTCGTCGCCATGACCGATCGGATGGGCGGCATCGGGCTGGAGCATCACCGGTCGTCGGAGAACAGCGTCGATCCGGGCTTCTTCACCGACTGGGACAGCAAGCTCGGCGACCGCGACCTGCTGGCCCACGAATACACCCACTCCTGGGACGGCAAGTACCGCCGCCCGGCGGGCCAGGATGTCGCCAACTTCAACCTGCCCATGCAGAACGAACTTCTGTGGGTCTACGAGGGCCAGACCCAGTTCTGGGGCAAGGTTCTGGCCGCCCGCTCGGGCCTGCATAGCCGCCAACAGGCGCTGGACGCCCTGGCTATGGACGCCGCCACCTATGACAACACCGTCGGTCGCGAATGGCGGGCGATGCAGGACACGGTCAACGACCCGATTGTCTCCCAGCGCCGCCCGATCGGCTGGCGGTCCTGGCAGCGCAGCGAGGACTACTATGTCGAGGGCCAGCTGATCTGGCTCGACGCCGACACCCTGATCCGCGAGCAGACCAACGGCCGCAAGTCGCTCGACGACTTCGCCCGTGCCTTCTTCGGCGTCCAGGAGGGGAATTACGACGCGAACCCCTACACCTTCGAAACGGTCGTCGAGACGCTCAACGGCGTCATGGAACACGACTGGGCGACCTTCCTGCGCACCCGTCTCGACGGCCACGGCCCGGGCGCGCCGCTGGATGGTCTAACGCGCGGCGGCTACCGCCTCGTCTATACCGACACGATGAGCGACTATCAGAAGACGCTCTGGGCCGAGTACGGCCGCAACGACTTCATCTATTCGCTCGGCTTCATGACCGGCGCCGACAACACCCTCTCGAGCGTCCAGTGGAACAGCCCTGCCTTCGGACAGGGGCTGGCGATTGGCATGCAGATCATCGCCGTCAACGGCGAGGTCGCCTCCGCCGCCACCCTTCGCGCCGCCGTTACCGCCGCCAAGGGCGCCGACCAGAAGATAGAACTCATCGTCCGCGACGGAACCCGCTACCGCACCGTGGCCTTCGACTATCACGAGGGCCTGAAATACCCGCATCTGGAGCGGATCGAAGGCGCCCCCGACCGGCTCGGCGACCTGTTCACGGCAAGGCGGCGGTAATCCGACGGATCTGATTCTCCCTCCCCCTCGGGGGAGGGTGGTCGAAACGCAGCGGAGACCGGGTGGGGCGGCAAGGCAAAACCTAAAGCTGCGTGTCCGCATCGCTATGCCGCCCCCACCCCTTCGCTACGCGAGGCCCCTCCCCCTGGTGGGAGGAGACAGGTCGCCCCTTGCCCCTCCCCCCAATCCGCCGTTAATCCAGGTCAGCCGGCCGGGCGTTGACCGGCCGCCAGCCACGGCGACGACACCCGCATGAGCCCTTCCCGCAACGACAATCTGGAAGCGGCGCTGGCGCGGGTTTTCGAGGATCAGAACACCAGGGCCAGCTGGTTCGCCCTGACCGGCGGAGAACTGCTCTTCTCGGCCGGGGACGAGCCAGACAGCCTCTATCTGGTTCGGTCCGGCCGCCTCGGCGTCTTCCGTCAGGACGAGGATCAGCCGCCCCAGTTCCTCGGCGTCATTAAGCCCGGGGAGCCGGTCGGCGAAATGGCCCTGATCGCCGGTACGCCGCATTCGGCCAGCGTCGTCGCCCTGCGCGATTCCGAGATCCTGGCCCTCCCGCGCGACGTCTTCTTCGAGGCCGTCCGCACCCACCCCGACGTCATGATCGAGCTGTCCCGGCTGATGCTGCGCCGGGCCCGCGAGCGCGCGCCGGGCGTCACCGAACCCAGTGTCTTCGGCTTCATCTCGGTGCGTGGCCGCCCCATCCGCCCCTTCGTCGACCGCCTCACCGCCGCCGTCGAGGCCCAGGGCCACACCTGCCAGGTCATCGACCACTCAGCCCTGTCCTCGGTTTCCGAATGGTTCTCGCGCATGGAGGACAGCCACGACTTCGTCCTCTACGTCGCCGAACTGGATGAGCCGTCCTGGGCCAATCTCTGCGCGCGCCAGGTCGATCGATTATTCCTCATCGGAGACGCCCTGACAGCGCCGCCGGCCAACATCCCGATCCGCACCGCCCACGGCCTGCAGCAGTTCACCGACCTGATCCTGCTGCGCGACCCCCGCATGCGCCGCCCGGCCAACACAGCCGTCTGGCTGGACGCCATCAACCCCGGCCGCTGGTTCCACGCGATCGAGGGCGACGCGGCGGACGCCGCCCGTATCGCCCGGATCATCACCGGGCGGGCCGTGGGTCTGGTCCTGTCCGGCGGCGGCGCCCGCGCCTATGCCCATATCGGCGCCGTCAGCGCCCTGCATGAGGCTGGGGTGCGGTTCGACTTTCTGGGCGGTTCATCCATGGGCGCCGTCATCGCCGCCGGCCCCGCCCTGGGCTGGACCGACGAGGAGCTGGACGCCCGCATCCGGACCGCCTTTGTCCGCTCCGATCCCCTGTCGGACCTCGCCTTCCCGATCATCGCCATGACCCGCGCCGGCAAGGTCGCCCGCCTGCTTCAGGACGCCTATGGCGAGATCGACATCGCCGACATGCCCCTGCCCTTCTTCGCCGTCTCGTCGAACCTGACGAGCGGCCGGATCGAGGTGCACCGTCGGGGCCTGCTGCGCCGGGCCATGCGCGCCTCCATCTCCATCCCCGGGGTCATGCCGCCAGTCGTCATCGACGGCCAGGTGCTGGTCGACGGCGCCGTGATCAAGAATTTCCCCACCGACGTCATGCGCCAGATGAATGCGGGCCCGATCATCGGCGTCGACATGTCCCAGACCCGCGGCGTCGATCCCGCGACCCTGGCCAACCCGCCATCCTGGTGGCGCTGGATCGTCTCCGGAGCCTGGAAGAAGGGCCCGCCGATCGTCTCGGTGCTCATGCGCTCGGCGACCATCACCACGGACGCCGACATGGAGAGTTCGCGAGCCGACACGGATCTGTTGATCCTGCCCGAACCCGACGGCTCCGACATCCGCGACTGGAAGGTTTACGACCCTGTAGTCGCGGCCGGCCATGCGGCTGCGGTCAAGGCCCTGGCGAAGCTGGAAGGGCCGATCGAGACCCTCCGCCAGCGCGCCGACGTGACGGCCTCGCCCCTGGACCAGAGCGAGTCAGAACCGGCCGTGGCCTGATTGGGAGAGCGGACCTTCAGGTCCGCATTTCGCGGCGCAGGCGGACCTGCAGGTCCGCGTTCCGAACCCATCGATGCTGTGAAGGAATGGTACCGCCTCTCAGGCTTGAACTGAGGACCTCCGGTTCCACAAACCGGCGCTCTAACCAACTGAGCTAAGGCGGCGCAGCGGCCCCCCCGAATGTCGGCCGATCGAAGATCGGACCGTGGGAGGGGCGACGCGAGGCGCGTGTCTAGCGTCGCGGGAGACGACGATCAAGACCGCTTCGGCGCCTCTAGCCTATCCGGCAACGAAAAACGCCCCGAGGTCTCCCTCGGGGCGCATTCGCTGGTCCGTTTCCGGGCCATGTTCTAGTCCGGCAGGTTGAACCTGACGGTGAAGCGAACCGTACCCCCGGTGGCCACGCCATCGACCGAACGGGGCGACAGACGGGCACTGCGGGCCGCAGCCAGAGCAGCGCGACCGAAGCCGGCGCCCGACGGCGTTTCCGAGACGATCGAGCATCCGGAGACGCTGCCGTTCGGGTTGACGGTGCAGCTCAGATCGGCGCTGCCCGACAGACCGCGCTCGAGAGCACGATCCGGATAGCTCGGGCGGGGCTGCGAGGCCCAGCTCGGGTTCGTGATCACCGGCGGACGAACCGGAGCCGGCGGAGCCGGCGGCGGCGGAGGTCCGGGGACGATCACGGGCGGACCCCGATACTCGACCCGGTCTTCCTTCTTCGTCGGCTCGATCGGAAGCGTGATCGGCGGCGGAGGCGCCAGGGTGTTGATCACCGGCGGACGGACCTGCAGCTTGGGCGGCGGCGGGGTGTCCGGCGGTGGCGGAGGCGGCGGGGGCGGCGGGGGCGGCGGGATCGGTTCGACGATCTCGACGTCCACGGCGTCGTCCGAATACTCCTGGATGCGCAGCTCGAACTTGGTCTTCTGCAAGTAGAAGATCATGATCGCGAAGAGGACCGTAACGGTCGACAAGGCGATCAGCCAAACGCCAGGGGAGACCCCCATGAAACCCTTCTTGCGAGGGGCGTCATAGCGGCTGCGATGATACTCAACGGGTGTGTCTGTCATCGTCAACCTCCCGGCGGCGTCGAGTTGTCTTCGCCGACCAGGGCGACGCTGTAGAAGCCGTTGTCCTGCAGGGCGTTCATGACCTGCATGAAGTCGCCATACCGGGTCTGCTGGTCGCCACGGATGAAGATACGTTCTTCTTCCGGGTTACGCGTGCGGATCAGGCGCCGCAGATCGTCCCCAAGCTGTTCGGGGCTGCTGCGTCCGTCGCCGATGAAGACGTCACCATCGTTCTGGATGGAGATGAACACCGGCTTGGGAGGATTCTCCTGCGGCGGGGCCACGGCCGTCGGCAGCTTCACCTCGACCGACACGGTGGCGAGAGGCGCCGCCACCATGAAGATGATGAGGAGAACCAGCATGATATCAACGAATGGCGTGACGTTGATGTCGCTCTGCTGCTCGACGTTATACTTGCCGCCGCCGCCGCCTGAAAGTTTGGCGGCCATCCGTCTTACGCTCCCTTGTCGAGTTGACGCGAGATGGCGTTGACCAGTTCGGCGTTGAAGCCGTCCGAGCGCGTGCCGTACGCCGAGATGCGGGTGTTGAAGTAGTTATAGAAGATAACGGCCGGGATAGCGGCGAACAGGCCGATACCGGTGGCGAGCAGGGCCTCGGCGATACCCGGGGCGACGACGGCCAGGTTGGTCGTGTTCGACTGGGCGATACCGATGAAGGAGTTCATGATGCCGTAGACGGTGCCGAACAGACCCACGAACGGGCCGGTCGAACCGGTCGAGGCGAGGAACTGCTGACCGCCCGAGAGGCGGGCGGCGAGGCCGGCCTGAACTGCGGCAACGGCTTGTTGAGCGCGCAGCAGAGCCGAATCGCTGTGGTCGCCGTGGACATTCAGACCCGCCTGACGGGACAGTTCGATTTCTTCGGTGGCCGCGGCGGCCATGTCGGCCAGCGGGTTGCCGTCGAACTCGTCGGCGGTGGCGACCCGACGCATGTCAGCGATCGTGCGGGCGCCGCGGAAGGCTTCCAGGAACTGGTCGGTCTTGCGGTTCAGACCGCCGAACTCGATCAGCTTGATGAGCAGCAGGGTCCAGGAGAAGATCGAGGCCAGCAGCAGGCCGATCATGACGATCTTAACGACGATGCCGGCTTCCATGAACATGGAGATCGGCGTGATGTCGCCGCCGTGTCCGCCCGAGACCGCATCGCCGACCGATTCCGGATCGGCTTCAGCGACGGGAGCGGCCGGGGCCGGGGTGGTGGCGGCCGGAGCGGCAGCAGCGGCGGCAGGAGCCGCAGTCGCGTCAGGGGCTGCCGGGGCTTGCGCCAGAGCCGGCGAGCCCGCCATCAGGACGGCGGCGCCGGCCAGGGCGAGAAGGGTGTTGGTCTTAATCATGTGTCGCCAGTTCCTGCTTTTTTGGTCTGACTCGTGGAACCCAGGATCGGAGCGCGTCAGGGGCGCTCCGCCCTCTATGAAATCGGTTGTGTCCCGCCGATCGGCCGGATGGCCAACTGCGGAACGCCTTCTGTCGCATCCGGTTGCTCGAGAGCACCATCGGCGGGTTGGTCGAAGCCTTGGAGCACGAGGCCCGGCGGGCGTTCGGCCGCTCACGCAAAGAAAGCGGTCAAGCTCCTTTGGCGAACCGATAACAGAGCGTCAAGGCTTCAGAGGTGCTTTTCGCCCCGCGGGCGAGCCCCCGGGCCGAATCCCCGCAATGTCTTACCACTGCTGCATTTCGGCGTTAGGTTAATCGACCCCGCCATGCCGAAACGGAATCGAAGCCTTACGTTTGGGAATGGTCGGCTCTTCCGCTTGGGAAGGATGGTGCCTGGAGGCGGGTTCGAACCACCGACACATGGATTTTCAATCCATTGCTCTACCAGCTGAGCTATCCAGGCCACGCGTCAAAACGCGAGAGGCGGGTCTATAGGCGAGCCGAAACGGGGTGTCCAGAGCAGGATCGAGCGGAGATCAGTCTTCGTTTTCGGGATCGGCGTCGGGGACGCCCTCGCCCGTGTCCGGCAGGACGTAGGACCCCACCAGCCAGCGCTGCAGGTCCACATCGGCGCAGCGCTTCGAACAGAAAGGCCTGTAGGCCTCGGCGGCCGGATTCTTGCGGCAGATCGGACAGGTCGCCATTGGTTCAGCCCTCCTCGACCATGAAACGCCCGGCCGCGAGGACGGCGTCCGCCTTCAGCGCCGCACGGGGTCCAAGCCGCGCGATCAACGGCGCGGCGGCGGCGGCCTCGTCCGGGCTGCATCGGGCGGTGAAGCGCGGCGTGGCGGTGTCGGACAACATGGCGTGCCTCAGGGATCGCGCGACATCGATCGCCCGCGTGGTGACGGACCGCCGTCCGCCCGCTTCCAGCAAGATCTCTTCCACCGGCCGCGTCCGCCACGGCAGGGCCAGTTGCAGCAGGCCGAACCGGCTTAGGGGCCCCAGCGTCGCGTCGTCGCCGGCGAAGGCCGTCTTCGCCATCTCCGTGACCTGCGCCGGATCCAGCGTCGTTCCCACCAGATCGACGGCGACCAGCCCGCCCCAGCCGCTCAGCCGGATCATCCGCGCCGCCTGGTTCAGACCCTGTCGATTGGCCTGCGCCCGCCCCTTGCGCGCATCGCGTCCCGGCAGGTGTGTATAGTCTATGTCCACTGCGATCAGCGCCCGCATCCTCTGCACCGCGAGGTCCAGCGCCCATTCGGCGAAGACCTCCCCCGACCCCAGCGCCTCTTCCTCGGCGTCCCAACTGGCCTGGATCGCCGCCACGCCCCGAATCGGCTCGACCCCGGTGGCAGCGCAGCGCAGCCGCTCGATGACATCTGGTCCGGGCGCAATCAGCCGGGGTTTCCCCTCCCCCTCCCCCGCGCCGAGCCGCTTCAGCGCCGGCCCCTTGGCTTCGCGCCGTTCCGCCGTCACCTCGACCTCGACAATTTCGCCGGCGTTCAGGCCTTCGCCCTTGCCGAGCGGCAGGAACCCGGACGGGCCTTCGCATCCCAGGTCGATGAATGCGGCGCGGAAGGCGGCATCGGCCTCGATTACCCGCCCGACGCTACGCGCGCCCAGCCGATGCTGAGGCGGATCGTCTTCTCGCTGGATAAGCAGGCGTTCGAACCGGCCGTCCCGCGCCACGACGCCCCTGACCTCGCCCGGCGTGTCGTCCAGAAAGGTCTCGACCTCGCTCATCTGCGCCAGCCGGCGCCCGCCAGCAGGTTGACCGTCTCCGGCAGGGGCAGGCCCATCACCGCCGGATGACTGCCGATGATCTTCAGCACGAAGGCGGCCGCCGGCCCCTGGATACCATAGCCCCCGGCCTTGCCCTTCCAGTCGCCCCCGGCGACGTAGTCCGCGATCTCGGAGTCCGACAGCCGCTTGATGGCTACCCTCGTGTCCACGACCCGGTGCCTTACGGTCTCGCCTGCGGCCACAGCCACCCCGGTGAAGACCCGGTGATTCCGTCCCGACATCAGGCGCAGGAATTTCTCGGCCTCAACCGCATCGGCGGGTTTCTCCAGCAGCCGGCGCCCCACGGCCACCACCGTATCGGCGGCCAGGACGACGGCGTCGGGCGCCCGCGCCGCGACGGCCTGCGCCTTGGTCCGGGCCAGCCGCACGGCCAGCCGCGAAGGCGTCTCGTCCTTCAGCGGGGTCTCGTCGATGTCAGCGGGATCGATACGATCGGGGGTGATCCCGATCAGCGCCAGCAATTCGATGCGGCGCGGGCTGGCCGAGGCCAGCACCAGTTCAGCACGGGCCATGCAGCCCCGTCCTTATTTGAAGCGATAGGTGATGCGGCCCTTGGTCAGGTCATAGGGCGTCATCTCGACCAGGACCTTGTCCCCGGCCAGCACGCGGATGCGGTTCTTGCGCATCTTGCCGGCGGTGTGGGCGATGATTTCGTGGTCGTTCTCGAGCGTCACGCGGAACGTGGCATTCGGCAACAGTTCGCTGACCGTACCGGGAAACTCGAGCAGTTCTTCCTTAGCCATGCGGCCTCTCGCGCCCTTGAATACGAATCAAGGCCCGCGCCGGACGAAAGCGCGAGCCGTAAGAAGTCGGCGCTAATGCACCAAAACCGGCGGCTAGTCGAGTTCAACCCCGCCGATACAACGCGCACACCAGCGTAAACAGCCGTCGCGCCGTCTCGTGGTCGATCTGGACCTTGCCGTCCAGCCGGGCTTTCAGCAGTTCGGCGCCTTCGTTGTGCAGCCCCCGCCGGCCCATGTCGACGGCCTCGATCTGGCTGGCCGACGACCCGCGCAGCGCCTCGTAATAGCTGTCGCAGATCATCAAATAGTCCTTCAGCACGCTCTTCAGCGGCGTCAGGCTCAGGGCATAGGTCCGCGTGTAATCCACCCCGGTGATGTCGAAGACCAGCCGGTTGTCCTGCAGCGACAGCTTCAGGCCATAGGGTCCGCCTTCCGACCCTTCGGGCTCGAACGAGTTCTTCTCGATCAGGTCGAAGATGGCGACGCGGCGCTCGTGCTCGATCTCCGCCGTCGCCGACGGCAGGGTCACCTCGTCCAGATCGACGGAGGCCAGGCGATGATCGCTCACGGCTCCATCCCTGCCGAGGGCGCGTCCAGGTGAGTCGGGGCGACCCGGGCGGGCCAGCGTTCCGAAAGATCGGTCACCACCGCGTCCAGGCATTCGACGTCGACCCTCAGGTCCCCGCCGCCGGCGAACATCAAAATGGCCCGACCGCCCGGCGCCTCACCCTCGAAGAAGTGGATCGCCAGCAGTTCAAGCGGCGCGTCGGGCAGCCTCGGCAGGCCCCGGCTCTTGACCGCGAGCACGTCGCCGAACTGCATCGCGGCCCTCACACGCGTCCCGCCGCACTCCCAGCAGAACCGGCTCAGCTCGATCGTCAGCCGCCTCGCGCCCTTTTCCCAGACGATGTCGGCCGGCCTCAGGATCGCGTCCTGCAGCGCCGCCGAAATGATCGCCAGGTCCTCGCCGTCCTCGGCCAGCAGCCGCAGGGGCTCATTGGCGCCGCCGCTCTGGGTGCGGATCGCCTCCTGCGCGTCCCATTCGAGGGCTTCAGTGGTCATCGCCCGGTCCTTCCACGGGCGGGCCTTTGACCCGCCGGATGTCCGCCCCGCATGCGCCGAGCTTCTCTTCCAAACGCTCGAACCCGCGATCCAGATGATAAACCCGACCGATATTGGTTTCACCTTCCGCGACCAGACCCGCGATGACCAGGCTGACGGAGGCTCTAAGGTCCGTCGCCATGACCGGCGCACCCTTTAGTTTCTCGACACCCGTGACATGCGCCTCGCCCGCGTGGACCGAAATTTCGGCACCCAGACGCATCAGCTCGGGCGCGTGCATGAACCGGTTCTCGAAAATGTTCTCGTGGATGACGCTGACACCGTCGGCCGTGGTCATCAGGGCCATGAACTGGGCCTGCAGGTCGGTGGCGAACCCCGGATAGACCTCGGTCGCCACATTGACGGCCTTTAGCCGCTGCGCCGGATCGCGCTTCACGATCACCCCGTCCTCGGTCGGGATGATCTCGACGCCCGCCTCGACCATCCGGTCGGTCAGGGCCGTGATCAGCTCCGGCCGGCTCCGGGTCAGCCGCACCTCGCCCCCGGCCATAGCGGCGGCGCAGGCGTAGGAGCCCATCTCGATCCGGTCGGGAATCACCGACCATTCGCCGCCGTTCAGCGAGGTCACGCCCTCGATCGTCAGGGTGTCGGTGTCGATCCCCTCGATCTTCGCGCCCATCATCACCAGACAGCTGGCGAGGTCGCCGATTTCCGGCTCCCGCGCCGCCCGCCTCAGGACCGTCGTTCCCCGCGCCAAGGTCGCCGCCATCAGCGTGTGTTCGGTCGCGCCGACCGAGACGAACGGAAACTCGATCTCGGCACCGATCAGCCCCCTGGGCGCCGTGGCGGAGACATAGCCCTCGTCCAGCTCGATCAGCGCCCCCAGACGGGTCAGGGCGTCGATATGCAGGTCGACCGGCCGCGCCCCGATGGTGCAGCCGCCCGGCAGGGACACCTTGGCATGCCCCGTGCGCGCCAGCAGCGGGCCCAGGACGTTGAACGACGCCCGCATCTGGCGAACCAGATCGTAGGGCGCAAAGCTCGACGTGATTTCCCTGGCGTCAAACAGGGTTTCCTGATCGGCGCCATAGCCGTTCTCGGTCACTGTGATGCCGAACTGCTGCAGCAGCCGGCCGAGGAATTTCGTGTCCGCCAGCCGCGGCATGTTTGTCAGCAGCAGTGTCTGGTCGGTCAGGATCGACGCCGCCATCAGCTTGATGGCCGAGTTCTTGGCGCCGCTGACCGGAATCGAGCCGTGAAGCGGACCGTTGCCGTGAACCGTGATGCTGTCCATGTCGTCCCTGAACGTCCGCAGGGAAAAAGGAGGGCCCGGCGAGCCGGCTATCTAGCGCGGTCGCCCCGTGTCGCGAAAGGGCCTGTCACCAACCGTGACCATTCTCCAGGGACCGCGCGCCCTCTGCCGGCGGGAGAGGGAAACCACCCTAGGTGATGTGGACAAAGTGGATTCCCAAATCAGCTGATCGCTGATTCAAGGCTGTTCTTTGCGGAGAGCAGCCATGGTTCGTGGTTTGATGTCGGATGCGGAGTGGGCGTTCTTCGAGCCGTTCGTGGTCGAGAAGGGTCCGAGGCGAGGGCG